>NZ_AP025461.1:1284604-1605756 GCF_024347315.1 Vibrio atlanticus | reverse complement strand
ATGACGTCGTTTGCATTGTTGCTGAATGTCTCGCTGACAATGGTTTGCGGCACATTGCATTGCGGCATCAACGTTTTGACGATTTCTGGGAATGGGAAAGATAAGTTCATGTTGATACACAGCATGCCAATCGGCTTTTGTTGTGGACCAGCCAGTACACAGGTGGTCGATTTCAGTAGAGACCCGTCTGCTGCGTTGGTGAAATAGCTCTTCGGTGAAACTTCGCCAGTTTTCTCGAATGTGCTCCACATGCGTAAACCTAAATCGGTGATCGGTGAGCCAATTTCACGCCCCGTATGATGACCATTGACGATCTTTACGACTGAGTTTTCTAAGCTTTCAAATGAATGGATGACTACTTCACAGTAGGGACCAATCAAATCGGCAATTGTGTCTGCTAAGCGGAAGTAATTGCTTAAGCATTCTCTGTCTTCATCGGTGAATCGAACTTGTTTTACATTCATGATTTCGGTTTACATTTTTGAACTCAATGACTGAAATCTACTCCTTTGGTGGTATTCCCACAAGGTGCGGTAAACTTCTGTAAACCTGAAGTGAGCGTTCAAAACATCAACAAATCGTAAGTTTTAGACCTATATCACGAGCGGAATTTGAACAAGATCACCAAAGGTAGCCAAATGAGGTTTAATTTCTTAAACCGCATCAAGGTTTACATATTTAAAACCAAAGGTTGCATTTTTGAACCCTTTGATGATCTAGGACAAGTTATAAGGAAAGGCAAAAAATTGAATTGATTGGTATTGTAAATGTATGGCAATCAATCATTTACCTTGCGAATGTGGTAGTGAGTAAAGGTGGGTGGTTAATTGAAAATAAGGTTGTATTAGAGAGCTAAATTCACAAAAAACAGCTTTTCAATAGGATGCGAACTAGGATTTAGATCCTAAAAAAGCAGCTGAAGTTGCTGCTTTATTTTGGAGTGTTCTGTTTGATTATTCGCTTGGCAGTTTAAGCTCGACTTGTTTTAGCGCGCGCTGATACATGAACCATGCACAGGTGCCGGCAAGCACATTACCTGCCATTGCGCCCCAGAATAGGCCTTCAATACCCGCAAGCTGAGAGCCAACCCACAAGCAAGGTAAGAAGAAGGCGAACAGGCGCAGCGCTGAAATCGTCAAGGCGGTGTAGGACTTGCCCAGAGCGTTAGATACGGAAACCATTAGCATACAGATTCCCAATGGCCCTAAGCTGATAGGCACGATCAGTAGGTGATAGTTCAAAATCGTTGAGACTTCGCTTTCACTGGTCATTAGGCTTGCCAGTCCGCCTGAGAACAACCAAGTCACCAGTGCAATCACTAATTGGAAACCCAATACGAACATCACTGCAATCTTAACGAGCTTGCGTATGTTACCTAGGTTGTTTTCTCCCAACATGCGGCCAATCATCGGAGGCATCGACATCGTTAGTGCTAGCACAGCGACAATCGAGAAGAATTCAAAACGTGAACCTAGCGCCCAAGCTGCAACGGCAGCTGTGCCATAGCCAGCAAGCAGCTTAGTGGCGAACATGGATGAAATAGGAGGCAGCAGCTGACTGATCATCGCAGGCCCCATGATGTTACCGATGGAGCGAACACTCTTGCTGATGTCGAGGTCGTGCCAGTCGAAGGTCATCCAATGCTTCTTGGTGACCTTTGGTGCTACGATAAAGATACCCGCGCCGAACGCCAAGATGGTCGCAATGGCGGCTCCATTGATGCCCATATCGAGCGTAAAGATGAAAATCGGGTCCAATATCAAGTTGATGATACTGGTCGCGATCATCATTGAACCGGGTAGCATGGTATTACCATTGGCACGACACACACTGTAGAAAAAGTAGAGCAACGCACCTGTCCAAGAGCTGACTAGCCAATAGATCCAATAAGTATCAATGATTGGCAATACCGTCGGTGGCGCATCCAACAACTGTAAAATAGGCCCACGCAATAGGTAGATGATGACGGAGAAAAGCGCAACACTCACGCTGCCCATCGCAATCACTAATCCACCTAGTTGCTTAGCGTAGCGCGTTTCATTCGCGCCAATGGCTCTAGCGATTACCGCGGTTGTCGCGATACCTAACCCGACCTGAATACCAATGATGATCATCTGTATTGGAAGCGTGAAGCCTTGAACAGCGAGCGGCAGCACGCCCAGTTGGCCAATAAAAGCACTGTCGACAAGCTGGAAGCTCATTAGGGAAAGCACCCCAAACAGCATTGGCCATGTCATTGTATAGAGTTGTCGGCCAAGAGAAGGCGAGGGAGTTGCGGTAGTCGAATTCATAACGCTCTTATCAGTCTTGAAGTTAGGTTTGTATTGGTGACAAACCTCTCAATGAAGAATTGTGTAAAGGATAACGTAAGGTCAGCTCGATACCAATGTTTGTTATGCTAGGCAGGTTATCTTTGTTGGCTTTCGGTGAACAAAAAAGCCAGTCGCGATGACTGGCTTTGTTGACTCTATATCTAGTTGTTGACT
This sequence comes from Vibrio atlanticus, assembly GCF_024347315.1. Lineage (NCBI taxonomy): Bacteria > Pseudomonadati > Pseudomonadota > Gammaproteobacteria > Vibrionales > Vibrionaceae > Vibrio > Vibrio atlanticus. The sequence goes on along the minus strand of NZ_AP025461.1, from coordinate 1,603,270 downwards.
CTATATCTACTTGTTGACGCTAAGCGTTACTTGTTTGCAACGTTACCAAGCTTCAACCACGTGTCGATAACCGTATCTGGGTTTAGTGAAACAGAGCTGATGCCTTGTTCCATTAACCACTCCGCTAGGTCGTCATGGTCTGATGGGCCTTGGCCACAAATTCCTACGTATTTACCCGCTTTAGCTGCTGCATCGATTGCCATTTTCAGCATCGCTTTCACCGCTGGGTTACGCTCATCGAATAAGTGAGCAACGTCACCTGAATCTCGGTCTAGGCCAAGTGTCAGCTGTGTCATGTCGTTTGAACCGATAGAGAAGCCATCGAAGTACTTCAAGAATTCCTCAGCCAAAATCGCATTCGATGGTAGCTCACACATCATGATGACCTTCAGACCTTGGTCGCCACGACGAAGATCGAACTTAGCCAGAATGTCGATAACCGATGCTGCTTCGCTTGGAGTACGAACGAATGGGATCATGATTTCAACGTTCTTAAGACCCATTTCGTTGCGAACGCGTTTGATTGCTTGAGTCTCTAGCTCGAAACAGTCTTCGAATACTGGTGAGATGTAACGAGATGCGCCACGGAAGCCCAGCATTGGGTTCTCTTCATGCGGTTCAAACGTTTTACCACCGACTAGGTTGCTGTATTCGTTCGACTTGAAGTCAGACATACGTACGATCACACGCTTAGGCCAGAATGCAGAAGCGATAGTCGCGATGCCTTCTGTTAGTTTGCTTACGTAGAAATCGATCGGATTTTTGTAGCCACGAATGCGCTGGTTGATTTCTGCTTTGATCTCATCCGTTTGCTCATCGAAGTTCAGCAGAGCTTTCGGGTGAATACCGATCATCTTGTTGATGATGAATTCAAGACGAGCAAGGCCAACACCTTCGTTCGGGATTTGAGCGAAGTCGAAGGCACGATCTGGGTTACCCACATTCATCATTACTTTGGTTGGCAGCATTGGTAGCTCATCAACTTCAGAACGTTTGATCTCAAAGTCGAGTTCGCCGTTGTAAACGTAACCTGTTTCGCCTTCTGAACATGACACTGTTACGGTGTCGCCATCATTCAGGCTGCTTGTCGCGGTACCACAACCAACAATTGCAGGGATACCAAGCTCGCGAGCAATGATTGCTGCGTGACAAGTACGGCCACCACGGTTAGTCACAATCGCAGACGCTTTCTTCATCACAGGTTCCCAGTCTGGGTCTGTCATGTCTGTTACCAGTACGTCACCTTCTTGAACCAGTGACATTTGGTCTAGAGAGTCAACCAAACGAACCGGGCCTGAACCGATACGTTGACCGATAGCACGGCCTTCAACTAAGACATCTGCCTTGTTGTTTAGCTCGTAACGCTCGATAACGTTTTGGTCGCTCTGAGAACATACGGTTTCAGGACGCGCTTGAACGATGTAAAGCTTGCCGTCGATGCCATCTTTTGCCCACTCAATGTCCATCGGACGTTGGTAGTGCTTCTCGATGATCATTGCTTGTTTTGCTAATTCTTTGATCTCTTCATCGTTCAATGAAAACTCGTTACGCTCTTGAGTATCTGTGTCGATGATATCAACTTGCTTGCCGATCTCTTGGTTGGTTGAGTAGATCATCTTGATCAACTTAGAACCAAACGTCTTTTTAACAACTGGGTAGTGACCCGCTTCTAGCATTGGCTTATGAACGTAGAACTCATCTGGGTTCACCGCGCCTTGCACGACCATTTCACCTAGGCCCCAAGAAGAGGTGATGAATACCACTTGGTCGAAGCCTGATTCAGTATCAAGCGTGAACATCACACCTGAAGAAGCTTTGTCTGAGCGAACCATACGCTGGATGCCCGCAGACAGTGAAATGCCGCGGTGATCAAAGCCTTGGTGTACTCGGTAAGAGATAGCGCGATCGTTAAACAGTGAAGCGAATACGTGTTTCGTTGCTTCGATAACCGCATCGATACCTTTCACGTTAAGGAAGGTTTCTTGTTGGCCTGCAAAAGAAGCATCTGGAAGGTCTTCAGCTGTTGCCGATGAGCGAACCGCAACAGACAATTCTTCGTTGCCTTCAATCAGTTCACGGTAGTTATCACGGATATCTTGCTCTAGTGATTCTGGGAAGGGTGCGTCTAGAACCCATTGTCGAATCGTTGCACCTGTCTTACGCAGTGCGTCAACGTCTTCAACATCAAGTTCATCAAGGAGTTGGTGAATGCGCTCATCAAGACCTTTGTAGTCAAGAAAGTTGTTAAACGCATAAGATGTGGTAGCAAAACCATTAGGTACTGATACGCCAGCGTTGGCTAGGTTAGAAACCATCTCGCCAAGTGAAGCATTCTTACCGCCGACTTTGTCGACATCTTCCATGGAAAGGCCATTGAACCATAGGGTGTTATTTTGCATTTATTTCTCCAGAAACATAGCAAGCATTGTAGGGATTTAAAGGCAAACGATTACGTATCAGTTTAAAAAAATGTAAATTATTTTCTAAAGCTGTGGGGGACGTAATAGTCAGCAGGGTTTCGTTATATATATTATGGTTCCCATCCTACTCAAAATAATTTTAAACATTAAATAAAAAATGCAAATTGATATCCAAAGTCGTGATGTATTCTATGTTTCTGATGGAACGGCCATAACATGCGAGACTTTAGGGCATGTTGTTCTAGGTCAATTCCCATTCGAAGCTAATGAAAAAACCTTCCCGTTTGTCGAAAGTGAAGACAAACTTTCTGATTTATTGAAAGAGATCGAGATTTCATATCGAGCAACAGGTCATGAACCTTTGGTCTTTTTCTCGATTGTGATACCGGAGATAAAACTGAAGTTGTTAGATGCGCCTGCGCATTGTTATGACGTGTTAGAGAGTATCGTGCAGAAAGTGCAAGATGATACGAAAATGGCGCCTAAGCCGAAGCTGCAGCGTTCTCGTAGCGTCAATAAAGACTCGGACAAATACTTCGACCGTATTGCTGCTATCGAATACACGTTAGCGCACGACGACGGCATTACTTTAAAAGGCTTGGAAGAGGCAGACATTATCTTGTTGGGAGTCTCTCGCAGCGGTAAAACGCCAACGAGCTTGTACATGGCAATGCAGTTTGGTCTGCGAGTGGCGAACTACCCATTCATCCATGATGACTTAGCGCGCTTGAAGTTGCTCCCTGAGTTTGAGATCTACCGACACAAGCTGTTTGGCTTAACTATCAATGCGGAAAGGCTGACTGAAATTCGAGAGAACCGTTTAGCGGGCAGTGAATATGCGAGTGACTCGCAATGTTTGTATGAATTGCAAACGGTAGAATCGATGTTTCGCCGAGAAGCGATACCTTACATCAACACTTCTTCATTATCGGTAGAGGAGATCTCGACACGCATCTTGGAGCGAACAGGATTGAGACGCCGACTTCTTTGATCTTTCGTTTGTGACCTTGCTACCTTATCCGAGGTGGCAAGTTCATCAGCGTTCCTCCAGAGAACAATCTTCTCCACAGAACAATCTACTACAGACAATAATCTACTTCTGATAACACTGTAACTTAGTTTATTTTAATTAAAAGCCCCGACCATAAGGCCGAGGCTAACAATCAAATGTTATTGCTCAACAGACTTAACCAAGAAGTGATCTATAGTTAAGTTTTCACCTGGTTCAAGCAATTTAAACTCTACTTTTACTAAATCGCCTTTCGCTTTAAATGCGTTAAGAGTAAGTTTCAAAGCCTGGCCTGTTGCGTCTACATTGTGCGCTACTTGTCGGCCATCAATAAACACATCAAAAGGTTTTTGCCCTTTTTCTATCATGGTTTCAATTGTGTAGCTATCGCCCTCTGTAGCATAGAACACGCTTTGAAGGCTTCCATCACTTAGCCATTTTGTCTCGTTGAAATCAACGTTGCCAGCGCGCCAGTAAGAATAGAATGCATGTAAGCTATCAATGTCGTTTTGCGTATCTGGAGTCCATTTTGTCGCATGAAAATCAACGGGCTCTGCATAGCTAAAGCCATGCTCTTTCATAGTTTTATGAATGAATGGTAAGCGTGCGATCACATCATCAAATGTGTCAGTCCAGCCGCCGATCTCGCTGGTGCTATACTGCAAACCAATCTCACCGATTAAGTAAAGTTCACCGTCTTTTTCAATGGTGATGCCTGAACCTGAATCACCATGAATAGTAAGCCAGTTTAAGTCCGTCTTTTCTAATGTACGGAAATCATATGAATATTCAGCAAGCCAGCGATCTTCATATTCACTGTGCATTACCTGTTTAGTTCCGCCGTTTCTGTGGTTGTAATTGCCGTAACCAATTTGATTAACCTGGTAAACTTTCGAGTAATCAAACATCCCCTCTTTAGGTAGTTTTGCTGGCTCGATTTCTGTGATCGGCGTATCTAGTCGAACAAGGGCGAAATCACCAAAACCGCGATCATTTTTATACGGGAAATTGTATTCTCCAAATTGACCCGCCGGATTAGTGCTCGCAACCTTGTGCGTTATCTGCTGATAAACGCCGTTTTCGTTTTTCTCGTATGAATAACAGGTCACAGTGTTTTGATACCCGTCAGATTTCGAGCCGCTTACATGGCTTGCAGTGATGACCCAAAACGGGTCAATTAGCGTTGCTGAACCTGCATTCATCTTACAAGAAAAATCAAACTTTGTTTGCAATGCAAATTCTTTGTGTTGTTGAACTGATCGATCAAACCGGGTCAAACCAGCGTTTGCAGAAAATGAGGCTAAAATCGCTGTTGCAACTAATAGCTTTTTCATTATTTCACCTCACTTAAATTGATTGCTTCTAGCGCATGGTACGGATCATTATCTTTCCAGCTGAATTGATCGTTCTTTGCTTTATAGGCTTTGTTGCGTAATTCAATGGAACTAAATCAAGAACCTACGATCTGATCAGCTACCACCACTCTCTCTCGTAGCCTTATGCCTAAACCTTGTTACAAAACAACCAACTGGAAGCAATACAACCAATCGCTCATTAACCGTGGTTCTCTGACCTTCTGGATCGATGAAGAAGCAATAAGTGGGTGGGCGCAAAGCAAACAGAATAAGCGCGGGAGGCCACGTCGGTTCAGTGATTTAGCTATTACGACAGCACTCATGGTGAAACGAGTTTTTTCTATGCCACTGAGAGCGCTGCAAGGATTTATCGACTCGATATTTAGGTTAGCCCATGTGCCGTTAAGTTGTCCGCATTACACCTGCATCAGTCGTAGAGCCAAGCAAGTTGAGGTCTCATTTAAGACTAAAGCGAGAGGAGCGATACAACACCTAGCCATTGATGCAACTGGCCTTAAGGTTTATGGCGAAGGTGAATGGAAAGTCAAAAAACACGGGACGGATGGCAAGCGGAGAGTCTGGCGAAAGCTGCATATTGCAGTTGATACAAGCACTCATGAGATCATTGCCGCCGAGCTAAGTTTATCAACGGTTACAGATGGTGAAGTACTCCCGAACCTACTGAAACAAACACGTCGAAGCATCCTTGAGGTGTCTGGTGATGGCGCTTACGACACGAGAGCGTGTCGGGCTGCTATTAAGATGAAGCGAGCCGTTGCGCTTATTCCCCCAAGAGAAGGGGCAGCCTTCTGGGAGCGTGGTCACCCTCGAAATCTCGCCGTGGGTTGCCAGAAATTATACGGCTCAAATAAGTATTGGAAAGAGCGGTATGGATACCACAAACGTTCATTGTCAGAAACAGCGATGTATCGAGTTAAACAGTTGCTAGGAGGACGATTGAGCTTAAGAAATTACAATGCCCAGGTGGGTGAAACTTACGCGATGATAAAAGCGTTGAACAAGCTTACTGGGTTAGGTATGCCTGAAACTTGTCGTATTGATTAAGAAATACGCGAAACGGGGTTGTTCTATCTTTAAATTTAATTACGCAACAAAGCCGATATTTATATTAATTTCTTATGAGTTAAATTATTAGTGGGTGTTTTTTACTGTGAAGTCTATCATCATTTCGTTGGAGCGAAAGTCAGAGCGATTTTTATCTAGCCAAGAACAACTTTTAAATATTAAGAAATTAGACATAGAAAAGCTGAGTGGCGTTGATGCTAGCTTATCTAAAGACCACCCTTTGATGAATCGTTATGATGAAGCCGCCTTTTATGCATTGAATGGAAGAGTCGCCGTTCCTGGTGAAATCGGTTGTTACAGTAGCCACTATTTGGCATGGGAAAAGTGTATTGAACTGAATCAGCCGATTATTATCTTTGAAGATGATGTAATGGTTGATGTTGATGTCTTCGAAAAAACGGTTCAGCACGCCAGTGAGCATATTGAAGAGTGTGGTTATATTCGGTTAGAAAATTATTCTAACAAAAGAGAGTATAACTATGTTGTTGAAAACCTAGATAACGAACAAACTCTAGTGCGACATATTAAAACACCGTTATGTATGACTGCCTATATGATCACCCCTCATGTGGCAAAAACATTTATAGAAAAAAGCGATCGATTCCTCTACCCCGTTGATGTCTTCATTAGAAATGTATGGCTTCATAAACCAACCAACTTATGGTGTCTCTCCTGCTGGTTTAACTGGAGGGGCTTCAGACTCTGTGATCGGAGAAAGAACATTCCGTATTAAAAAATCACTCCGTATTAAAACTCTAAAATTCTTAAGTAAGTTTAGAGATGTCGCTATGAATGGTTTGTTCAATTTGACCTATACCGTAATAATCAAAAAAAGCAGACCCAAAATGTTTAACGGTTTTTAATCGTTTCTTATCTGATTGATTTTACGTCATTCGTTTAGAACGAACCGAGATTTAGATATAAGAACAGCTCCCAATTGGGAGCTGTTCTTCGTTATCGTGTCATGTAATTAGTGGCATCAAGCTCTAGCTCGAAAGTTTTGTTAAAAGAGTAGGACGGTGCACAGCTAAGCTATTTTTGCTAAGGTGTTATTGAATTTAAAAAGGTAGTGATATGCAAATCCGGAACGCTAAGGTAACTGATATTAGCTCGATCTTAGAGCTCTCTATGCAAATAAATCGTCAACATCATCTTGGTGCCCCTATGGTATTTGCTCCCGCTTCTCATGGCTTAGCTGATAGTGAAGAATATTGGTTGGGATTGATGCTTGATCCGGTTGGCACTTTCTTAGTTGCGGTTGACGCTCAACAGGTTGTTGGTTTCTTGGTGGGGAAGGTAACGCAGAATAAAGGGGTAAGCTTCATTCAGTCTCACAAAATAGCGCGAGTGAATACGATTGTGGTAAACGATCAGGTTCAGAGCCAAGGCGTCGGCAAAGCGTTGATGAAGTCGTTTAATCAGTGGGCGCAAGCGAGCGGTGCTATTGAGCTTAGGTTAGAAGTGATGGAGTTTAATCAGCAAGCTAAGGGTTTCTATGAATCGTTAGGCATGGAAACTCAATCACGAACCATGTCCATGCGCTTTGAGGAGAACTAAAGGTGCGTCTATTTTTGCCTTTATCACTGTGTTTACTGTTTGTAGCTTCGAGTGTGCAAGCTGAAAAGGTTGTGGTTGAAAAGATAATTTCTGACGCGACGGCAATCGAAACCATTGTATTCGAGTCGAAACCGGCTCACTCTCAGCGTGTCTCAACGTCTTCCTCTAACTCAACCTCTTCAGTGCTCTCAAATTCCAAACATGTGATTATTGTGGATGATGTTCTTAGCAGTAACTCTGGCGAACAAGTTGCCCAGCTGTCTCAAGGTTCATCTAAACGTCCCCCTCAAAGCTCTTCTCAACAGTCTTACACTCTAACCGTTCCCTCTTCTGAGGCAGGCTCTCTGTCGCAAGTGGTTACTTTAGTCAAAGTTGATAAATCGAAGCGTAGAATGTACCTACTTAAGGGTGATGAGGTCATTCAAGAGTTTCGTATTGCGTTAGGGAAACAACCGAAAGGGCATAAACGTTTTGAAGGAGACAACCGAACACCTGAAGGGGAATACCAGCTCGATTATGTGATGGAAGAATCGGATTTTCACCGCTCGGTGCATATCAGCTACCCGCAACCTTCGGATATGCAGTGGGCTGAAGAAAATGATGTCGACCCTGGAGGGAACATCAAGATCCACGGTATTAAAAATGGTGAGCGCCGTTCACCGAGCTTTATTCAAAGCTTTGATTGGACGGATGGTTGTATTGCACTAACTAATCAAGATATGGATGAGTTCATCCAACTTGTAAAAATGGGTACCCCTATCCATATCGAATGGTAGTCATTGGTACCCAGTTTTCTTAATCACTTTCGGAATCTATTCGCGCAGGCAATTCGCGCAGTCAATTCGCGAAAGCAACTTCCGAAATTAACCGCTAAAGTCAGTTACAGTATGACTCGACCTGCACTGAATATCGCAATCACGATCAGCAATGCAATCGTGACTGGCTTGAATTTCGCCCCACCAAATCTCTCGAATAGTTTAGAACCCACATAACCGCCAAACATGCTGCTTGGTAACAGTGCAAAAGTAAGCCAGACCACCTCGCGGTCGACTAATCCTGCGATAGATGCCGATACAAACGCACTGGAATCTGCCAACACAAAGAACGCAATCAGGCCAGCTCTGGCTATATGCGGAGCAACTGGGTTTGCCAATGCGTGTGTACCAATCGGAGGCCCTGACATTGAAGCTGCGCCGTTCATTATCCCAGCAAGGCTACCTAGAATATAGGGAGCAAATCTAGGCTCTCTTTTATACTGGAACCCTTTGTAGATCATAAATGCAGATGCAAAAATGAAGGCGCTGATGATCAAGATGATCGTGTCTTGGCTAACGGATTTGAGCAACAGCAAGCCGACGGGCGTGAAGGCCAAACAAGGGATAAATACCTTTGAAACCCATCGCCAATTTACGTGATGTTTAACCTTCGGCAGCAATTGGATATTGCCTAACAGGTCGATCAGCATGAAAACAGGAACCAGTTCGATAACAGGCACGAATAACGCACTCAATGGCAATGCCACTAAGGTGAAACCAAAACCTGAGAAGCCACGAACAATAGCGGCGAAAATGAAGATTGCACCCAAAATTGGGAAGGTTGGACTAAAAATGAGATCCATAAATTAAGTAACCAATGAAGCTGTCTAATAAGGCGAGCTAGTGAAACCAAGTGAGTAGCGGAATGTACTCCTACTCACTTGTGTTTGCTACTTAATTTTATGGTTTCCCGAGAGTTAATTTTAAGGCATCCCGGGAGTTTATTTTAAAGTTTATCGTGGCTATTTTTGCGGTATTTACGAGCTCAATTTATAGGATTGAACTGATTCGGAAAATCAGTAAATACAGCATCTACTTTTGAGAGAAATTTGAAGCGGGACGGATCATTGACGGTGTAGCACCATGTTTGAATGTTTGCTTCACCAAGTGTATCAAGATCGCTCTGCTTCAGATGCTCGTAGTTCATGTGACAACTGAACGCTTTAACCTCATCAATCAGCATAAGATCATCTTGAGTCAGTTGTTCTGTGATCAGACCGACACGGTATCTAGGCAAATGACGAGCCACTTCAGCAACGACTTGATGGCTGAAGCTTGAAAGCAAAACTCTGTCGGTGTCTAGATTTGAATGAATCAACTCGGTGTGCAGCAAATCAACGACATGAGGTGCTTGATGTCGGCTATCGACTTTGACTTCTAGGTTGACGCTAAGATCATGCTGCTCAACAAGCGCGAGCAACTCTTCCAACGTCAGTATTTTTTCACCCGCGAACTGCTCAGACTTCCAACTGCCAAAGTCAAGCTGACGCAGTTCTGCAAGGGTATGTTCGTCGACACGACCCTTGCCATCGCTGCAGCGCTCAAGCGTGTGGTCGTGACAAACCACAAGTTGATCATCCTGAGTGGGCTGAATATCAACTTCAATCCATTTCAAACCGAGTTTCGCCGCTTGTTCAATGCTTGCTTTGGTATTTTCTGGGTGAGTACCTGCTACACCTCTATGACCTACGATGATAGACGACATAATTAATCCTTCTTAAAGACGCACCGTAAAAACGCATTAAATATCAGTGTACTCGATTAAGCGAGAGCCGTCGTTAAGCTTGTCGTATCTTCGTGTGGCTCCTGTGATGTGAAGTTATTTGGGTGAATGCGTTTGCCATGATTGTCAAAAATATGCAGGTTGGATTTATCGATTCTTAGCTCTAGGGGGACGGCTTGGCACAGTGTCGTTTCGGGTGTTACTGCAATGAAGGGCTGCTCGTTCACCAGACCATGAACCAATTGATTTGGACCCAAAGGCTCAACCACACTGATACGCAGTTCAAGAGGCAAGGTGTTCATCATCAATTCTGAACCAATTTCAGGGTGCTCTGGACGAATACCAAGTGTGATAGCTGTATTTTTTACGTGGGCGTACTCGGGTAAGTACATTTGCTGATCACCAATCTCAAGGTATCCGTCATCGAGTGTTGCTGGTAAAAAATTCATTGCAGGGCTGCCAATGAAGCTCGCCACAAAAGTACTGGCTGGCTGGTGGTAGACCTCTCGTGGCGTTCCGACTTGCTCTATCTGGCCTTTGTTGAGCACCACGATTCTATCAGCCAGTGTCATGGCTTCGACTTGGTCATGAGTCACGTAAACACTGGTCACGCCAAGTTCGCGTTGCAGTTTTTTGATCTCTAATCTCATGTGAGCACGCAGTGAGGCATCTAGGTTAGACAAAGGTTCGTCAAACAGAAAAAGTTGTGGATCGCGAACGATCGCTCGTCCCATAGCAACACGTTGACGTTGACCACCCGAAAGCTTGGCTGGCTTGTGGTCTAGGTATTCTTCGATTTTCAGCGTTTTGGCGACTTTCTCAATTTTCTCTTCAATAAGGTGCTGACTAACACCTCGGTTCTTTAAGCCATAAGCTAGGTTTTTGTAAACCGACATGTGCGGGTAGAGCGCATAATTTTGGAAGACCATTGCGATATCACGCTGAGCTGGCTTTTCGTTATCAACGCGGCGACCACTTAAGTGAATCTCGCCACCAGAGATGCTTTCCAAACCCGCAATGGAACGTAGGATAGAAGACTTGCCACAACCAGAAGGACCCACCAAAACAAGGAACTCACCCTCATCGATATCAAGCGAGACTCCTTTGACGGCTTGATGGCCGTTTTCATACGTCTTTACCAAGTTTTTGATACCCAGCATGATGGGAGCTTTGCGCGTACGATCGTGAGTGGCTTGGTTGTGCGCTAACGTTTGTTTTAGCTTTGGCATCGGGGTGTCCTCTGTATTTTTGTGGATAGCTTGGTGAGAAGGCTGGTGAGACGTCTTGTACTCATCGAGTGATTGAATGCGGTTATTGTTCATTTGAGTCGTGTCGTTATTATTTTTCACTTTCTACTAGCCCTTTTACAAACCAACGCTGAAATACAACCACCACTAATACGGGTGGCAACATGGCTAAAATCACCATGGCGAAAGCATAGTCATAGCGCGGTAAACTGGTTTCATTGATATTATTGAGTACTTGTTTGATGCCCATCACGATGGTGTTGTAGCCTTCATCGGTAGTCATCATGATCGGCCATAAGTATTGGTTCCAACCCACCACAAACATGATGATGAAAATAGCGGCGATCATGGTTTTAGAAAGAGGCAGTAAGATATCGATAAAGAACCGAAATGGGCCTGCGTTATCTAGCTGAGCGGCTTCTAATAATTCATCGGGGATGGTTTTGAAGAACTGCCTAAAAAAGAAGGTCGCGGTGGCTGATGCGATCAAAGGCAGAATCAACCCTGTATAGCTATTAAGAAGACCAAGCCCAGCGACAACTTCATAGGAAGGGATAATACGAACCTCTAATGGCAGTAACAGCGTCACGAAGATCAGCCAAAACCACGCCGTGGCGTAAGGGAGTCTAAAGTAGACTAAAGCAAACGCGGCCATCATCGAAATGATGATCTTACCGATCGCAAAACCTAGCCCCATGATCATCGAGTTGGCGATCATTTTACTGGCGGTGACTTCGCCACTAAAGCCCATGCTTTTGTTCCAAGCTTCGCTATAAATAGCCGTAAAGTTATCGCCCGGTAGCCATTGCAGACCTTCGCTGACAATGGTGTTTGGGTTATGCGTAGAACTAGCGAAGATTAGCCAGATAGGGACCAACATAAACAGCATCCCTGCAATTAAAATTAGGTGGTCTGAGACCTTATTACTTTTCATAAATAACTCCTGTCGCGTTAAATCCTAGCGGGGAGGGGCTAGTAATGGACGCGCTTTTCTACAACGCGAAACTGGATAAATGTGAGAGTGAGTACCAGTAGTAACAACACAACAGACTGGGCGGAACTGCCGCCTAAATCTGCGCCAACAAAACCATCTCGATACACCTTGTACACTAATGAAGTTGTACCGCCACCTGGGCCACCATTGGTCATGGTGTCTATCACGCCAAAGGTTTCAAAGAATGAGTAGGTGAGGTTGATGACCAGTAGAAAGAAGCCAGTCGGGGCGAGCAGTGGGAAGGTAATGGTCCAGAAACGTTTTGAGTCGCTGACACAATCCAGCATCGCCGCTTCTTTTACGGCGTAAGAGATCGATTGGAGTCCCGCTAGGAAGTAGATGAAATTCACCGAAACCTGTTTCCACACGGAAACCAAAATCAGAGCAAACGTGGCATCCACGGGATCGGTTTGGAAGCTAAAATCCCAACCCACAACAGCAAAGATTTCTGTGAACACGCCAATGTGCGGGTTAAACAAGAAAGCACCGATAACACCTGCAATCGCAGGGGCAACCGCGTAAACCCAAGTGAGAGTGACCTTGTAAGCGCCTTGTCCATGAATGATATTGTCAGCTTTCACCGCGAGCAGCAGAGCTAAGGCAAGCGAAAGGAAAGAGACCACAATCGCGAACATCAAGGTAAATCCAATCGAGTTCAGATACTCGCTCGATTCGAATAGCATTTGGTAGTTCTCAAACCATACGAATATCGATGAGGTTCCCCAAGGGTCTTCCAGCATAAATGAAAGGTAAACCGCCTTTGCCGCTGGGTAGATAAAGAAAACCGCAATGATGAGTATCTGAGGTGCCAAAAATAGGTAAGGCAGCGGAGAGTGAAAGAATTGTTGACGTCGTTCCACAGGGTAATCCCTAAAAATAATTACAGTGGCCACTATGAGCGGCTGTTACCACTAGCGCGATATCAGGCATGCATCCCGTTGAGTTATCGTTGTTGGAGCAAGAAATGGCGCTAGGGAAGAGTCTCCTCACACCTTGCCATTACGTTTTTAATGACGCAGTGACAAGTGGTGAGGAGCAATGAACGGCTTTGATTCGCTAAGCCTTAAGCTTGTGAACAGTTTCGTTTCATTAGTCGATCCAGTTTACTGATCGATCTAGTTACTAATCGATCTAGTTCATCGTTCGAGCGAAGCGCTTTAGTAGTTTGCTGCTCTCATCTTCGACCTTGTCTAGGCTGCTCTCGACGCTAGAGCGGTCAGCGAAGATGTTATCGAACTCACGGTGCATCACTTCACGGATCTGCGGGTAATAACCTAGGCGGTAGCCTTTAGTCCACTCGCCCGATTTGAGGCTTAGTTGCTTAACGCCCACTTCTGCGTCTGGCTGCTCTGTGTAGTAGCCGGACTTTTTCGCTAGTTCATAGGCAGCCGTTGTTACAGGTACATAGCCTGTTGTTTTGTGCCAGTAAACCTGAGTTTCAGGCTTTGTCAGGTAATCAAAGAACGCAGCAACACCTTTGTCTTGTTGTTGGTCATGGCCATTGAGTGCAAACAGAGCGGCACCACCAATGAAGGTTAAGCCAGCATCAGGGTTGACCGATTTCCAGTATGGAAGGTAAGTTGTGCCTAACTCGAAAGGTACACGGTTACGCAAGCCACCGAAAGAGCCTGAAGAACCCATCCACATCGCCACTTCTTGGCGCTCGAAAGGTGTTTGGTTCGCGTCCCAGTCGCTGCCGTAATACTTGTAGTAACCTAGATCTGACCACTCTTTCATCTTGCTAACATGCATCATCATGTCTTTGGTATTGAACATGATCTTAGTGGATAAGCCGTCGTAACCATTGTTTTGGTCTGCGACCGGTAGATTGTGGCGAGACTTAAAGTTTTCAAACATGATCCACGGCGTCAGAGATTGAGAAAACGCGATGTGCCCTTCGGCCTTCAGTTTCTTAGCAACAACTTCGAGTTCTTCATAAGTCTTAGGCGCTTCGGCTCCCACTTCTGCGAGAAGGTCTTTGTTGTAGTAAAGAACCGGCGTCGAACTGTTGAAAGGCATACCAACCATCTTGCCTTGGTTGTCGGCATAGAAGTTACGAACGCCAGCTAGGTAGTCGTTTGAATTAAAGTTGTAGCCCGATTCAACCAGAATATCCTGTACCGGTTTGGCGACACCTTTGGCGTTCATGATGGTTGCAGCACCGGCATCGAAGACTTGTAGAATGTTAGGTGCTTCGCCTGCTCGATATGCTGCGATACCCGCTGTTAAGGTCTCTGTGTATGAACCTTTATAGATTGGCGTGATCTTGTAATCATCTTGTGACGCATTAAAGTCAGTCGCAATCTTATTGACGGTTTCTCCCAGTTGGCCGCCCATTGCGTGCCACCAAGTTACTTGAGTCGTTGCGAACGCCGGCATTGCTGCTGTCGCAGAAATAACGCCTGCCAAAATTAGCTTATTCATCTTCTTTTCCTTTTGGATGAAATCGATATAGAGGTATTGAATTTGAGTATTAACGAGACGGTAGGGGTATCGTTTGAAGCTATCTTGAACAGGGTATATTTCACTTACGTGGCTAAACCGTTTCACTGATGTGAAAGATTCATTTCGATTTTATTTAAGAGAAAAGTTATTGATGGTTTTGATGTTTGATGTATTTGGCTTTTAAGACGTTTTTCTGACCCCAAAAAAAGCCTCTCGATGGAGAGGCTAAGAATAAGGTTCGATGTGGATACAGTTTTAGTGCGCGATGTCTAATTGGTTGTCTTTCACGCCGTTAATGCGAAACCAACCCGCGATACTGAATCGCTCTGTGTTTGTCGGCAGTACCTCGTGTGGGAACTGTTCAGACAAGAACACAAATAAGCTGCCTGACTTTGGTGGAATGGTCGCAATGTGGTTGTCTTTTAGATCGTAAACCACGAGCTCCCCTGCGTCTTCCTCAGACCATTCGTCATTCATGTAGAACACAGTGGTTAGGCGGCGGTTTTCATTGCCTTTAAAGCAGTCTAAGTGCTTCTGGTAAAAGTCACCTTTTTCGTATTTAGCAAAGTGCGCTTCGTACTCGAACAGACCCAAAAAGAACGCTCTGTTTGCTTCTAGACGAATTTGTTCCATTTTGTCTAGGAACAGAGATGCTGGTTCGCCCATATCACGGCGTACCCACTGAATTTTGTCACTACGAATCGTTGCTTCTCGTGCTACGTCATCGTTACGGCCGATCCTAGCCTTTTTCCAGTTCTCTGGAATGCAATCCCTCAATGCCACTACTTCTTCGTGAGTTAAGAAGTCATCCCAAACAAAGTAGCCTTGGGTAGAAAGAGCATCGATAAGTTGGTTCATGTATAGCACTCAGACAATAAATTAGAGGCGCATATATAGTCCGAATAACTCAGGTCACCAAATCACATGTTTTGTCGTCACGATAAATGCCTTTCGTTTACTCGTAGAAATAGGGAAGGGGCTCTTCAGAAAGGAAAGTGAGCCAGTATAAAAGGCTCACTTTCGTTTGGTTATCGGCCGGTCGTTCCTGTCGCCAGTGCTTTGATTTTTACGACTTCGAATGGTCTGATGCCAGTATCTTTGCCGTTATTTAAAGCTGCGGTTCGGTTCAGTTGATTGACAGTTACATAAACATAGCCATCAGGACCAAATGACATGCCATCAGGCCAAGTTTGGTTCTCTGACAGCGTCGCAATAATTCGGTACCCTTTTGGCGTGGACACACCAATTGCATTGTTCTCAATATCCGTAACATAAACGTTCTGAGCACTGTCTACAGTAATACCATCTGAATAAGGTTTGTCTGCGTATCTTTTAATATTGTCTGCGACAGTCTTTCCATCGTTATCGAACTCACTCGCTTTCACTCGATAAATAGTGCGTCCGTTGACAGCTCCGAAATAGACCCATTCGTAAGATGGATCGATCGTGATTGGGTTTAACGCAAAACCAGTTTTACTGTCGGCCTTCATAGATGGGTGGTTTTCTGCCACTCGAACCGCTTCTCCCGTCTTTAGGTCAACAGTTACAAAGGCTGGAATGGCTTCACTTTTTAGATCGTTCTGGGTCATATCAGCAATGATAATACGTTGTCTTTTTTGGTCTAGAGCAAAATCTTGTAGGAAGCTTGTCGGTTTTAGAACAGAGGCGGGTATTTTTATCGTTTTTACTAATGCTTCATTACGAGTATCCCAGCCCGTTATGGTATGAGTTGCCAGATCGAGAATCCACGCGACTCCGTTATCATCGGTACGAATGGCAATGACAGCCTTAAATTGAGAGTTTTCACCTTGTGCATATTTCATCGTCGGGTATGGCGTTTGATTTCCAGCCACGCTTAACTCGATGACTTTAGTCGTTGGATGATCGAGCGGATGAACGCTTAACAATAAACGCCCATCTGGTGTAACCGAAGGGTTACCTGGGCGTTCAGTCATGGTCGCGACCACGGTAGCTTGTTTTGGAGTGATCTTTGTCTCTGCATGTGCATAAGTAGACAAAATTGCGCTCGCTAGTACGGTGTAGATTATTGTTTTTTTCATTTTATTTCCCTTGATAATTTACGTAAATGTTACCAATGGGTTAATAATCATCAACAGCGTTGTATTTGTTACATTTTCAAAAGAAATTTGATAATTAGCTTTAACCTATTCATATCAATGCGTATTGATAATCAGTTAAATTGAATTTAGTTCTTAAAAATCATAATGATGAAGGGGTTGTAATATTGTGATTACCTTTTTCGAGTAACAGGTTCATCTTTTTGTTATCAGTGTCAGTAATTTTGAACTCACAAAACCACATTTCGTTGATCTTTGCTATATTCTGGTTAGACCACTTGTTGCTGAACTGTTGATTTGTTCTGAACGGCAGGAATAACGAATAGGAATACGGTTTTGCAACTTCATACCATCAAAGGCTATATCCAAGACATGTATCTCGTAGAGTACCCTGACAGGTTGCTCTTGCTTGATGGTGCGTGTCGAGCTGACATCCCGCATTTGAAGGCTTTCATCGAAACCGAGCTTATGCGTGATTTTTCTGATCTACATACGGTTGTGGTTACACACATGCATCCAGATCACGCAGGGGCAGCGCACAAACTCAGAAAGCTCACGAATTGTAATTTGGTTGCAGCAAATCGAGATAAGGATTGGTACCACGGTATCGATGGCATATTGATGCATTTGACAGATCTGGCATTAGCACGGTGGATGGCGAATCGATTGGGTAGGCCTAAAGCAAATCTATGGTATTCAAGAAAGTTAAAGCCTGATTACAAGCTTTCAGATGGGGATAGCATTCCGGGGTTCGATGATTGGTTGGTTCTAGAAACGCCAGGCCATACCGACAGAGATCTTTCCGTCTATTGCCCATCACACAGTGTTGCCTATGTGGCGGACCTAATGGTCGAGGTCAAAAAGAAGCTGATTCCGCCTTTCCCAATTTTTCATCCCAATAAGTATCGAGAGTCGGTATCCCGTATTTATAACATGCAGCTCGACACCTTGCTGGTGGCGCATGGGGGACAAGTGAATTTGAGTGAGCAAGCGTTTGAACACCTGCTGATGAGTGCACCAAGAAGGCCAGTAACACATTGGCGAGTGACTAAGATTAAACTCAAAGGCTTGGTTAAATCTGTTTGGCGGTTTGGGTTTAAAGAGAAAAAAAATCGCCATAAATAATAAAGGCCAGTCTCAAAGACTGGCCTTTATTAATACGCGTTGTTGACTCACTATTTGAGCTGTGGAGCAGTTCAATTAGTGAGAAATTAGAAATTCGCCCGCTGGGTCAACAATCACTTTGTCACTCATGCCTTGACGACCAAGCAGCATCATATAAGTCATATCCTGACGGTTGCTTAGTGTGATATCGATAGGCCATTCCTGACCACCAATTTTTAGCATGGTTTCAATCACACAACGGTGTTCAACTTCGCCGTTCGATGATTTGATTCTTTTACTCGCTTTCAGCTTCGCCTTGCAGCGCACAGTCTCTTCTAGGTGGTAAACGTCTGGGTGAAGATCGAACTCAACGAAGTTTTCACCGTCTGTTTTTACACATAGTAGATTGTCTACGTGCAGAGAAGAGGTTTGAGCCCCTGTATCAACACGCGTATGTAGTCCAGTTATCCCTAACTCTGGTAAGCAAAGTGCTTCTGTATTCCCTATGATCATTTTATTGTTCATGTTTTTTCCAATCATGAGTAAACGGCGTTTAATCAGCCTTTGCCACGAGTACGGTTAGCGTTTGGTTTTGCATTTTTTTCAATGAACTCGAAAATCATGTCTGCTACATCTTTACCAGTTGATTTCTCGATACCTTCTAGGCCTGGAGAAGAGTTCACTTCCATTACAACAGGGCCATTCTTAGATTGTAGAATATCGACACCACATAGGTTTAACCCCATGATTTTAGCTGCATTGATCGCTGTAGCGCGCTCTTCTTTGGTTAGTTTAACCAATTGAGCTGTACCGCCACGGTGCAGGTTAGAGCGGAATTCACCCTCACCAGCTTGGCGTTTCATTGCTGCAATAACCTTGTTACCCACAACAAAACAACGAATGTCTGCGCCATTAGCTTCTTCAATGAACTCTTGAACCAAGATGTTCGCTTTTAGGCCCATGAATGCTTCGATAACGCTTTCAGCTGCTTTGTTTGTTTCTGCTAGAACCACGCCTATACCTTGAGTACCTTCAAGAAGCTTGATAACCAGTGGCGCGCCACCTACGTTTTTGATCAAGTCTTGAATCTTGTCTGGGCGGCTAGCGAACCCTGTTTTTGGTAAGCCAATACCTTTGCGAGATAACAGCTGTAGTGAGCGCAGTTTGTCGCGAGAACGACTGATTGCTACTGACTCATTGATACAAAAAGTGCCCATCATTTCGAATTGGCGAACAACCGCAGTGCCGTAAAAGGTAATGGAAGCGCCAATACGTGGAATAACAGCATCGTATTGAGGTAGCTCTTCACCCATGTAGCGAATCTTCGGATTGTTACTCGCGATATCTATATCACAGTGCAGCGTGTCGATAACATCGACCTGGTGACCACGAGCTTCTCCAGCCGCTTTTAAGCGAGAAGTAGAGTATAGGTTTTCGTTGCGAGAAAGAATTGCGATACGCATGGCGTTTCCTTAGTTAATACCTGATTGGTAACTGCAAATAAATGAGTTGTTAGCTGAGCTTTCAGTTTTTCTGAGGCTCTTTGCTTGCTTCGGGGCGAACCTTAAGGCTTTTCGTTTAACTAAGAAAACGAATTAAATTTGTCGAGTCGACAACGGAAATTTATCGAATGTGTGAGCGATTGGTACAACTAGGTTGAGAGGGAGTTTGGAATGGAAAAGCGAGTTGAGACCTAACTTGATGTATGGAATCCACTCCCTCTCTGCCAATCTACACTTAGCAGAGTGCAGTTATAACGAGGGTTCCAATATGTTGACTAAAAATGTTATCGCGATCGACCTAGCAAAAAATGTTCTGCAAGCCTGCCATATCAGTATTTACGGTGAGATGCTGTCCAATAAACCTTTAAGTCGACAGAAAATGAAAGAGTTTCTTGCCAAGGCTAAGCCTTCCATTGTCGCCATGGAAGGTTGTTGCGGCTGCCACTACTGGGGGCAATTAGCTGAAAAGTTTGGACACGAAGTGCGGATTATCAACCCGAAGAAAGTGAAAGGCTACCTAGAAGGACATAAAACTGATCATAATGATGCCCTTGCTATCGCTAATGCCGCTATCCAAATTGGTATCAAGTACAGCCGTCCAAAGTCATTAGAACAACAATCTATGCATTCATTAGAAACCAGCCGTAGGTTCTTATCTCGTAGTGTGGTTTCCTTAGGGCTTCACATTAGAGGGACGATTTTGGGCTACGGGATAGCAAACCCTAGAGGTGAAAAAGGTTTAAAAGCGTCGGTTCAAACAGTACTTGATGGAGAGACCTCAATACCAGCAAATGTTGTATCCGTTCTGTCCATGTTGTGGGAGCAATATAAAGAACTGAAAGCAAAACTCATCGCGTTCGAAAAAGAGAAAAATGCGTTAACCCGTCAGATAGAACCATGCCAACGATTAATGGAAATTGAAGGTGTTGGTGAAACAACAGCTGCGATGCTTTATACCACTCTGGGTGATGGAAAGCAGTTCAAGAATGGAAGGCAAGCTTCAGCGTTTGTTGGTCTTACGCCCAAACAACACAGTTCAGGTGGTAAGGTCTTTATGGTTGGGATCGATAAATGCGGTGGTGTGAAAGAGCTACGCTCCCTTCTCTATCTTGGTGCAATGTCTTACGTTGGACGACTACCAGAAAAACCGAAGACTCAAAAGGATGCTTGGTTGAGGAGTATCATAGATCGTATCGGATTCAAGAAGGCCTGCATTGCACTGGCGAACAAAGTGGTACGGACTGCATGGGCAATGTTACGGTATGAATCTGAATATAAACCTGTTTTACTCACCGATTAATCATTAATAAACTCTTAAATTTCACAAAATGATGATGCATAAAAGGTAAGACCAACCTACTGAAAACCTGGCCATTCTGTCATGCTAAGCAAGCTGCTAACTCGATAAGGACAGTAGGTGCGCAAAACATCAAAGGCTAGAAGGTAGCTCCTTCAATAAGAAGCCGAATATACGACCGCATCTTAACTTTTATTACCAAAATCACTTTGTAAATACGTGGATTCCATATACATATTGGGGGTAGGAGCCTATTAGGTTGTACTCAACTCGCGTTAACTCGGTGCTTAAAGTGTACTAATAACGCCAGTTACATAGCTCTATAAGTGTTCGTAGTGCTTCTCTTTCGAGCTTGCTACAGGTGCTTTTTAGCTTATTAAGATAGTATTTTCTCATGATGATTACTTCTCTTGTATTAGGCTTTGGTAGGAACTCGTCGTTCCTTGTTGACCCATTAATTATGGTTACTTAATAGGAAGTAATAAACAGATGGTTTTTTACTAAGTTGTTCCTGTTTTCGTCCTTTATCGCTACTTTTTGGTTGATTTGTTTTATAATGGGCTTAATCAGGAAGGGTGGTTTCTAAAAAGGTTCATTATTTGTCTGATCTAAACATGATGCGTTACTACACAAGGCTGGATTCGTTTGAGCCTAATCTTTCACACTCGGTGACCTTAACCGAGGTCGCAGACAAGCTGTTCACCAGTTTACGCCATGCACGAACTTTGTTAGGGAAAATGCATCAGGCTGAATGGGTAATTTGGGAGCCAAAAGTCGGTAGGAATCAACGTTCTAATCTGACTTTGCGCTTTAGTAATCAACAGCTGACTCAACACGTTGCCGGTAAACTGATAGAGCAGGGTAAGTACGAAAAAGCGCTCTCACTTTTAGACAATGACCGCGCTGTATTTGGTTCTCTCCTTCAAGAAACCTCTGGCGCGACGATGCGTGAAGGGCTGCTGCACGTTCAATTAACCTATAAACGTAAGTTTGAAGACCTATTTCCGCATCATATTCACCGCAGTAGCGAACGATTTTTGATCAGGCAAGTGTTCAGTTGCCTCGTTACTTGTAATGGCAAGGGCAAGTTGAAGCCTGAACTGGCGCACCATTGGGAATATGATGCTGAAAAGTTGGTTTGGACTTTCTATTTGCGCCCGGGCTTAACCTTCCACGATGGCCAACCCGTCGACGCCAAACAGCTAGTATCGTTGTTTACCGCCTTACAACCGCTACCTTTCTATCAGACAGAGTTAGCCCATGTTGCTTCAGTTTACAGTGAGCAGCCGTTAAGGATCAGCTTCCAACTGACCAAAGCAGACACTGGTTTTGCTGGCTTATTGGCTGGCGTTAAGTATTCGATTCAACCTGCTGCGCAAGTGACTCGTGAGCCATCGCCATTAAACTCGGTGTCTCATGCCGTGATTGGAACCGGCCCATTTAAAGTGGTTGAGACTAATAACGAACGTATTAAGCTTGCCGCATTCGAGCATTATTACGGGTGTCGTTCCCTAACGGATGAAGTGACGATTTGGCAATTCGAAGAGTCGATGTCGGGCAGTGCGCGTTTCGATGACAGCCAAATGCAGGTGTCACCTTATGAAGACTCGTCTTGTTTTCATCAACTCGGAAAAAGCGACGCGAAGCTGGTGTCGGCTGAAACTGATGGCCTTCGTAGCCGAGTCGAGGATGGGTGTCTGTTTATCCTATTCAATCAGAACTCAGCGGCTAGCCCACTAAATAATGAGCAGCGAAAATACCTTTCAGAACTGACCAACCCACAAGCGATTTTGTCTCAGTTGGAACGTAACAAGGGTTTGTTTAGTGTCTCTTTAGCTCAAAACATACTGCCAAGTTGGCAGGATTTGTATCGAACGCCTTCGAAAGAAGCTCAATTGCCAAAAAAGATGAGTATTGCGGTTTATGACTATTATGCGTTGCATCGATGTGCGACTTGCGTATCAGACATACTCAAACGATATGGCGTGGAAGTTGAAGTGAACACCTACAGTTTTCGAGAATTGGCGCAGCTCTCTCAGAGTGGTGAGTTAAAGGAGGATCTGGTGTTGTGTAACCTGAACCTCGATGACAATGCCCCGTCTTCGCTGTTTTCGTGGATGATGAATGATCCTGTTTTGCACTCTGCTTTGGGAGAGGTGAACAGTGATTGGCTCAAGCAGCGTTTAGATCTTCATAAAGCCTCGGTTGAACTGCCGAATTACTTGGCAGAGTTGGAGCCCGTTGCATCCACGTTGATTTCTGATTATTGGCTAGTGCCTATGTTCCATCACCTACAAACCGTGCGTTTCCAAGGTATTCTGAAAAACGTAGCCATCACCAACTGGGGATGGCCAGATTTTAAGAATGTATGGTCTGCTGATTAGTCTCGCCAATCTACAAAAACAAGTTTTGAAAGCCGAACCTATTTTTATAGGTTAGCTTTCTAGCTTTCTAACATCCTAATTTTCAAATGTTCGGACTTAATACTTTAGATTAGCTCTCTAGGTTGTGAGCCATTTTGTTGGCGACTTTTTGGAACTGTTCTAGCTCATCGTCGGCCATGCCTTTGGTCATTCTCTGCAGCATCTCTTGATCAATATTCGATACCTTACTCATGATCTCTTGACCCTTATCGGTCAGAACCAATAACTGGCTGCGCTTGTCTTCTGGGTTCGGAGATTTCTTCACAAGTTCCTGACTGATCAAAGCGTTAATCAATCGAGTGACCTGTGCTTTATCGCGATTTAGGAAGTGTGCGATATCGATAGCCGTACATGGAGACTTCTTGGTAATGATCTTCATGACGCGAATGTTCATTGGTGCGATCTCAGAGTCCAAGCTCTCAATCTGCTCGCTCATTTGACGTTTCAAAGAGTGCACTAAGCGAAAGATAGACTCTAGCGATGTGTTATCAGACATAAACGATCCTCAGGAAAGTAGTTGACAATATCAACCACTATATTTATAGTTGACATTATCAACTTAATTGTTCGTAAATTCAAGACAGGAAATAGATATGACGATTCAAGCAGCACTAACGCCAACTCTTCCTGAGCAAAAAGGCACACCCGTTTTATACAAAGTTTTGGTCATGATGAGCTTAATGCTAACCATTGGCGGCAGCTTAACGGCGGTGATGACCTACATGAATGTCGGATTCGGCGAGGCATTCATCGGCAACTGGCTCTCTTCGTTAGCCCTAGTTGTTGTGATTATGATGCCAATTGGCATGGTGATGATGACTTTGGTGACTAAGTTGGTCGCCAAGGTATTACCCAATTACGGCGAGAAAGCTCGCAACCTAATCGTGGGATTGATTATGGCTTTTATCATGGAGTCCATCATGGCATTGGTAACAGCGGCAAATAACATTGGATTTTCGGATACATCGGCGTTTACCAGTGGATGGTTTAATGGATTTATTGCTGCGCTTCCTATTGGCCTTACGATCATGGTCGTAATGTCGATGACGGTTAAACCTAAGCTCGAACGATTCATGAAGAGCTAGCCAACACACTTTTTAAGCATTGTAGGAGATCCACATGACAGTATTCACAGGCAAACATAACAACTACCGCATCACTATCGAAGAAGTGAACATCAAAGAAGATCGGGAACTGCAAACCATGCAGTTTGAAATTGAAGACAGAGAAAACATGTTCGCGATTGTTGAGAAGATCAAACAAGACAGCGGCTTAGACGAACAATCAGCAGCGCGACTAGGGGTGAGTATTCGTTTACTTGGCCCTATGATGATGCAAGATAGAAAGCACCCTCTGTTTGTTGACTTCATGCCTCACTTCAGAAACTTCATGCAAAACCTGAAGAAGACGTTAAAAGGGCAGTAAAGTCTAGTCATCAGTAGTACGCTTAGAAAGCTAGTAATCAATTTACTGGCTTTTTCCTTATTGAAATCAACATGGTTTTATGTGGTTACGTTTAGAATATGCGGAAATTAATGACTGAATTTGCGGTGTTGGTTCGTTGTTTAATTGTCTATTCAAGCTTCAAGAAATCCGATATTATACTGGTCATAACAATAAAGGTGGTATTATATGACAAATGTATTTAGGCAAGCAGCTGAAGAGCTGCTAAGTCGCCGCGTTGCGGGAACCAAAGCCCCAAGATTGGACGAACAGTATCGTCCGAATAACTTGGAAGATGCGCTAAAGATCCAATCATCAATGATCGATCTCAAGAGCGACAAGGTCGGTGGTTGGAAGTGTTTGCTTCCTTTGGCTGAAGACAAGTTCATTGTTGCGCCTATTTTCTCGGGTAGTGTTCAACAAGGCGAGGTTTGCGAACTGTTTGCTGACAACGACGTAGTACGCGTTGAGCCTGAAATTGCATTTACGCTTGTTAAGAGCCTACCTGCAAACCAAGAAGGTTACAGCGAAGAGCAAATCAATGACGCTATCGGTTCTTGCCATATGGCCCTTGAGTTAATTCAATCTCGCTTTGCTGATGACAGTGGTGCTGAGTTCTACGAAAAGCTTGCTGATGGCCTAGTAAACCAAGGCCTGTTCATTGGACCAGAGATTGACCGTGAAAAAGCGTTCACTTCTGCTGAGATCAACATTGAAGTGACGCAAGGCGAACAAGTTCAAGCATTCGCAGGTAAGCACCCAAACTCACTACCACAAACGCCTATCTATTGGCTGATTAACACCATGACTCAACGTGGTGTTAGCTTCGAAGCGGGTGAGGCCATTATTACCGGGTCATATTGTGGTGTTGTTGAAGTCGAATTCGATCAACTAACGACAGTACGTTATGACGAGTTAGGCGAATATGAAGTGATATTTAAACAAAAGTTATAAAGCTTTCTGCTTACATGATCTGTTATCCAAAGGCTGCTTACTTGGTTAGTAAGTAGCCTTTTCTATTATGTGATGTTCAATGGCGTGCTTATTACTTTGCATTAAATTGGGCGTTTAGACGTCTAGACGTTGACAAGCTCTAAGTGTGACATTAGTCTGCTCACCTTCCTGTTCTATTGCGTTGATGTTCCATGTCCAATTCGAAAAATTCTAATGCTGTAATTGCCCCTTCTGCAGTTGCGCTTATCCCTCTGATCGTGTTCCTAGCGCTGTTTATTGGCGTAGGTACGTACTTGTCACTGCAAGGCGTCGATTTTGCTTTCTATCAGCTTCCAGCTCCAATTGCAGCTTTGCCTGCTGTGATGTTGGCGTTGTTGCTAAGCAAAGATAAGTTGAACCGCGCTATCGAGCAATTCTTGGGTGGAGTCGGTCACAAAGACATTATCGCAATGTGTATGATCTACCTATTGGCGGGTGCTTTTGCGGCTGTGGCTAAAGCGTCTGGCGGCGTTGACGCGACCGTAAATCTTGGCCTATCGGCGATTCCGACAAGCATGATTCTACCGGGTATCTTCCTTATTTCTGCTTTCATTGCGACCGCAATGGGTACGTCGATGGGTACCATCGCTGCGGTTGCACCTGTTGCGTTAGGCATTGCAGATTCAGCAGGCATGAGCATCCCACTGACGGCTGGTGTTGTTTTAAGTGGCGCGATGTTTGGTGACAACCTTTCAATCATCTCTGATACCACGATTGCCGCGACACGTTCGCAAGGCTGTGAGATGAGAGACAAGTTTAAAGAGAACATCCGCATTGCACTTCCTGCTGCATTGATAGCGATTGTCATCTTTGCTTTCAATAGCACGGCAACTCAAGTGCCTGAAACAGGCTCAATTGAGTGGCTCAAAGTTCTGCCGTACATCACTATTCTGATTCTTGCGGTATCGGGCATGAATGTATTCGTCGTGCTGACCATTGGTATCTTGCTAGCGGGTGGCGTGAGCCTAGGTTCTGTTGAGAACTACGGTATGACTGATTACGCTCAAGATATCTATGCAGGCTTCGGCAACATGCAAGAGATCTTCTTACTGTCGATGCTGATTGGTGGTTTGAGTGAGCTAATGCGTCGTCAAGGTGGATTGGCGTTTCTGACTAACTTGGTAAGTGGTGTGATTCGTGCGTTTGGCTCTTCACACTCTAAGCAAGCGAATGGCCGTGCGAGTGAGCTAGGTATTGCTGGCTTGGTATCTATGGTGAACCTATGTACTGCAAACAACACGGTAGCGATTATTGTATCTGGTAGTGTGGCTCGCCAATTGGCGGAAGAGAACAATGTGTCTCCGCGTCGCTCAGCAAGCTTGTTGGATATCTTCTCTTGTGTGATTCAAGGCGTGTTGCCTTACGGTGCTCAGGTATTGCTATTGGGCTCTGTGTTTAACCTATCGCCTCTAGAAATCGTGTCTAACTCTTACTACTGTTTTGCACTTGCAATCGTGGCTGTAGTCGCTGTGTTTATCAAACACCCGGCACGCCAAGTGGCTAACGCTTAATAGCAACTGACCAAACTTAGTTATCACTGATTTTGATAATAAAGGCTCCTGACTAGGAGTCTTTATTATATATGGCGAATGAATTACCATGAGTTCAAGTTATCATCGATACTTATTGAGCTATCGACGCTATATACTCTGTTATTAAAATGGAACTTTGATGCTCGCCATTCCCCTGCCATTTGTTGCTGCTCTGTTGTTATTTATCACGGCTGTTTTGCTTCGATATCGTTACCCACAAACAAGCCAAAAACCGTTTTGGTTTATTATGTTGTGTGCGTTGATGATTACTGTCGTTGGGCTACGTTGGACGTTTGATATTGCACTGTTCCGTTTCTTACAACCGGTTCTAGGGGCAAGTATACCGGTGGCTGCATGGCTCTGCTTTGCGGGAGTTCATCGAAGTAAACCTTTGTCTCTTTTGCATTGCTTAGGCCCAGTGGTTGTTCTGGTTGGCTCCTTTTCTTATTCGTATATTTGGGATGGAACGATTGATCTATTGTTGATCTCGTTGTACCTCGGCTATGGCTGCTTGTTGTTGAAGTCATCGTTTAACTTTCCAGAGCACGTCAGGCTGAGTGATGTATCGAATGTTTTGTATGCAGAGCGTACGGCTGGTATAGCCTTACTGTTTTCAGCTCTCGTGGATAGCATTATCTCGTATGATATTTTGCTGCTCAACGCACAACACACAGACTTGATCCTATCTATTAGCTACTTAGTTCTTATTCCTGCGATTGTTGGGACTGTGATTGTTGTCAGCACTAGTACGTCTCCGATTCAGGAACAAAACCAACAGCAGAGTGAACTGACAACACCAAGCTATTCTCCTGAAGATATCGATGTATCTGCGGTATCGTCGAGAAGCTTAAAAGTCGATGAAGAAGTCCCGCAAATCGTCGCTAAGTTTGATGCATTAATGAAGGATCATCAGGTGTTCAAAGATCCTGATTTGTCCCTCAATCGAGTGGCGAGAAAGCTAGGTATCCCAGCTCGAAAAATATCGTCTGCGATTAATCAAACTCACCACCAGAACATTTCAAAGGTGATTAACACCTATCGAATTGAGCATGCTAAGACTCTCCTGAAGCAAAGTGATGAAGCGATAACTGACATCTTTCTTAGTTCGGGCTTTCAGACCAAGTCCAATTTCAATCGAGAGTTTTCAAGGATAACTGGGCAAACTCCGAGTGAGTATCGAAGTTCGCCACTAGTGTTAGATTGAGTGTGTTTGCTTTCCGTTAATCAATTCAGAAAACTAACAATGTCGTTTAAGAACAATTGATGCAACCGGTCTCGTGATGTACCAACGCCATCTTTACAAATAATGCCATCGCCTGGCACTTCTTCTTCAAGTATTGGTATTGCCCCAGGTTTGCAGCTTTGAATGAAGCTGAAATGGGTAGCGCTTTCATAGACCTTATAACGTCTTAAATTAAGAGGCATGTGCTCAGCAATGTAGCCAGACTCTAATGCCTGAGGTAGATCTCCCCCAATATCGACTCCAGCTGCGAGTATTAAGGTTGGCACTGTGATGTCATTTAAGCTGCCGACTGAGAAGCTGCGAGCAAGCCCCAGATCAAGGCTAACTACACGTTGAATTCGAGGGTCTGAAAGGTCTTTATTGCTTGGTTCTTGGGCTTGGACTTTGGATAGCCCTAACTCCACAGCGAGTCCACAAATCCGTGGGTTCGGGTATACCAAACAATTAGCCTCAAAGGTTGGTCTATCCAGTTTAGCTCCAGCCAGTTGCATTACAGTCCAGCCACCTAAAGAGTGCCCGATTGCGGTAACATTTTCAGCGTCAGCAAATTGCTTCCACTGGGTTTGGGATAACAAGTAGTCCAGAATGCGTGACATATCTTGTGGTCTCTCCCACCATTTCGCTGCTTGCTTCGGGGATTGGTCGAAAGAAGTGGTTCCCGGATGGTCAGTGGCCGCTACGATGTAGCCACGACTCGCAAGTTCGGTCGCCAACCAGTTTTGGTTTCGCCAGTTTCCTCGGTAACCGTGTGATAACAGTACTATTGGAAAAGTGCCGGATTGAATCTCTCCATCTTTGATGACTTGCGTGCCGATGAAGGCTGGGTTATCGCTAATCAAGGTTGTGTCTGATACATCTTGTGTGGGATACCAAATGACAGTGTTTAGCGGGCGATTAGGATCGTCAGTTAAGGTGACTTGAGTGAACCCGACATCGGAAGCGATGGCTGAACTGCAAAGGAAAAGTAGGGATGTGAACAGTAAATGTGTCCATTTCATGGTTTTAACTCCAATTTAGGTGATTGGAGCCAATATGCGCTAAAGCCAGTGAGGGCGAGACCTCAAACACGATCGAGGACGCCCTAAATCGTGTTTGAGTACATAACTTAGCTATTTTGGAAGAGCTTAATTTAGTTTCTTAGTCACATACTCTTTGTTTCTGACCATCAGCCACATCAAGCCGCCTAGGATTCCCACCGATAATTGGATAAAGCCTAGGTTTTCAATCAGTGACTCTGGGCGTATTGAAACCAACACCATGCCAAGCGAGCCACAAATCATGCTGAAGAACTGTATCAGTGCGACGGCAGAGCCCGTGTCATGATCTTGCTGGTTCAGCATTAAGTTGGTGCCTGGTACACGCATGATGATAACCATCAGCGTCGCTGGTGCTGCGATAAACATAAAGAACCAAGGGGACAAGTCGCCGATGGTTAGGGTAAAGATTCCTGCTATCGCCAATAAAGCAAAACATCCAGAGATGACCTTTTGAACTGATATTCTGTAGGACAACTTCATATAAATTGTTGGGCCAAATGAGGCGCACAATGCATTGAATGCGAACGCGTAACTAAACTGTTGTTCGGTCAATCCAAAGTGATCGATGTAGATATAAGAACCCGCCGCAAGAAAGCCCATCAACGCCATCGGTATGATAGAGAAAATGACCAGCAGCTTGACGAACGAGCGGTTTTTCATGACCACGCCCATTCTTCCCCATGAGCGGAATATAGAACCTTGGTATTTGTTTTCGAGCGTTTCTCGGTAGCAGCAAGCTAATACTGACGCAAATGCACCAAAAATGGCGAGGGTGACAAACATCATTCTCCAAGACGCTATTTTCAGCAGGAAAGCACCAAATACAGGCGCGACCATCGGTGCGATGATCACCAGAGACATGATAGTCGCCATGATCTTTTCGCGTTCTCGGCCATCATAAAGGTCTTTCACAATGGCGGTTGCGATAACGGTGATGGCACTGCCCGCAAAGGCTTGGAATATACGAGCACCAATCAACTGCTCGATGCTATTGGTCATGGCACATAAGACGCTCGCCACCATATAGCTTGCGATGCCAATGAGTAGAATCGGCTTACGCCCGAACTTTTCACTGAGTGGTCCCCAGAACAACAGGCCAACCGCATAGGTCACGAAGTAACTGCTCAGGGTTAGGTTGACCATCGATTGGTCGGTATTGAACACCTCGACCATTTGTGGAAGGGCTGGCAAATACAGGTCGATGGTCAATGGAGGAAACGCACTGATGATGACGAGGAAAAATAGCATACCGGTCTGACCCAGTATTGGTTGTGGTTTCTTCAAGGTATTTCCCCGCTATCCAATAAAGGGCTTTAAATGAATGTGATGTTGGTTTTCCGAAGGTTCAAAGCTAAGCAGAAATGAAGGTTAGAGTCGCTCAAGACAATGGCGAAAAATATCTATGAACTAGCTTCTATGAATTCGTACCTATGATTGAGTTTCGATGAATCGGTCTGTACTCTGAATTGTAATACAAAGTACTATCACCCTTATAGTTAACGAGTTCAATCAGTTAATCGAGGGTAGCTTGTAACAGCCTACGACACATTGTAATGATTATCGAGTTGGACTGTTACCTTTTCTTTGGGCGCTTTTCGACTAACCCGTTTCGCTCTAAGCCACGTCTAACGCTGCTGCATAGCTTACCAAAGCGACGCAGCTCTTCGAAGTTAGGGCCTTGACCAATTGAAATGCTGTGTTCCCAATACATCAACTCACTGTCGACCATCTCCAATAGTTTCTTAGAACAACCGGCGCAGTTTCCTTTTGGCCCACAGATAAACGTCTCCGACTCGTAAAGAGGGAGTTCGTTTTTCACTTCTTCAATTAGATTGAGCATTGCCGAGTTTAAATCTGGCTTTTTGTTTGTGAGTGGTTTCAAGCTTAGTGCTTGCGAAGCGATCACGGAAGAAGTCGTTGTGTTGGGTTGTATATTCAAAGCAGCTGATGACATATCAAAGGCCTCAAGGAAAGAAGAAGAGGCGCATGCTACTCCTCACAACAAAGTGGACCTTGATGTAGTGCAATAAGCGTGGTGAATTATCCGAAAGGGGTAGGAGAAAGAGGGAGTCAGAGTCACAAATGGTTTGTGACTCTGGTTTATCTCTTAGGCTTAACGCAGAAAGTAGGCTTAACGCAGAAAATAGGCTTAACGCTTAGAATTCAGCGTCGAACTGGAACTCCATCCACTCTTTGGTTACTGGGTGGTGCAGTGCTAGCCTTTCTGCGTGTAGGTGCAGTCGGTCGGCTTTATTGCCATATAGGCCATCACCGACGATAGGCATGTTAAGGCCTTCTTCGTGTGAACAGTGAACACGCAACTGGTGTGTACGCCCTGTTTTAGGGTGCAGGTAAACCTTTGTTGTGTCTTGGTTTCGCTCAATCACTTCCCACTTCGTTTCAGCAGGCTTGCCGTGTTCGAAGCAGACAATCTGACGAGGACGATCGTATAAGTCTCCACGCAATGGTAAGCGAACATAGCCTTCACCTTGCTCTAAAACGCCTTCTATCATTGCCACGTAACGCTTCTCAACTTCACGAGTAATGAACTGTTTCTGTAAGCTTTTGTTCGCACGTCGTGTAAGCGCAAATATTAGAATGCCAGAGGTCGCCATATCCAAGCGGTGGATAACAAATGGCCCTTCAACATCGGGATGCATTTCTTGAACGCGAGTGTAGGCCGAATCTTTGATGGTTTTACCCGGAACTGATAGAAAACCTGCTGGTTTGTGCACCACAACGATGTGATCGTCTTGGAATAAGATATCGAGGTCTTTGCCTTCTGCTGGGTTTTCTAGCAATGGGTTGGGATCGACTTCAAGGCCTTTCATCATATGGCCTAAAATCGGTACACACTTACTTTGGCAAGAGGCGTAGTATTTTTTGTGTTTGCGGATTTCCGACTTTGGAGAACGACCCCACCAAAATTCAGCCAGTGCCAATGGTGTGTAACCGTTTAAATACGCGTATTGCAAAAGCTTGGGTGCGGCACACTCGCCAGAACCTGCTGGTGGTATCTTGTTTGGCGTGTCTTCAAAGATCTGGTTCAGATCCTCAATGTTTCCTTCCGCATTCTGGAAAGCGTATTGTGAAAACAGTTTGTGCTGAAGCTGATGAGAAATGTGTGCTCTTTGCTCTTTGAGTTCAGCTAGTTGATTAGTGAACACATCAACTTTGATTTGTAACTCGTTTAGGATCTGTTCCCAGTTGAGCTTGAGATATTTTTGTTGATTCTTGTCGGCAACACTGGCTTTGTTTAGCTCGTTATTTAGCTCGTTATTTAGCTGTTCGAAGGCTTGCTCATCAAGGTTTTCTTTACCTTGTTCGCGTTGTTCTTTACGTGTTTTTCGGCCTTCTATAATTAATAAACGCTGAGCTTCAATCTCTTGTTCAGCTTGTGCTTTTTGTTGTGCCAGTTGCTCGCACAGTTCAAGGTAATCAGCGTTTGCTTGCAGCGCTTTAAATTTCGCATTCACAGCCATCATGTCGGCTGTGTCTTGATGGAAAAAGCTGTCGCTGCTCAACATGTCAAATACGGGCGGCACAAAGTGAGGCAGTAGGTTTTGGTCGGCGATTTTTCCAGAGAAAGCAGAGAAGTAACCAAGCTCACCTTCAGGGCTTTTCACCAGTAACACACCAAACATTTTTCCGCGGCCTGCGTCTGAATTTAGCCCGAAGTCATGCTGCCAGTCGGTTTGCGTTTCTAGATATTGTTGAAGCTGATGAGAGGCGATTTCACACAGTGGATGCGGTTCATAATAGAACGGGAATGTGAAACGCTCAGGCAACGAATATGACTCGATCGGCTGTTGAAAACGAGTGAAGCAATGCTCAGGAGTATGGCTGTTTTCTGAGTCGTGCGTTGGTTTTGATGAGTGCATAGTCGTATTAATACTTATATCGTGGTGATAAATGGTTGTGAGTCTACTGTGTATGTTTAAAGGTTTTAAACACAGTACAAGGCGGCGATTCTACTCTTTATCGAAAAGCGCCTCAAATAAGAAATGGTTCTATTACTGGATAGCTAAGCGAGACGCTTAACACGGAACCCATGAGTTATGGCTTGAACTTCATTAATTGATGAGTAACTTCTCGTTTTTAATCATAGAAGGTAACTTCACAAACGAAGGGTGGTAGCCTTGCCGCCCTCTTATGAAAACTAAGGTAACGTTATGATTCCACTCAATACTTCAATTGTATCCGGTGTCGCTCTTTCAGAGGTCGACGGACAAATGAAAATGCTATTAATGAAGCGTGTGAAGGGCGAATTTTGGTGCCATGTCGCAGGCTCGATTGAAGCAGGTGAAACAGGCTGGCAGGCTATCGTGCGCGAGTTTGAAGAAGAGACCCAAATTAAAGTGGAAGCTTTGTATAACGCGCAGTTTCTGGAGCAGTTTTACGAGGCTCACGTTAATGTGATTCAGCTAATCCCTGTGTTTGCGGTGCTATGCCCACCCAACCAAGCGATTGAACTGAATGACGAACATACAGAGTACCGCTGGTGCGATTTAGAGGAAGCGAAAGCACTTGCGCCGTTTCCTAACCAACATGCGGTCTACGATCATATCTGGTCGTATTTTGTCGACAAACCAGTAAACCCACTTTACCGAGTGAAATTGAGCTAATACTGGCTGTTTAGAGCTAGGACTTACCAAGGTAAGGGGTTAAAAAGGCGCTCACTTGTGCTTGGCATAGTCCTACATCCACTTTCACTCCGTGTGATTCGAGTATCGCCACACCACGGCCATTATTGCGAGGGTCTGGGTCTAGCATCGCTACTACTACGTGTTTCACACCGGCTTTAACCAATGTACTGGCGCAAGCGGGTGTTCTGCCAACAAATGAACATGGCTCTAAAGTTACGTAAGCGGTAACGCCTTCCATTTCTCCATCCGTTTCGCAGTCATAGCCATTCAGTGCTTCAACCTCGGCGTGGTTTCCACCGACCTTTTGCGTATATCCAACAGACACCACCTTATCGTTTTTCACCAAAACACAACCCACAGGCGGGTTTGGTTGGCAATCGGGTAGGGCTTGGCGCGAAGCTTCAAGAGCTTGCAGCATGTATTGTTGGTTCATGGTCGTTACTCAGTATGACGAGAGAGCGCAGCAGTTCGTGAAGTGCGCGTTTGATTTGAGAAGTGGGGCATGTTCGATCTGATTGGGCTTTTAGTCAATGGTTTTACAGAGGCAAAGTTTGATTCGACATAGGTTAACCATGCTAACTACGGTGTCATAAGGTCGAGTTGATGTTGTCTACGTAATAGAGCTCAATTATTGAATCACCACGATAATTAATTTAATAGGCTAGCCATAAATTCGCTGACCGGCTCTGACAATAAGTCTTGTGGGTGGTCACCGCCAAAGGTAGCTAGCCCGCTTTTTCCTTCGATTATGCCAGACTTAATAATTACTTTTGTTTTAACATCAACAACTGTAATTTTTACGCTTACTTTATCTGGCTTAGCTGACCATTCAGTCGCGCGATCTTCCCAGTGTAATATGGTAGGAAAAATTAAGTAGTCGAACTCATTGCTTTTCGCATATTCAAGGACAAAATTGTAATCAGCTGCTTGGTTAGCGATTGCGACGTTGTTTAGTTTTGTGAATAACTCTGATTGAAGAGCTTTACTCACCATTAGTCCTGAGCCTGAATAATAGTGCTTCCCATATTCCCCATTCTTTGAGCGGCCGATTAAAACTGAATCACTTGTTTCAAATTTAGCTGTCGAGTTTACATCCGTAACCTGAAGTTTATGTGTATCAGCACACCCAATGATAACTAAGCTTATAAGTATCAGTAACGCACGTAAAATCGACATAATAGCTACCTTATATGGATGTGAGTTAATATTAACCATAGTTTATATTAAACATATTAATGTATAAAATTTGCGACTAATTAGTACGAGCGACAAAGGACCCTTTGAGACTCAAACAACCAATAGTTAACTTCGGCCAATGAGTTAACCAGTTTTTAGACTGAACTCGTTGATCAAACACGTCTCTGCTGTGATTGGGATTCGGTGTGATCTTTAAATCAAACAAACTCTCTAAACCAAAAGCCGAAATGCACTCGACTTCCCCTGTTAGGCTTTGCTTCACGGCGACGGCGGTTTCTTTCTCTGGCCAGTAACGCATCGCATCCAATGAACCTTGGTAAGGCCCATCCCCGTTTCGAGTGTGCATATTGGCTTGATTGCGAACTTGCCAGTTGAGTTCAGGTAACCACTCTTGAAGCTGAACCTCGTATCTAAGAGCCGATTCGTAAGAGGTATCGCTAGGATCAAAGTAGATCACATCAATATCATTAAGTGGAGTCGGGGAATCATAGTTATGTAGGTCGTCCCAAACGAGGTTTCGCACAAAGCCCGCCGAAACATAACACTGCGGTAAATTCAGTTGAGAGACACAGTCTAAAACCTGCATTCGCAAGGGATCTTGTTTGATCAACGTGATGATACGGTTGGCTAGCGGGTCAATCATTAGGTGTCAGAACATCGGTGACTTGGTAGTGACGTGTTGCGTTCTTGGAGGTTTCACCCCATTCAGACGTTTTTACTCGCTGTTGGTGCGCTTCAAACGCCTCACGGCTAGTGAATTCTTCATACACTTCAAAACGATTAGGTTGAAGTGCGCTTTGACTGACTCGAAACACGATACAACCGGGTTCTGAGAGTGTGACTTCCTTATGAACAACCAGCGCTTGTGTGACGGCTTCTAGGTCGTTGTCTGGCACAAGAATATGCCCTTGTAGAATGACTTTACTCATGAGCACATCCATTTGATTTTATCCATTACTGTCTTTTTCTATTAAAAGCTCTTCCGTTACAAACATAATCCCATTTTGAGTTTGTGTCGTATAGGCCTGTGTGAATAAAAAATAGTCAATACAAAAAACACACAGGTTACCCTGTAACTTTGATTGGGAGAAAGATAAGTATTACGCGAGAAAGGCCAGTTAATGGTAGGAGTAGGAAAGACAAATTATTGGGAACTAAATCTGTGTTAGTCCGGTCTATTAAATACGTATCACTGAACTGTATTGATACTGAAATGAATTTGTCATCTGAGATAACTAATCTAAATTTCGAACAACGGCTTAATAGATTGAATTGAGCCATAGTTGATAACTAGGTCATACTTTGATGTAAATGGTACTCGAAACTCTATATATTTTGTGACTTGTACCATTGATCTGGCCATCAAACACCGTTAGATTCGAATGGTAGGCAATAAAAATAGCTCATGAAGAGCAGATAAAGAAAAGGAAATATCCCTTATGAAAAAAATGAGAAGAGCACAGCTTCATCGCGTTCGCATCCAATACTGGAAAGACACAGCGAAAGAAGCTTCAAAGAAATAAGCTTTAAATCGTAAAGCTTTAAAAAAGCTGAACAGCTTAATCAAATGTAAAACGCAACAAACCGATTTCAATAGCACTCTCAAGGACCTTCATCTGGTCGGCGACTAAAGAAATTACCCCCCAAAGAGCTGGCAGGCATTAACAGTAATGCAATTCAATGTCAGCTCATTAATACCTCCTAGTTTATCTTTACCCGCTCAGCACTCTGAAGCAAAACCAAAACCAACCACCAATCCGTACCTTTGCCTCTATCACGAAAACCGTTGTTAGAATTCAAAGCACCTAACAATAAAACAGCGGCCAATAAAAAAGCTCCCGATTTCTCAGAAGCTTTGATTTAGATTTAGATTTTGATATCTGATTTGGTTACCCGTTGAGGGCTCAGAATAAGTGACTCTATCGTTGGAACAGCGTCTTCAAGCTCACATCGTCCGTTCTATTTAGCTTTAGGCTCAGCAGATAGCCGCCAACACCAATCAGCACATAAATACCCAAAGACAAAACCGGCGCTTCTGCAATCGCACTGAATGGGTTGCCCGCCGTTAGTACCTTTATTGGTAGTGATGCGATGAGAGAGAAGAAGTCATTGATGCCATAGAATCCAAATACGGCGACCGAGAGTAACTTAATCGCATAGCTTGAGATAAAAATGACAAGCAGTGGAGAATTCACTAACTGCGAAATTGCCAGGGTAACGGTTGCTAGTGGCAATAAAACCAGTGCAACTAACATCATTCGCCCAAAGAATACCAACCAATTGCTCAGCACATAAAACAGTGATTGCTGCTCTACTATCAATGCCAATTGTTGTTCGCTTGAGACGTTCAATATCCAGAATAGGAAGTCAGCGAATAGAACTAATAGCGCGCAGATAGCCGGAATAACCACTAGACCGAAGCCTAGCTTCACGCCGTGAGTCATGGCATTGGATACTGGCATGCTTCTCCAAAACATCGAACTGCCTTCTTGGCGCTCTTTACGCAGTGTTTTAGGGATGTAAAGCGTCGAAAGTATGAGTGAAATAAGGCCAGCACCAAAGTAGATCACTGAGTTGAGGTCTTGTGCGAACTCTCTGTGTATGTCGCTTACGTCACCATTCACTTCCATTTGGAAGAAAAACTCATGCTGCGCTGCGCCATTGAAAAACAAACTAACGAACAGCAAGAAACCACATAACGCGATAAACAGAGGCAATCGAGTGTTAATTTTGTGCTCGATCAGTTCTTTTTCTAGCATATAAAAAGTTGGGTGCATTATGCCTTCTCCGTCTGTGTTGCAAGGAATAGGTCTGCGAGACCAACGTTGTAGATGTTACCCAATGATTCAACTTGCGCTTTGTATTGACCTTCCAATAACCACTTAGTGGTTCCTAGCCCTGGCTGTGAGGTCAGTGGATTGAGTTTCTGAATTTCGCTTGAGTGGTTGTTTGCGACATCGATAATGAAATAGTCGTTCTCGATGTCTTCCATGCTCTTTTGCAGCACACAATGGCCTTGTTTTAGAATCAATACGTCCGTTAATAGGTGTTCAATTTCTGAAACCTCATGGCTGGCAATGATCATCGCGCGTTCGCCGTCATGGAACCACTCTAGGAGGTGGCGATAAAAAGTATCGCGGTAGAGCAGATCTAGACCTAGCGTTGGCTCATCTAAGATCAACACTTGAGTGTCGGTCGCGATAATGATTGCAAGGTGAAGTTGTACCTTCATCCCTTTAGAAAGCTGTTTGATCGTTGAAGACAGCTTAATGTTGGTGCTACTTAACGTCTGTTCTGCTTTTTGCTTGTTGAAGCTTGGGTGAACGCCTTGTGTGTATCGAAGCAGTTGTTTTACTGTCATCCACTCAGGCAATACGTTCACATCTGAAATGTACGATAAGTGCAGCATGAGTTCAGCGTGCTGGTGGATAGGGTGGTAGCCATTTACTTCAATCTCACCTTGATAGTTGTGCCCACCAAGCAGTGATTTGATCAAGGTCGATTTACCTGCGCCATTGTGACCTAGCAGCCCAAGCACTTGCCCCGGCTTTAACTCAAAGCTGATGTTCTCGACACCCACTTGATTTGAATAGGTTTTGGTTACGTTTTTCACTGAAAGTAAAGTACTCATGACTTGTCCTTTATATGTTGTTCTAGCTGTTTCACGAGTTCTTCGACACTCATATCAATGATGCCTAGCGTCTCAACGATGGCTGGGATCTGTGTGTTGATGAATGATTGATGTGCGGACTCTTTCAATTTTTGAAGTGCCCCTTCTGCGACATACATACCTTGGCCGCGTTTTTTCTCGACTAGGTCTTCATCAACCAGTAACTGATAGCTTTTCATGACAGTAAGGTGGTTGATTTTAAGATCGGCGGCAACAGCACGCACTGAGGGCAATGCTTGTTGTTCTAACCAAACACCTTGAAGAATTTGGTCACTGATCTTTGCAGCTAGCTGCCTAAAGATCGGTTGGTCGTCTTTCCATTCGGTCATAATTAAAACTGCATGGTGATATACATGTGTATAACACTAACCTTTTTATTCAAATTGGCAAGGCTTTTATTGGAAATAATCATTATCGACGGATTAGAAGTGCTTGAAAGTAGAGGCGTGAAACATAGATAAGGTACTGAAATAGTGGTTATTTAACTTCGGCTGATCACTTGGTGATTACTTCGATAAGCTGTTGTCTGTTTGATTTTAGGGTAGGTAATCTTTTCCCTGTGAGCTCTGACATGATTGTCTTTTTGAGCCTAATGTCATTTAGGATAAATGAGCTCACAGGTAGTTAAATGTCTAGAGGGTGATCAAGTTGTGGTGCTTTGAGGCCTGCTGTATAAGTAGCCTTGTTGTAGGTTGTAGCCGAGTTGACACAAGATATATTGCTGCCTGCGCGTTTCTACACCTTCATAAATCATCGTAATGTTTGATAAGTAAACCTTTATGACTCAGGTTCCCTACTAGACAAAAAACGGTTTTCGACTTCATTTGGTGGGATAGGTTTGCTGAACAAGAATCCCTGTAAATATTGATATCCGCAACTGGTTAAGAAAGCTTTTTGTGTTTCTGTTTCGACACCTTCCGCAACCACCTTAAGCCCCAATTTTTCACAGATAGCATAGGTGGCTTGGACAATCGCTTTACTTCCTTTATACGTGCCATGGACGAAGCTTTTGTCTAGCTTAACGGTACTAATTGGCAAGTCATGCAACATAGAGAGAGAAGAGTAGCCAGTGCCGAAGTCGTCGAGGTGTAGCTCAACGCCTAGCTCTGAAATATCGTCTAATGCTTGTCTGACTTCACCGTGTTTGAAGATCATTGAGGATTCAGTGATCTCAAGGGCGATACTGTTAGGTTGTATGTTGTAGAAGTTGAGCATTGCCGATAGTTGCTCGGCAAAAGTAGTGTGCATCTGAATACACGAGATATTGATGCTCATTACCAATTCATCATCAAATTCTCGGTGCCATATCGACAGTTGCTTAAGTGCAGAGTTAAGGACCCACTTTCCGAGTGGAACAATCTGTCCAGTTTCTTCCGCTAGGCTAATAAACTCATCAGGCTCGATATTGCCCAGATCTTTATCCGACCATCTAAGTAGGGCTTCAAACCCTTTAACTTTATTGCTATTGGTGTCCATTATCGGTTGGTAATGAAGATTGAGGTCATCACCTTCTAGTGCCAGAGTTAACCTATGGCGTATCTCTACTTGCCGATGCAGAATCTGCGCTAAATTTGGAGTAAAAGTTTGGAAGCGGTTCCGACCATTGGCTTTGGCAACATGCATCGCCATTCCGGCCTGCTTTAACAATGATTCTTTATCCGTGGCATTATCTGGAAAATGAGCAGAACCTATGCTGCAACCTACAGATAAGGTGCCAATTCCTTTTATTTGGAAGCTTTTGTTCAAAGAATCGATAATGCGAGAACAGAGTAACGGGATATTTTGATTTTTTCGAGCGTGAGCAATAACGATGAACTCATCACCACCAAAGCGACCAATTGTGCATGTTTCATCGAGGATCTGTTTAAGACGCTTGCCAACTTTTTTGAGTAGTTGGTCACCAACACTATGCCCATAAGTGTCATTCACCAACTTAAAGCCATCAAGGTCCACAAACATCAATTCAAAGGGCGAGCGACAGGCAATACTCGATTCTAGCCTTTTGGTGATCCCGCGGCGGTTGTAGAGCTCAGTGAGACAGTCGTGTTCTGCGTTATATCG
Source organism: Vibrio atlanticus (assembly GCF_024347315.1). Lineage (NCBI taxonomy): Bacteria > Pseudomonadati > Pseudomonadota > Gammaproteobacteria > Vibrionales > Vibrionaceae > Vibrio > Vibrio atlanticus. The sequence goes on along the minus strand of NZ_AP025461.1, from coordinate 1,562,393 downwards.
AGCTTTAATCAAATTTTCTTTTTGTTTGGTGGTACAGGTTAGGTTTAATAGCAGTTCACTTTTGTCAAACAACCACTTTCCATGAACATCAAAGTGGTGGGTTTTATTTTCGATTTTACAGCTGACTTCCTCCAAAATGTCTCGACCTTTACGAGCTGAAAATAACCATTGGTCTGCAACTTCTTCGCTTGAAACAAAATCGGATAGGCGACTAAACGGCGAGCCGTAGTTTTTAGAAAAAGCGGAGTTTGCACTCACTACGCTTCCCACTTTGTTGAATAAAAGAGAGAGATTGGAACCATCAGAGTAAGTGAGATCGCGTTTTAAGCTCTCTTCTTCTGCGATGACTTGCGCTAGCATCCCTGTTCGGCCATCGGGTAATGGGATTCCAGAGAAAAGACATAGTGCGCGTTTAGAAATGTACTTTGGGGTGAAGTTCCACCAAGTCTTTACACTTTGATTTCGCTGAAATTGTCTCTGATATTCTTCAAGCGTTGCTTCGATCGCTTTTGACATTTCAACACCAAAATCGCGTGAGGTCAGTTCAAATAGAGATTCAGACTCCCAAAGAGGGAGGGCACTGCTGTTTGCCCAGGTTATTCGCTTCTTATCAATGTCATATATCCAGATAGGACACTTTAGATGTTCGAAAGGTTGGTAGTTGGTCATCATAATAAATTCGCGGAACTCATACTTTAATCGATTTATGCAGACAGATGTCGTGCTTTGGCAGTGCGTCTATCAAATTGAACTCTGATCTTTAACAGCCATGAAGAAGCTATGTGTTAAAGAAAAATCAGGCGCTAAAGATAAATTAGCGACAAAAATAGCGTTTAAAGATTCAGTGAACGGATGATTTTGGTTACTTTTCCTTCCGGGGTGCTTTCAATCGCATAGCCTTTATTTTCCCCAAAAATTTCCCCGTTGATGAAGTTCCAACCTGTTGATGTCTTGACGATTTCTTTCGGGAAGCGATCGTCAAACATTGAATGATTTGTGTATACCGTCTCAATGGCTTCAAATAATAATTGGGCTTGATCTTGGTTAGTGACGATGAAGTCTTCTTTCAGGCACATTGTTAATTCTGGAAGGGGTTGAGTAGTGAAAGGTTCAGTCATCGCGCCGACTACCCCATTATGTGAATAAAAGCGATATGAACCAGAGCTGCTTTCGTTGCCATCTGGAGATTTAATGCTTGGGGTTGTCAGGTAGAAATTACAGTTGAAGACCATCTTTTGGATAATACTATTTTGTGGAGTGACTTGAATATCTATCCAAGAGCTTACTTGCACTTTGATTTGATTCATCACCTCATGTTTATTTGGGGCAGCTGTGACTCGTGTTGCCAACAAAGCGGTCATGGTCAGTAACATTAAAAGCGATTTATTCATCTTTAAGTGGCCTTGTGACAAAGTGACTTTTGTTTAATCGGTAAGTCACCGTTGTTTATTATTGGAGTGAATGATTAGCCGAATAAATGTTACTTGAAGAACACTCTATTTTATAGAGGCGGGCATATGCTTGAAGGTTGGAAATACTAGCTGGTGGGTTATGTAATCGTTTTCTTTGGGTCGAGAAATGATCGTGATAGTTATAAAGCCTATCAATTTGTTCATTTGCAGTGTTACTAACTGTTGTGTTATTAATGTGTGGTAAGTTGATTTGAATGAGTTTTGTAAATTATTTTAATGTAAGTGAACGTAAGAAGGTAAGCGAACGTAAGCGCGCAAGAGTCTAAGTTTTTCCGGTTTTGACTGAAAGTTAATCAATAAATGAGCATTTTTGTTGCTGAACGATGGTTTGTAAACGTGTATGTACAAAAGTGATTAATATGTTTTGCGTACGGTAAGTTAGTGACTTCAATAACAATATTGATGATATATGAACAGTATATATACTGCCCTCGCTTTTAATAAATGCTGGTGATAGAAATGTCGAAAACCAAAGTGCTGATTGTCGAAGATGACCAGGCGATAGCGCGTTTAACTACGCTTTACCTCGAAGCCGAAGGCTACAATGTTAGCGTTGTCCATGAAGGGGATTTGGCCATTGAAGCGATCCGCAGTATTGAACCCGATCTCGTTCTGTTGGACTTGATGCTTCCTGGGTTGAGTGGTGCACAGATTTGTCGACAGGCTCGTGAGTTTTACAATGGATTGATCTTAGTTTTGACGGCTTCTGCCGATGAAATGAGCGAGGTTAGTTTGTTTAAGTTTGGCGCGGATGACTACGTAGCAAAGCCTATTCGTGGTCATGCATTATTGGCACGAATTGAAGCATTATTGCGTCGCGCAGCCCCTGTTGTTGCTGAGCCTGACACGACAGCTGAAACCCCAGGTGAAATTGTGATCAACAGTACAGCTCAAAGTGCCACTCTGTATGGACAGAATCTAAAGCTAACCTCTGCCGAGTTTGAAATTCTAAATCTTCTTGTTAATAACATTTGTCAGGTCGTTACTCGAGATCAATGTTGCCAGCTATTTAGAGGGATTGATTACGCGTTTAACGACCGCTCTATTGATATGCGTGTTTCAGGGTTGCGCCGGAAGCTGCGTATGCATGCAAAAGATAAGCAGTTGATCCGTACGGTTCGTAACAAGGGGTATATGCTGGTTGTATAAGTCTATCGCGGTGAAACTTCGATCTGTTTCTATGTTTACTCGTTTGTACCTTGGGATCGTGACTGGGATGTCGGCAACGATATTTTTGTTTTGGAACCTTGGTGAAGGGCACATGCGGCGTACCCAGATCGAAATATTCCTTAATGATGGCATCTACTTTTCTGAGCAGTATGTTCGTCAACACAACCGAGAAAACTCGCTATATAAAGAACTCGACAGAACAGGCTACCAGCAATTTTATATTTTCAATTTACGCCTGTTGGAGAATTGGTCGGGAGAGGCTCCGTGTCAACGATGCGAGTTATTTACCACCTTGAATGGTGTACCGGTATACCTAAGTGAAAATAATCTCTATTCGGCAGTATTTCAGCTACCAAATTCTAGGTTTAGCTTTGCGTTCAGTGAGGTAGGCGATTTCTTCTCACCTGAAATTGAGTGGTATGAAGATTCAGAAAGAAACTTTCTTATTGGGCTTTTGTTGGCCGTTATCTTCGCTATTGGCGCAAGTGTTTACTTACCTGTTAGGCGTTTTCAAGAAAGAATAGAGTTACTTGTTGAGAAACAGAAGCAGTTTGGTAAGGGGAAGCTGAGTACTCGCTCTGACGTAGATGATATACACCCAGTGTCTGAGCTAGCTAAAAGTTTTAACTTCATGGCTGAGGAGATTGAGAGCAAAGTAAAACAAAGTCATATATTTGCTCAAGCGATTCCACATGAAGTCCGTACACCGCTAAGCCGTATTCAATTGGCGACGGATCTCTTAAGGCGGGAAGCTCCAGAGCATCATCAGGTTTTTTTCGATGATATTGATACCTACATCGGGGATATCAACGACCTCACGTCAGAAATTATCATGCTGTCGAAGTTGAATGTCATGGATAATTCTTTCTTCGAGCTTGTTAAAGTGAAAGCTGATCTTCGCGAGTATTGTTTAGATAGAATCCGTTACTCGGAGTTAGACAATGTTATTTTTGAGTCCAAAGTAAAGCTAGAGTGCAAAATTAAGTGTGATTGCTCGATGGCGCGTTTGGTTTTTGATAACGTGATTAAGAACGCTGGGAATTACACACAAGACAAAGTCTGGGTAACTTTGGACGAGAACTCAGAAAATTGGCTAGTTCTGATTGAAGACAATGGCTCTGGGATACCAGAGGACAGGCGTGAAGAAGTATTCCTTCCGTTTTCTCGCTTAGATGCTAGCAGAGCATCGGCAACTGGTGGGTTAGGATTAGGTCTAGCAATCGCGATTTCAGCGGCTAAAAAGCTTTCTTGGGACATTCGGATCTGCGATAGCAATCGCGGTGGTGCTAAGTTCTGTATCTTAATCCCAAAGATCGCGTAAATGATTTTAGTAAGAGACCAATTAGACTCTTAAAAATGAAAGCCACGGTTTAATATCGTGGCTTACTAATTAAATTAAATTACTAATTATCGTTCACTATCAATTGGCAAAATTTACCAAGTAGAAAATCAAGCTTAGATGCTGTTGGCGCTTAAACGATGAAGGCCATAAATAGCATGATCTATGATACGGCCATTTAAGTTCTCGTTACGAGTTATGATACCTTCTAATGTGAAATGTAAGCGCTCACAAACCTTGCGACTACTCTGGTTGCCAGTTGCAGCTGATATCTCCACCTTTTCCATATCTAACTCATTGAAAGCAATATCAATGAGCTTCTCAACTACGCGTGTAACGATCCCGTTACCTTGGTAAGTCTCGGACAACCAATAGCCTATCGTGACTTTCTGTTTGCTGTGGTCAATGGTGTTAAAGCTACAGTTACCGACGATATTGTCTTTGTACACAATCGCACATGTCATGCTTTTGCCTTCCGCGTAATCATGTAGCGAGCGCTGGATGAAGATCCTAAAGTCCTGCTCTGTTTTGCAGTGCGGTGGCCATGCTAACCATTGGCTAAGATACTCATTTTGGCTTTGTGAAATTTCCGCGTAATGAGATGCGAAGTTCTCTTCAACCAGAGCGATGGATAACTCTTCATCGATAACTGTTTTAAACATGTTTTCCCTTTTCTTTTGGCTGATGATTTAAGTGTCTTTTGGTCGGTAGGTTATAATGTCGCACAATTTTTAATATGCAACCACATGTGGCACGAATTATTCGTGATACGCTAGATCCATCACGAAATACATTAAACCTTATAATAATCACGGGTATGATCGTTAGTCATGCATTAGTATTAGCAGCCTAAATATATAAAATATATAAAAATACTAGGCTTAAGTAATGAATCAACATTGCCAAGAGGTAACCGTAGACCTAAGAAAGGCTCTATTTGGTATTGCTAAGGCGCTTGATAACGTCGGTTTTGAAAGCAAAAACCATGGACAGAGGGTGGGTTACATCGCGTATCGATGTGCTCTGAGCGTGGGGTGGGAAGAGGAGCAGGCACAGCTCGCATTTTCGTTAGGGCTAATTCACGACTGCGGAGTGTCGCAAATAGACGAGCAACGTCGACTGAATTCGGGGTTTGTTCCCGACTCGACTTATTACCATTGTCAAAAGGGCTACCAAATTTTAAAGGAGTGCCCTGTTCTTTCTATATTCGCTAAGCCAGTTCTTTATCATCATACCCCTTGGTTAGATCTAAAGACTATGAATATCAGTGAATTAGAAAAGGAACTGGCTGCAGTTGTGATGCTTGCTGACAGAGTTGACTATCTATATGGCATAACAGCTTCTGATCGTTATGGGAACCTAACCCCAGACGGTAAAGCGAGCATTATTGGACGTTTGACTGAGCAAGCGGATGAGATGTTCGAAACCAATCTTGTACAGCACATGTGTGAGTTGGTTGATCTGGATGATTTTTGGTTCTCGATGGAGACCCCTTACATCGAGGATATGAGAGATAACTTTGAACCTGTGCCCTTTTTCTCTCAGCAAATGTCGCTGGATGAGACAGTCGCCTTTGCCGAGTTTATTGCTAATGTCGTTGATACGAAAAGCTCGTTCACTTTCAAGCACTCGTTGAAGGTCGGGCAACTTTCTGAATATCTAGCTAAACAACTTGGTTATTCACACACAACGCAGAGAAAGCTCTATTTAGCTGGTTTAGTTCACGATATTGGCAAACTGCAAACCCCTGGTGACATTCTTCATAAGCCAGATTTGCTCACTGACGAAGAATACTGTTGTATTAAACGCCATGCGACAGATACTCGATTCGCGCTGCAGGAGTTATTTAGTTCGCCTCAGGTGTGTCAGTGGGCTTCCGATCACCATGAAAGGTTAGATGGTTCAGGCTATCCGATGGGTAAAACGGCTGAAGATTTAGATCAACCCAGTAGAATTGTTGCTGTAGTCGATGTATTTCAAGCATTAACCCAGTCTCGCCCTTATCGTAAAGGTATGACACTGGAAGAAACTCTAGCGATATTAACGGACCAAGTTGATAGTTATAAGTTGGATCGAGAAGTGTTTGAATGCCTTAGAAAGCACGCAGAGTACTGCTTTGAACTATCGACGGATAAAAGAATGTACGCGTTTTAACTTCGATTGTTTTTAGGGTTCAACTCACCTTTAAATCTAGATTGAAGGTAAACGGATTATCTACTTTATTCAAACAATGAAAAAGCCGACTGCGAGTTACGCTAGTCGGCTTTTTATTCTCTTTTCTTTCGAATCTTTATCTCTATCTAAACTTGATTAAAAAGCATCATCCACGATGTCTTTTAGTCGATCGTAAGGTACATAGCCCGGTAGAACCTGATCATTCATCATCATTGTTGGCGTGCCTGTTAAACCCAGAGCGCTAAAGGTTTGATGGTTAGTGGTTAGAACCTGGTTTTGTTCTCGAGTTGTTTTTAGTTCCGCTTCTGTGCCTGTCTTCTTGGCTACGGCTTCTAGTGAGCTTTTCGAGTGAATACCACTTTTTGCCATCAGCAGTCTGTTGACTTCAGGGAAGGCTGCTGGGTTATCTTTCCACACTTTCATCGCGTATAGAGCCGCATTGGTATCAAGGCCATCTACTTGTTGCTGCTTAAATGACAAGTACACGTTGATCACTTTAATGTCGCTGTTTTCAGAGGCTAATTGAACCAAGCCTTTTTCCAAGCGCTTACAGTAAGGGCAGTTGTAGTCAGTAAAGTTAACGATTACTGATTTTCCGTCAGGGTTGCCCGTGATTGGATGAGCGTCATTGTTATACAACCAGTCGTGACTCTCAGCTTGAGCTTTCTTTGCTTGCGCTTGGCCCGCGACATACTGCTCTAAACTGGTATGCAGCCCTGAAATCGTAGAAGGGTTATCCTTCAGGAACTGGTTAATTTCTTCGAGTTGCTGGGTTTGTTCTGTGCTTAACTCAGCGAAGGCACTTGTGCTCATTAGTGAGCCTAAAATCAGTGTGCTAATCAGATGTTTTTTCATGTTGTTTTTCTCTAGTTCTTGATAATCGTGAGCACGTTTTGGGTCGCGCTCACGGTATTATTGTTTGTTAAATTGGCTTTAATCGGTTCATTTGCTCTGCTCTGTCTTTCTTAGTGAGCGAGTTATGCAAAGTAGGTTCTTAACCACAGCCCGATAGGGGAAGTAACGCCGGTTGCGATACTGCTAATCTTTCCATCTTTGATGATGACAATACTTGGCGTGACATTGACTCCCCAACTTCTGCTGATCGATCCAGAGAGATCATTGATAACAGGGAAGTCATACTCTTTGGCGTCTAAGAAGCGCTGAACACGTTCGTCTGGGCCAGATGAAAGTGCTACAGAAACTACTTGATGGGAGTCGCTGAAGCTATTAACCGTCGGGCTCACCAATTTGCACGCGCTACACCAAGTCGCCCAAAAATAGACAATAACGGGCTTACCGCTTTTGCTTAGCTCGATAACATCAATATCGTCACCTTGGATCGACTGACCTACGATTGGTATCGCGTCTCCTTGAGGCATGCTTCTGCTGTGGTAAAAATCCATGGCAAACGAAACCACGCCAACGATCAGTATCATTGAAACGAGTTCCTTTCCCCACTTCTTAAGACGGCTTGGCTTTTTGGTTTCAGCCTTTACAGCATTGTCTTCAGCTGAGCTAGGCCTTTGTTCATTGTTGGGCGTCTTCATCAATTATCTCGCAGCGTCGATGGCTTGAATAACAGTGTCACTGTCTAGAATCACGGGTAATGGAATACCATTTTTATAGCTCGGGCCATAAACGATATTAAATGGCACACCAAATCGCCCATTACTTTGTAAGTATTGAGTGACACTTTCACTTGGTGTTGTCCAATCGCCTTTCATCAAAACAATGTCTTCTTGTTGCAGGTGGCTGTAGACAGGGTCTTGAAGAATGACGCCAATTTTGTTGGCTTTACAGGTGATGCACCATTCCGCAGTCACGTCGACAAAGACGGTTTTTCCTTCCTCGACCAACTGAGGGATTTGTTTCGCATCCAGTTTCTGCCAATCAAGGTTATCGACAATTGGCGTTGCCCAGTTATCAGCGGTAACACTACCGACGATCAATGCAGCACCAAATACCAAGGTGGTGGTTGCCATGATAGGAATCAGTACCTTGCGCCCTAATTTCATGCCAATCCAAATTAGCACTGAAACGACGATAAACAGTGACAACAAGATGGTTGGGAACTTGCCAATGAATGGGCTCAGTAGGCTTGTTAACCACAGACTGGTGATGAACATCATTAAGCCGAATACCAACTTAACTTTGAACATCCACGCGCCAGGTTTTGGTAGCAATTTAGTTAGGCTTGGGAATAACGCGAAGATCAACCAAGGTGCGCTCATACCAATGCCGAGTGCGATAAAGATAGCCCACAACTCTTGGTAACTTGCGCCCAGAGCATAAGCCACTGCGGTTCCTAGGAATGGAGCACTGCAAGGCGTCGCCAATAGTGTCGCAAACATGCCTTGGATAAAGTGACCGGAATGTGAGTCGTCGCCTTTGGTTGCCATCCAAGTGTTTAAGCCTGACGGAAGTCTGAATTCGAATAGACCGAGTAGGTTAACTGAGAACAGTAGGGTAATGATCAGCATGAACCCGATGAACCAAACATTTTGGAACTGGATTCCCCAACCAATCGCATTGCCACCCATTTTTAGAACGGTCATGCCTAGAGCTAACAGCGCAAACGAAGTGATAACACCTGCAGCAGACGCTAGGAATGAGAGTCGGATGTGGCGGTTTGAAGCACCTTGGTTCTGAATGATGCTGTTTAGCTTCATCCCTAACACGGGTAGAACACACGGCATGATGTTGAGGATTAAACCGCCCACTAACGCAAAGCCAAGCATTACTAGAAAGCTGTTGTTGCTTGTTTGGTAAGCTATCGGGTCTGACCCAACTTGTGCGGTCATCTCTTCGGCAAAGTTAGTATCTGAAACGGTAATACTCACTGTGCGATCCGTTAAGTCGACCTCGCCGATCCAGTTACTCACATCGAATACTGCGGTCATTGTATTGTCTGTGATGTGGACGGTTGGTGGAGAGAAGAAGTCATCAAGCACTTCTTGTCCATCAATCAATACCATCGGTTTATCCCAGCCTTCCTTACTTGTTAGCTGAGTCACAAGTTGTTGTTTGCTTTTATCCCAGAACAGGCCGTTCACTGAAGTGCGGTTAGCTTCTCGTGGGGATTGGCTCATGCCTTGATTGAACAAGAACATCGCTTCTTCATCGAGCTCTAATGTTTGCGGATCAATCTTCAGTTCGATGTCGTAATCGGTTAATACACAGATATTGGTGCACGACGGAAAGGTGAACGACGCCTTGAACAGTGCTGGCTTCGTGTTGTCTTTCAGTGTCAACGTAACGGGAAAGCTGACGTGCTTTTTGTAGCCTAACGTCATCACATCCAGTTGTTCGTAGTACTTAGGGATCGGCCAGTGCCACTCTACCGACTCTATGTTTGTTGAGCCAGACCAGTCCCAACTTGGCGGAATACCACCTTCGCCGGGGCTACGCCAATAGGTTTTCCAATCGCCGTCGAGAACGACATCCAGCACGGTTTGAATCTTAGAACCGTCGTCCGATTGTTCACCCGTCGACATCATTCGCATCTTGACTGGTGGATGTTCAGGCACGCTGAGCCAGCCCGTCGCCTGTGCCAAAGCTGTAAATGACGTCATAACCAAAAGGGCAGTGACTAGCGTTTTCGCGCATGTACGCATGCAGAATGCCAACGAATCGACAAACTTAGTTAGTAGTGTGTTGTACACAAATGTATCTCCAAAAAATAAATAAAAGGGTGTAGTAGCCCGGTTATTTACTCTCTAAATATACAGTGCTTTAGATGTAAGCGGTGTTTTGTAGGTCGAGTAGAGCGATGGTTATCTCTAGACAATCTCGATATGTGCGGTGATAGGCTGTACGCAACGGCAATAAACAGGATAAAAGGAATCAGCCAACCTGTTTTAGGTGTCGCGAAGGTGAGCATTTTTGAGCTTAGGCTGCACGCGCTAGAGTTTGGTCCTGACAAAGCTTTAGAAGCTTCTGAACCAAAAACGCTGGCATAGAGCTCAGACATTTTATCGAAAGATGCGACGATTGCTTGTGGGTGGCTGGTTTCTGCACCGACAAGTATTGATTGTCCAATTAAGGAAGCTGAAGAAGTTACTTTGTTTGTAGAAAGCGTACTCGCCAGACAGGTTACGATAACCAGTCCGGTAAGGAACAGCGCCCAAAGCGAATGCTTTTGTCGGCGGTTCTGTGTGGATAAGAAAAGTAATGGTGTATTCAGCAAATCAGTCAGTAATCGAATCAGTTAGTCGTTAGTCGCTCAAGCGAGCTCGTTGAATTGTGGCTAGCTTAAATAAGTTCTCTTCGAGTCACAAGTCATGAAATTGTTAAAGTGAAACGATGCATAAACACCAACTCACGCGAATACGACATTGAGTTCTAGATAAAGTTCACAACAACTGGAAGTTATCGCTAATTTATCCTGTATAGAATGCTCTATTCATTATCAGGAGATACAAAAAAGCCCAACAGATCGCTGATGGACGTATTGGGCTTTAACCATTGGTGCTATTGGAAAGGTTTAGTGAGAACGGCGAGGACCGTTGCGCACAAGGTCTTTACCATTTTCAAAGATTTCTTTAGTGATCCAGCGAGCGAGTAAAACCTTGTGACTGCTGTTGAATACTGCAACGAAATGACGACCATCAGAATTATTGGTGGCCATACCTACGCCTTCAACGTCTTCAAGACCTAAGCCCCCTGCTTCTACTGAAATTAGGAATTGCTCCAGCTCTTCTAGAGACTCAATAACATCAAGTTCGTTGTTCATTTTTATGCTCTTTTGCTGTGAGCCAACATAGGATTTAAGGCGATTTAGTACATGCACCTAAATGACGATATTGGCTGTTGTTCTTTGTTGGTTGCGTACTCTACAGGTCATAAGAGGGGATTGGAACTCTCAAATATTAGATACAGGCTGATAATTTTCAAAGTTTTAACACAACATACGTTTAAATGCTTGTTATCCATCTTCTTTTTACTACTATTTATAGGGTCAATTTAGACAATAATAGGAATTAGTATGATGAAGGTTTGGCGTTGTCTATTGTTAATGTTGGCGTTTGTCGCATTTGGAAGTTTTGCGCAAAGCGTCGATAAAATAGCAGAAGTACAAGACCAGCTAATGCTGGACCTCGCTACATTAGAAACAGCGCACGATGCTGAAAAGCCGTTTCTAGAAGACATATTGCGAAGAAAGAACCAAGCACTACGCAAAGAGATATCCTCCCAATTATCATCTGATAAGAAGCAAGGCTTAGACGCTGTCCTTGCCCAGCAAGTAGAGCTTTTACAGCATTTACTGTCATTGAACGAAGTTAAAATTGTCTCTATGAGCAAAGACAACCGTTCGGCTGAAGGGGATGCAAAAAAGCGTCTTGAATTGTTGATTCAAAAACGTATCGGAATGATGGATGACTACTATCAGCAACTTTCTAAGACCTTAAGTTGGTCAAAAGATCGAGGCGTTGATGTATCGGCTGCGGAAAGTCAGTTAAAAACCGCACTAGTTTCTCGTTCGCAATATCTGACAAATGCGATTCTCTACACAGACACGCAGCGTCAAGATTTAGAGCGCCGTTTGTCTTTTGTTAGTGAAGAAGAAAAGGCGACGATAAAAACTGAATTAATACGTTTCAGAGAACGAACCAGCGTTATGGTTGCCAGCTTAGAAAACACGATCTCGTTGATGGAACCGTTTGGGGTAGATATAACGTCATATAAGCGCATTCTGTTAGCGACCACTGGTGATATAAATGCTGATGTATTGGATATTGATGTTGCGTTAGATTTATTGGATGGTTGGTTACGTTCGTTCAGCTCATGGGCTTTTGAAAACACCCCTTCTTTTATCGTTAAACTCGCGCTTTTCCTCGGTATTTTGTATGTAACTCGCCTTATTGCTAATGTGGCTCGTAAAACCGTTCGTAAGAGTGTTTCGCACTCTAAAATGGACTTCAGTGTATTGATGCAGGACTTCTTTGTATCAATTGCATCTAAAGCGGTCGTGTTTGTTGGTTTGCTGATCGCCCTGTCTCAAATAGGGATTGAGCTAGCACCACTATTAACGGGTTTCGGTGTTGCGGGTGTCATCATTGGTTTTGCATTGCAAGATACGCTGTCTAACTTTGCATCGGGCTTGATGATCTTGATCTACCGCCCATATGATGTGGGAGATATGGTTAAAGTCGCTGGCGTGCAAGGTACAGTAAAAGACATGAGCTTAGTGTCGACGACCATTCAAACCATCGATAACCAACGCTTGGTGATCCCAAACAACAAGATCTGGGGTGACGTGATCAACAACATCACAGCAGAGCGTGTGAGACGTGTTGATATGGTTTTTGGTATCGGTTACTCAGATGATATCGATAAAGCAAAATCGGTATTGAACGACATCATTCTTGCTCACCCTCTAGTGTTGAAAAAACCAGAGCATATGATCAAGCTTCACACCTTGAATACGTCTTCAGTTGATTTTGTTGTAAGACCTTGGGTTAAGACAGATGACTACTGGGAAGTGTATTGGGATGTGACGGAAACCGTGAAGAAACGCTTCGATGAAGAGGGCATCACGATTCCATTCCCTCAACGTGATGTACATGTTTACAATCACGAAGAGAGCTAATCTAAAAAAACTAAGTACGGCTTAAGGTCGATTTCTACTTAATGTGATATCAAATGGACGCTGAATAAGCGTCCATTTTTATTGGCTGCCATTTATATTGAGCTTCACTCTTTTAGGTAACTCAACCATCTTAGAATTAAGTTATGATGAGGTAGGCTTAGTTTGGACAGTTGAAATCGAATGGATGATTCACAGCAAAAAACGAATGGTAGAAATACAACGGTAAGAAAAGCGACGCGAATTGAAAGTGTTATGAACTCTGCGATGTGGCATTTAACTCAGCGAGATATGACGGAAAGCGAGTTGATTGCGAAGCTCAAAGTGAAAACCGATAATCAAGAGTGGATTGATGAAACTCTAGGAACTCTGAAAGGCTTTGGGTATCTCAAGTCTGACCAAGTGTTTGCAGAACAATTTGTGGAACAAGCGTTCTCGGGTGAATTTGGTTCTCGATATATTGTCGAAAAACTGAAAAAGAAAGGCCTGACGGACTCAGTGATTTCTGATGCGATTCATAAAGTGTCATTCGAAAAGTCTATTGATGAACAAACTATCTTGATAGACCGAATCAACCATTACTACACAAGCTTTACCATGAGTCGTGAAAAGCTGGTTGCGACGCTGCAAAAGCGTGGCTTTAGCTATCAACAAGTTAAGGTAGCGATTGATCAGCACCCACAAGCGCATGAACTGAAGAGTAATATTCAAATTAAGGCCGAGAAAGCCGACTTGGAAAAAGAGGTGCTTAAGTATGCTCGTAAAGGCAAAGGCTTGACTGCTATTCAGCAAGAGCTTAGACAACGACAAATAGACACGAGCGAACTATCATCGTTAGTCGATCGGTTAATTAACGAAGAGCAACTGGATTTTTACTCTTCGTGTTTAGAACAACTACAAAAGAAATCTTATGACCTCAACGATCACAAAGAGCGCTCAAAGGCTTACGCTATGCTAAGTCGAAAAGGCTTTTCGTCGGATGAAATTAAATTTGCTCTGAGTGAAGGTAACGAGTAGCCAGTGTCCTTAAACCAAGAAATATAGAACTTTCATAAATACAGCCCCTTCAGATATAAAGAGCTAAAGGTCATCGAACACAGAATGATTTACAGGGTCAATAGATTGTTTTAACGCGTTGTGTGCAGGTTTTCTGTAATACCTAACCCATTACGCAACGCGAACTGAAGGAGGTCATTGTGGTTGTTCAAATCGAGCAATCCAAGCATTCTGTACTTATGCGATTCTATAGTTCGAGAGCTTAGATGGAGCTGTTCCGCACACTCTTTTGCACTTAGGCCTTGAGCAATAAGTGCCAACACTTTGGTCTGCTTCTTGGTGAGTAAGAGTAATTTGTCACTGTCATCTTCTAGCCGATTCTCATTTTGCTTTAATGTTCTGGCTAGCGTTGAGTGCTGCCAATAACAGAGCCAAAGCTCACAGACTAATTTTAAGCGCTGGATGTCTTCAAGATCGAAAGTGGTATCGTTGTCGTGAAAGTTAGTAAAAGACAGTGCTCCCCAGCGTTGGTTAAAGAGTTGCAAAGGAATGATGCAGTGCCATCGGCCCCCTTCTTTGTATAACTGCTTTAATACGTAATTCTGAGTGTTCTCGAGGTCGTCTTTCGAAAACGCGAGATAAGTTTTTTTGGTCTTTAGCAGCTTTAAATAATCAAGATAGTTGCCACCAATGAGATTCTGTTTATTGACCGGGGGTATGTTCGCTTTCGATACTGAACAAGTCTTTCCGTCTTCCAGTAAGACCATTGAGTTAGGGTAGAGTGTTAAACGATCCATCCCGAACCAATCGAGTACGTCAAAGCTCGCCTCTGACCAGGTGGTTTGAAAACACTGAGGATCGCTATTGATGAGAGTCGTCGATTGCTTCATCAACAATTGTTCAAAATTTAGGTTAGTAGCCGACATACCTTTCCTCTATCAATATATTCATCAGGTTAATATCCCGAAGACTATGCGTTCGTAAAGCACAGTGCAAGATAAGATGTTTACATTTTCGAGAGGTTCTAATTTTCGTTTTTTTATAACTCTTTAATCTAAATGTTAGGATGATAAGCGGTAGATCTACTGCATTAATTGAACGGTGTTTTTTAATAAAATCGGGCATTTATAGAACCGAGTAAACACTGTGATAAGTTTAAGGGCGTTACTGAGTATTTCAGTCTCGATACTGACTTTTTTTCATCCTACTGCAAGCGCGAACGCATCCCCAATGTTTGTCTATGCGCAGTCACCTATTCATTCAAATGTGCTTTCAACACAACTTCGTTCTGCTCAGCCCAAAAGGGTGGGGACTATTGAGTTCAAGTCCTCTTATACCCAAGCAAGTATATGGGCACACACGAGTGCGTATTCGCTCGACTATTATCAAAACCAGTCAAATATTGCGATTGAGTGGCAAGCATCTCCAATTTGGAAAACCGAGCTGGATTATCGAGTTGTGACTGCAAAAGATAATGGACTTGATAGTTTTGTGATGGGCTTTCATGACCTATTTAATATCGGCCAAAATGGTCGGGATGAAGTGGCTGAAGATCAGTTCACCATGGATTTTAATCATGCAGGGGTTCATGTGTCTGATTTTGAGGGGGATGATTTAACCAATGCGCTGACTTTTTACAATGAGCTTCTGTTGCATTCTAGAGGGCCGATGTCGCTCTCTGCTGGTGGCTCTTTATTTTACAACAACGTAAAAAGTGGCCGGTTTGCCAGAACTAGCTTCGAACAAGGCGTCCAACTTAACTACAGCTTTATCACCTTAAGGCATAACTTTTTTTCAACGGTAGGTTTGGTTCACCGTAACGGTGATGACTACTTAGTTAGTTTAGAGGGGTTCAGCGCAAGTTGGGCATTAGGGTATGAGTATATGTTTAATGCTCGGCACAGTTTGTTAGTTGAGTCTTTAAATTATCAAGGGTGGGCAACGGATGAACCAGATTTCTCAAAGCCGTCTAATGAAGTGGTGCTCGGTTATAGGTACCACTTCAATAGGTTTAGTTTAGAAGCCTTGATGACAGAGAATATTCGCAATATGGATAACAGCACCGATATCGGCTTTACTCTGGGATTACGTTTTTCAATATAAACGACACATTAATATATTCTTATTTCATGAAATTCACCGAAGCTATAAAATTTTCAGTAAATTTACGGTATATCAATAACCTGTTTTTTTGAACAATAGCACCACTCCGAAAGGCCTGACTAACAAGCCAACATAAATATATAGGTAGTGGTTATTATGAAAAAGACATTAGTAGCACTTGCGATTGCAAGCATTTCAAGTTCAGCTTTCGCTGTAAATACAAGCAGCCAAAACAGCCAAAATGAAGACATGTTCGCATTTGATTCAATGCATAAAGATCAATTCTCAGTATCTGGTGCTATGGGTGTTGGCGGTTACTACGACACTGGTTCTAAAGCATTCTACGATGACTGGGCTACAGGCCTAACACTTGCAGTAAACTACCGTAACAACCGTATTGTTGGTTACTTCGAAACTGACCTGATGGTGAACTACACGACAGACAATAACGTTTCAGCGAATGATTCAGTTAACTACAAGTGGACAAATGGCATCGATACTGGCCCTGCTGCGGATGTAGACAAAGCTTGGCTTGGTTTTGATACTGGTTTCGGTATCGCTTCATTCGGTTGGGAAAATGATACAGCACTAGATAAAGTTGACGGTGCTGGTGATAACACTTACGAGTTTGGTGCTTCTGCTGGTGATGCTTCTGACGGCTTCAATGTTGTTAAATTCCAAGGTGCAACAAGCGGTATCGCTTACGGTATCTCTTACTTCGAAACGAAAGATTCTCGTAACAATGATAAGTTCGACAAAGGTGTGAACGGCTACATCGGTCTAGAGCAAGAAGTATTCAACCTATACGCAGGTTACGAAAACCGTGATTACGAAGCTAATTACGAAGTTTACACGGTAACTGGTAACGTAAAAATTGGTGACCTAACACTAGGTATGAACTCTTGGATTGATGACGCAGATTCTGAGAAAGACACGGGTTACTACGTTTCAGGTGGTTACGCGGTATCTGAAGACCTAACAATTGCAGCCGGTTACGCCTCTAACAGCAATGAACTTGATGGCCAAGCTGACGTAGATGCTTCTTACATCAACATCGCGGCAATGTACCGTATTGCAGACAACGCTGACATGGGTATTGATATCAAACAAGATATTGATGGTGCACGCATGGGTTCAACTAGCGCACAGTACGACGAAGAAACACACGTATTCGCAGCAGCTTACTACTACTTCTAAGCTCTTAATAGCTTAATAGCTTTGAGAGCTTAAGAACTTTAAATCTGATTGCTATGGTGTGTCGCATGCCCGGTGGTTACACCATGTTCTCTTCTTTTTGCCGTTTAAGTATCCAACCGATATGTGGTTTGGCACTCAGTGTTATGAGTGGAATGATAATCTGGAGAATGTAATGGTTAAGAGCATTACTGCCAAGGGTGTTATTTACGGAAATGACACTCTGTTTACATGTAAACAGAATCGAAATGGATTATTTGAACTGGCGCGTAAACATGGAAGAGTTGCAGGTACTCGCCCGCAAGATCTCAAGAACAAGGTTTATGCTGAATCTCTTGATGAAGCTTGGAATTTACTCAAAACAGAAAAGTTTTATATTGTTTTGACAGGGCAGATATGTGGTATTCATAGGAAATCACTAAGAAGCCTTGATTCTGTCGACATTATTTTTGATGTTCAATCTCGTTTAAATTGTGTCACTGTGTAGGGCCGATGCTGTAAATAAAAAGGACGATTAAATATCGTCCTTTTTTTCGTTTGAGTTTTTTGGTTCAACCTTGGTTACAGGTGCTCAGCACCCGCTATCGGCCGTATTGCCCAACGATAAAGTGTTCAAACTCATCACACATCTGATGGTTTGACTTATCATTATTCGCCAACTCGGTTGTCCCATCAACGATTGATATCTTCGCATTCAAATCAGCGACGGGTGCTCGTTCTCTTGTCGACAGCTGTTTGATTTTTTGATCTTCAATAGCCCAAGCTTCTTCTGGCGATAAGTTGCACTCGTCAGCGAGGTACTTGGCATTAAAACCTTCCCCAGTCAGGCTTTCGATTGTCCCATTATGATTCACGCTATTTCCTTGGTGCCAATAGTGCTTAGCTAACAAAGGGCCGATCTCTGGGTTATCCGTTAAGTAGCCAAACTTATCGGTGAAATATGCACGAGCTTGATACACGGCCATATGAGCTAATAAGTAACCCTGATATGCGCAAGAGGCTTCATCCGACAGTAGATGTGGAATCGCCATCAATGGGCGAGGGCTACAAGCCAATCCCAGAATCGTTTTCTCGCTGCTACGAGCAAGATCAGTGATCTTTTCAGGTGTCAGATCTTCATCCGCCAATTCGTAAAGTGCTCGTTCGAAATAGGGAACAACAAGAATGCTTCGTTCTTGGTAGGCTCTGAACGGTTGTTTGTTATCGATGATGGCTTTGATTAGCTCATCAGGTACTGCTTGGCCTTCTGAATCCAGGGCATATTGTTTTAGCCAATCGGCGTCATTCAATAAGCTGTCACAGAACATGGATTGAGTTTCGGCATAAGCCATCGATGTTGGTGCAAATTCTTGAGAGAAACAAGGCGCGTTCATTTTAACATTAGCGAAATGTGCAGCGTGGCCGCCCTCGTGAAACAGCGTATTGATACCATCATAACCGCTGCCGATTTGGTCGGGCTTGGCATTGCTAGTGAAGTTAACCTGTGCAGCTACCCAAGTATCTTGATCGTAGAAAGAAGGAACTGGCCCATGACAGAAACCGTTTGGATACTTTCCTTTGCGATCAAGCAAATCTAATTTCAATGTTGCTTGTGAGTATTCGATATTAAGACGACCAAAAGACTCAACCCAGCGTCTCAGTGATTTTGAGAAGGGAACGTAAGGGTCTAAGTCATTCATAACGTCACCTGCGAAAGAGTAGGTGAAATTATGGGCTTCTAGAGTACTCTGACCTTTTTTCTGAGTTAAGCTCTCTAGGCTTTGTTGATGGCTATCTCGCGTGCGAACTTCAAAATCATCCAGAATTGCAAACAGTTGCTCAGTTGTCATCTGCTCGGTTTTAACGACGGAATAATCAAAAAAGGTTTTGAAACCCAGCGATTGAGCAAATTGGTTGCGTTTTTTGATGAGTTCAATGAAGCCGTTAGCCAGCAGCCACTGCTCTAAACCTAATAGTGTTTGGTGAGCTGAAAGCCTAACTTTTTCATTACTATTGGTTCTTATTGTTGAACCTAGAACCGGTAACGACCCTTCTGTGTCGTCGCCCGCTTCATTCATGTATGTCATTACATGATTCTGTTTTTTCTCGAACAGTTCAGCCTCAAACTTTATGAGTTCGGCTTTAAGCTTCTGTGATTGCTCAGACTCAATAGCGTGAGATCTAAAGGTCGCTAACCAACCATTCAAGCCTGTTAGCGTGCTCTCTTTTTCTTGAGGGTCTTGAATTTCTTCGATAGTAGCGAGTTGCGTTTCGATAGCAGCAATTTGCTCGGCAGAGCTAAGAAATTCAGTCCACTGGGTCTGCGCGAGTGTCGAGCCATCATGGTCGTCACTGATCCCCATATAAGTATCCCAAAAGAAGTCTTCTTTCGCTTTATGAGTCGCAAGATACTTTTGGTTCAATTGGTTGAGATAGTTCGTTGCAGTCATGGACGTTCCTTGTAAATTATTCATTAATTTCAACATTATGACACATTCATGGGGTGTATTTTTAGGTGATAATCATAACGGAATGCAAGTCACAGCATATCAGTTTACTTTACAGCGTATCAATGGTATCAAATTAACTGTTAATGATTTGTTAGTTGCTAGTATTGTGATAGAGAGTGTTCACTGAACGGTTCGTCTGTTATTGAGTAAATTTATACTCACAGGTCAGCGTTTTAGTAAGGAAGAGGTTTAGGATGGATCCTATTTTATATATTGAAGTTGGTGGTGTGGTGTGGCAAGTATTCCCTGATGGTACTTGGCTTCAATTACCGGCAGCACAGCTAAAAGTTGAAGGTGTCCAAGTCGTCACGATTGAACCTCAGAATCTAGAAGAGGCTCTGCCCCTCACTGAACCACAAATAGCCGTTGTTGAACAACTGTTGGAAAAGGTGGTCACCGAACTGGTCAACAACATTGCAAGCGCACCTGATCAGCCAAGCTCAGTGGGCGACCAGCCCAGTTCCAGTGCTTCTTTTATTGCTTATGTCCGTTCTACTTTAGAAGAAACGCTTGCAGATGCTGGTTTTGATACGCGGCCTACAGATTATGTCGAGGAAGTTCGAGCATCAAGCGATGGTAATCTAGACATACTTTTACCTAGCGCACTATTAACAGTCGATATTTTAGATGGCGGGGACGGTTACGAAAACCAGTTTGAAGTGCCCTCGGTTACGATTAATGGTACTGCTGTCGACGTTCGAGATGGACGCACCGTTTTTATCACAATCACTGATGTCAATGGAAACACGGTTACCACAACGGCAATTACCAACAATGAAGCTTATGTTGTAAATGGTGTTGATCTTTCCTCATTAGCTGAAGGCGATCTTAAGGTCGACGCAGTCATTAACGATGATTTTGGTAATAGCATCACAGCGAATGATGCCACAATCAAAGATACGCTAGCCAATATAGATGTCGATTTCGATGGCTTTGGTGATGAGTTTTACAATCAATTTGAAATATCGAATGGAGTGCTAGTTGGTACGATTGCCAATGTAGAAGATGGGCAAACCATCAGTATTTCTATTACCGATAGCCAAGGTGCGACACAAGAATACACAGCAGCAGTATCCGGTGGAACTTGGACTCTGACTCTTCAAGATTACTCAAGTTTCGCAGAAGGCGAATTGACCGTTGTTGCGAGTACCGTAGACATAGCGGGAAACCCCATTTCAGCGACCGACACTATTGTCAAAGATACGTTAGCGAGCATCACCGCAGCGGTAGATGATGGTGGAGACGGTGTTCTTAATAGCTTCGAAATTCAATCGGCTAAATTCTTTGGTACGGTACAAAATGTAGAAGAAGGCCAAACGGTCAATATCCGAATCTCAGATAGCACGACTAACGTGATTGTACTAACAGCCACGGTTGTAAATGGTGCTTGGGCGGTGGAAGGCGTAGATCTAACAAGTTTTGCTGATGGTGATATCAAGGTTACCGCTGAAACGCTCGATGTTGCAGGAAACCCGGCTAAGGCGACCAACAGTTCGGGGGAGGTGACCATTGATACTGTCTCCCCAATTATCGATATTGATACACTTGATGGCTTTAGCATTTTGGCATTTCGTGGCGGTCAACTTACGACGATGCAAGGCACGACCAATGTTGCCGAGGGGCTTCCTGTTTATATTGAAGTCAATGATGGCTCTGAGACACTTGTGTTTGAGGGCGTTGTTGATGCGTCAGGCAATTGGCTTGTAGAAAATATTGATGTTTCTTCCCTTAATTTATCTTCTGAATGGACAGTAGATGCGAAAATTTTCAATACGGTAGGTAATGAAGCGGTTGATGACATGCCGAGTATTATCCTTCCTGAGTCTGTTGTGTTCCGGGAAAATGTGATTGGTATTTTTGGCGACGAAACACAAACTTCGGATATTCGTATTGATTTTGCAAACTTCTCGTTTAGTGAAGAGCAAAATTTAGCCGAGTTGCTAACATCTCAAGGTTTTTCGATAACCGTCACAGTCTCAGATGACAAACAAAGCCTGACCGGAATACGAAGTGATGGTGAGCGTGTATTCGATGCGGCTATTTCTGGCAGTAACGTAAATATCAAATTTCATACGGTAGTCGATCAAGATGCTGGGTTGGATTCAATTCAGACAGCGTTGATTATTGAAGGTCTTCAAACTGACGCAGACAAAACTACGGAGTTGGTTGTAGGTCACTTACCTATCGTGATTCAGGATTCAGAGCCGTTAATTTTCGATGAATCCTATGATGTGATAGAGGGAGCGTTCACATCTGGTAATGTACTGAATAACGACATCGACCTAGATACACAATTGACCATAAAAAGTGTCGAAGTGGATGGCACGACAAAGATAATTTCTGGCAGTTCTCCAGTTTCATTTACGACTAGCGAAGGTACTTTGACTGTGTTTGCTAATGGTCATTGGAACTTTAGCGCGAATCGAAATCTTGATCATACCATCAGCCAAAATATTACATTTAATTACGTGGCCGGGGACGCCAGTAATGATTTTGGTAACGGTACGGCGGTTATCAATATTACCGATGGTGCTGCTGGCCAAATTGTAGGTGGCAGCGCAACAACCATCGAAACGGATGTCTCTGATGGTATTCAAACTGTTGTCGGTCAATTCACCGTTTTAGGCAGTTCTGATAATCCAGATCCAGACTCGTTGGTGTTTAATCTTGATACTTTGAATCAACTCGATGCGCTGAACATAACCACGAGTGAGGTTTTGATACCGCTCTCTTACACTCTATCGGCCGATGGAAAAGTGATTACCGCGCAAGTTGGCGGGGAAACCATATTTATGCTGACGCTAGCGGCGCGTGCTAATGGCAATGATGTGTTAGCGGAAGTTACGTTAGTGTTGAATAAACCACTGAATCACAACTTCTTCCGCGATTCACTCACCTTACCACTGAATATTGACGGTACAGATTTGGATGGTACCCAATTAGGAAAAGGGCAGTTTGATTGGATCGTGAAAGATGGTACTAACCCTGAGTTGGTCAGTGTTAGTAACGCTTCTCTAGATGAGTCTGACCTCGATAGCGGTACAACGATTAGTACAGGTGTTTTTAGTCTCAACCTAGGGAGTGACTATGACGGAGCTCTATTTTTCAATCTGGCAGATCAGCCCTTGTTGTTCAGTGGGGGGGAACAGATTGTCTACACTATCTCGCCTAACGGAAACTTACTCACCGGTTACGTTGGTTCTGTAAGTGCAGAGAACGTTGCTTTTACGCTTAGCTTCCCTCCTGTAGATGCTCAAGTCGATTCTAATGTGACGTATACCTTCACTCTTAGTAAAGGGCTGGATCAAAGCTCCACAACGGATCAAATTCCTTTCGTCGTCACTGCAAGAGATGATGATAACGACGAAACGCAATTAACTTTGAACGTCTCGATTACTGATGGCGGGAACCCCACGATTGGTTCTGGGACAGTTGAATTGAGTGAAATTCCTATTGCTGATAGTACCCCGCTTGGAATTGGATCAACCGCAAATGTGAGTTTGGCTGTTACGGCAGGTAATGATCCTCTGGTTTTCTTAGGTTTAGATGTGAAGACGGGGCAAGCTGTACTAGACAGCGATAGTGTTGCTGTTACCCGCAATGGTGAAGCGTTGACTTGGCGTGATAACGGCAATGGTACATTCGACGCTGTTCTTGCTAACGGAGATGCGGTTTTCAAAATAAGGTTACCAGAAGATTTTAGTCTTGAAGCTAAAGGTTCAACAAGCGTAACCATTGTTATAGAGCTATATCAGTCTATTGATCATGGGATTGGGGCGAAGGACACAGAGCTTACAATACCGGCTTCAATCGTGACGATAGACTCCGATGGGTCACGAGATACACAAGAATCGAATATTAAAATTTACGATGGTACTAACCCTAAGATTTCTGTTATTGGACAAATTTCTGTCGATGAAGATGGTTTATTGGGGGATAGCGAACAAATTGGTGTTGAAGATTCGACTCCTTCTTTAGGTATTGTTGAGGGTTCTGACGATGTCGCTTCTGTAACGGTAAATACGGCTGCTTTTGATGCTCTTTTGTATAAAAGTGGTGGAAAAGTAATCTCCCTTCAACCTGTTGATTCTAACGGTTGGTATTACGGGCAAGATTCTGATGACAAGAATGTATTTCGGATCCGTTTTAATACTGACGGGAAGACAGAGTTTGACTTATATGCTCCGCTTGATCACGCATACGGAGACAATGGCGAAAATAATCTGGCTCTTGATTTTGAATTGACGGTTAACGATGCTGACGGAGACAGTTCTGACCCTACTATCTATGTAGTGAATGTGAAAGATGCCATTCCGGTTGCGCGTTCAGGATCAATTGAAATAGTTGAGGGTGATAACCTAAATGGACAGTTCCTGACAGAAGAGTTCGCAGGTGCCGATGGCGCTGTCATTGTGAGTTTTGACTATCGTGGTACTACCTACACTTTTACCGATGTAATCACGTCAATCGAGATTGATCTAATTAATGACTCCGTAACTGGGCAGCCTTCTTCTATATACGGCAAGTTTACTCTTTCATCTGATGGAACATATCAGTTAACGACTAACCCTAATGTAATGACTGATCCGGGTGATCCTAGGCTGGTGGATGAAATTAAGTACCTGGTCCGAGATACAGACGGTGATGAAGTCACTAGTACTGCGACACTTATCCTAGATGATAACGAAGGCTTTATTCGTTATGAAGATTCTGAAACGACGGAAGATAACGACGCAATTATCGTGGTGAGCGTAGCCACTGGAGACGTGGACCAAAATGAAACCGTTACTGCGATTGAGTTTTCTGAAGCTTCGCTTAACGGCGGAAGCCTCTATCTAGATGGCGAGTTGCTTAAGGTGGTCGATGGTAAAGTGACATTGTCGGACGATAAGCTTGTCGTAATAGATGGCCAATTTACTGGGCCAAATGGCCAACTTACTTATCGTCCAGCGCTAAACGAATCGAATACCACTTCAACAGTCACCTTAGCCGTTAATGCAGTTATTAGTACAGATACGCTTCCAAAGCAGTTGACCGCAAGCGTTGCCGTTTCAGTGTTACCCGTGGCTGATGTACCAGATTGGTCAGATTCGGTGTTTAGCTATCGCTCAGTCGAAGACGATAGCACTGCTATTAAATTAAACATCACTGCACAGTTGTTTGATCAAGATTCGCCGACACCCTCTGAAACCCTGAGTTATAAAATTAGCGGCATCCCTGATGGGTTAAATATCACTTTGAATGGCAATGCCGTTAAAGAGGGCAAAGAATACACACAAAGCCAAATTGATAAGATGGAAATCCGAGCGAATGAGAACCTCGCTGGTCGTTTTGAGTTCCAGATTACAGCGATTGCAACTGAAGCTGGAAACACATTTGCTGATCCGACAGATAAAACAGCCGAAACCGTTCATATGGTTACGGTTGAAATTTCACCTGATGCTGATACTCCCCATGTTTCCGTTAAAGACTACAAGGGATTAGAAGATGAAAAAATCGTATTGAATGAGGTGATTGATGGTGTGCTTGCTGATACTGATGGCTCTGAATCGTTAAGTTACATTATCGAGGTTCAAGATGGTTGGTCTATCGAAGGTGAGGGTACCGCTAAAATAGGAAATAACTCTTACTCCGTCACTGCCACGGCTATTGCTAGTGGTAAAGCTTATATTCAACCTAAAGAAGACATCAGTTCTTTTACTGAAGATTTATATATAAAAGTCACAGCGGTAGCTACTGAGTCGACGGTGGATTCACTCGTTCCTATTAATGGACAAGCTTCGAGCGACACCAAAACCATCAATATTTTCCTTAAAGGTGTCGTCGATGAGCCCACAGCTGTCGATGGTGGCAACGGTCATTGGCAATACGACAGCGACAGTAAAATTATTAGCAACCAATCGGTTTTAAATGAGGATGGGTTAATACAACTCGATTTTATTGTTCAAACCACGGATGATGATTTGTCTGAAGAAATCAACATTCTGTTGACTGACATCCCTGCAGGTACATTGCTCGTTGATTCAACAGGCCACCCCGTATCATTGACGATCGCTTATATCGATGACGTTACAGGCCCTGTTCTGCAAGTTTCTAATGCTCAGCTTGCAGACTTGTATTTAAAGCCTGTTGGTGACTTTAGCGGGGGACTTGAGTTAACGGTCATTGCAATTTCGACTGAACCAGATGGCGATACTGGTGAGTTCCCAATGACATTAAAAGTTGAGTTAGCTCCTGTTGTTGATCAGAATAATGGTCAGGTCATCAGTACTCAAGGTATTGAAGACAGCCAAATTGGTTTGAATCTTGAGCCCTCGGTGAATCAAGATATTGACGGCAGTGAGTCTTTAACTGGGTATGTGATTGACAGTCTTCCGGCTGATCTGACTCTTTACTTTGATGGCAGTGTTATTGAAGTACCTGCTTCAGGGTTAGATTTAGAGAGCCTATTGGATAGCACAACGCCAACGCTTTCTGACCTTCTGAATAGCGGCAGGCTTTCTGTTACTGCGACAGAAGATTTAAGCGGGACATTTACGATTCCGATCACTTATGAAGTGACTGATACATCGCCCACAGGTGCGACTGATGTAAAAGATATTTCTGGGAATATTAGCGTCACAGTTGATGCCCGTGTAGAGCTAGACACTCGATTGGAAGGTTCGGCAGAGCTGCTGCAGAGTACGGATGGCACCCCCGTTGATATATCTAGTGCAGTGACATTCGTCGATGCGGATATCGATGGTTCAGAATACTTAGATTACATTTTGATTGAAATCCCTGACGGCTATTCGTTGATTGTTGAGCACCCCAATGGTGCCGCGCAAGACAGCTCTGGGAATTGGATTATATCTGCTGCCGGACTAACCAGTGACTCTTTCCAAGAGCTTGCCGCTTATATTTTGAATAATGCGACCATTTCCAGTCCAAGTGATACACCGGTACTGGATATTGTTGTCCGTGCTCGCGTGATTGATGGGGAAGATGCGAGATACATTAATGCGACTTTCCCGCTGCAAATTACGGGGCATGATGGTGGTGGAGGCAGTTGCGATCCGGTAGGCCCCCCAAAACCGATTCAACCAGATGGTGAGATCAAGACCCCAGAAGGGGAAGATATTGACCTGACTGGAGTCCTAAATACCAATGTCGCGAGTGATTCCGATAACGAGATATCCTTCTACATTCCTGCTGACTCGTTGCCTGATGGCGTTGAGATTTCTGGATCCGGCGTGATTGCTGAATACGATGCATCTGGTGAAGTTGTTGGTTACTCCGTTACCGCGGACGGCTTATCCAAGCTAACGTTAACAGGGTTAGATGAAGATTTTTCTGGTTGTATCAACTTTACAATTAAGACTATTGAAACCTCTCCATGTAATGGTGACACAGTAACCACAGACCAAACCATCAGTATTCAAGTTTTACCCGTTGTGGACGACATTACGGTGTCGACAGACTCCACGACCATTCAAGAAGACATCGCGACAGACCTTAATCTTGAGCTCGTTCTTGGTGACAGCGTTGAAGATGGGCAATTAATCACAGGTGAGGGAAATGGCGCTACTGGCAAAGAGTCCGTTAATTCTCTAACGGTAAGCATTTCTAATGGAGCAACCTTATCTGAAACTCCAACTGACACCGGATTACTTGTTGACAATGGCAATGGTACTTGGACGGTAACCGACCCTAGCCGTTTGAGTGATGTGTTGGTGACGCCGCCTCTGCATTACAGCGGCGAGCTTACTTTAACGGTAAAAGCTAACATCACCGATAAAGCGGATTGTGTTGCAGAAACGAATACTCAAGATAAATCGACCGTGGTGACTATCACCGTTGAACCAGTAGCAGATGCTGCGAATTTGGTGACTCAGGATGTTATTGGCGACGAAGATAACTACATTTCATTGTCTTCACTCAGTGCAGAGCTGATTGACCAAGATGGTTCTGAAAACATGTCGCTGTCTCTGAAAGGTGTTCCTGAAGGGGCTGTTATAGCAATCAAGGTGGGAGATAATTACGAATTAGTTCCCAACAACGGCGTTGATGGCGGAACCTTCGATGGTAACCCTACTTACGAGTGGCAGCTTGATCCTAGTCAGCTTGCCAACCTCGTTATTCTACCTCCACGAGATTTCAGTGGTGATATTAATCTGTCTCTAGAAGCTATTACTCAAGAAATTGGCACGACTGATATTCGTTATACTGCATCTGAATTTACCGTGGGTGTGAATCCTATTGGTGATAAAGTTGAGTTCTTCGATTTACCAGAACAGCTCACTGGAAGTGAAGATGATGGCATTACTATCCCACTTGATGCCAATAGTTTTGAAACCAACAGCGATGAATTCTTATCAATTACCGTAACGGTTAATGCAACTTCGGATCCGTCAGGATTAGTCGGATTAGATCGAATTCGTATTGGCTCAGAAACCAGTTCTTTTGTTCGTGTCGGTGATATCGTGCAGGCGACTATTCTTGTTAAGGCAAGCTCTGTCAATAAGTTGGAGTTCTTTGCGGGCGATGCATTTGGCAATCTTGATATCACGATTACAGGTCAAACTGTCGACAAGAATACGGTGTTGGGCAATCTAGTTACAGATATTGGTGACCCAAGCTCGCAAGACATGACGCTTATCATTACACCAGAACCTGATGCGCCTTTATTAAGCGTTGAATACTCTTCAATTGTGGCTGAAGCAAGTGGCACGATTCCTCTTGGTTTAGACCTTTCTCTTGTAAATCCTGCTGATTCAGAAGTGGGCTTCATTACCATCTATGATATCCCTGCCGGTTTGACGTTTTCGCACGGAAGTATGGTTGATGGTCAATACGTGGTGGATTTAGCGGATGTGCCTAATCTAGCGATAACAGGGGGCTACAACAGTGGAGATCAATTTGATCTAACGATTGAGCCGGCAGCAGAGATAGGTAACAACCAAGCGGTAGGGTTACCTCAAACGGTATCGGTTGAATTTGTCGCTAATGGTGATTCTACAATCACAGCGACAGATGAAAACGACCTACTGATTGGTGGCGCAGGCTCAGATAAATTTGTATTTGAATCTTCAGGCTTAGGCAGTACAGAGGCGCCAAGTTTAGATGTGATTCAAGACTTCGATGCGTCGCCAAATACCGACGCCATTGACCTCTCTGGGATTCTTGGAAGTTTGGGAATTACGACGGGCTTGGGGGCCACACAGTACCTAGATTTAGAAGAATCTGGTAAGGGCGTGAAGATTTCCATTAAGCCTAACGGAGACGATGATGTTAGGCAAAATATCTTGTTAACTGATGTCACTTATAATGACCTGACTCAAGGTGGTAGTGGCATTGCACTAGAAGCTCAAATTTTACAACAAATGATAGATGACAAAAACTTAACGCTGTAAGTTAGATGTACGGTCTATAAAAGGAAGTTTAGATTGGTAGAACAAAAAGACAGCTGGCTAGGTTGTGTTGAGTGGCTATGTGAGCATTTTAATGTTCGCAGTCACCCTTCCAAAATAGTGTCTGGCCTACCTTTAGATGAAGGCAGGCTCAATGAATCCCTTTTTCCAAGAGCGGTTGAGAAATCGGGGCTAACGCTGAGCCACGTTAAAAAAGAATTACTGAATCAATGTCAGTTCCCTGTTGTTGCTGTTGAGTCCGCGACAGGGTCTCCTCTTGTCGTAACCCAAAGCTCCGGTGGCGACTTTCAAGTATTGAATTGTGAATCTAACTTAAGCCAACAAATTCTCCTTAAAGACTTAGTCATTAAAGTGGACTCATTTGTTTGGCAAGTGGGTGCCCAAGCGCTTGATGATGCGCGTGTTCAATCCCATGAACGCAGTGACAGTAGATCCAACACCCGTTGGTTATGGCGTGTCGTCAAGGAAGTGAAGCCTTGGTATCGCGATCTGTTTATCGCTTCGTTCTTGATCAACGTGCTAGCGCTGGTGGTTCCGTTATTTACCATGAATGTGTACGACCGCGTTGTGCCAAACCAAGCGTTTAACACGCTTTGGGTGTTGGCGGCAGGCGTTGGTATTGTCGTTATTTTTGATTGGGTGTTGAGAAGCTCACGAAGCTCTGTGACCGACATGGCTGGGCGCTATATTGATAACAAGTTGTCTTCTCAACTGTTCTCTAAAGTCCTTGGTATGAAATTGGAAAATCGACCTCAATCAGTAGGCGCATTTGCCAGACAGCTTCAAGATTTCGATAGCGTGAAAGATTTCTTCACTTCTATTTCTTTGGTTACTTTAGTCGACCTGCCGTTCACCTTGTTGTTCCTATTCCTTATTGGCTGGCTCGGTGGCGCGATGATGTTCATTCCTGTCGCCATCATGTTGGTCTTGATCGTGCTGAGCATTGCGATGAAAGGCAAAGTTGAGAGAACATTCGATGAAACCGCACGCCTCTCGACACAAAGACAGGCACAGCTGTTTGATTGCTTAACAACCCTTCCGGACATCAAGCAAAACAATGCTGAGGGAATCACTCAGAAACGTTGGGAACAGACGATTTCATCGCTCTCTCAATGGCAGACTCAATCTCGTCATTACTCCAATATCGTGACGCACTCTATTCAGTCCAGTCAGCAGATCGTGACCATCACTCTGATTATCTTCGGCGTGTATCAGATCTCTGAAGGCTTGCTGAGTATGGGTGGTTTGATAGCCGTGGTGATGTTGAGTGGGCGCGCTGCAAGTTCGGTGAACCAGCTTTCTCTTCTATTGCTGAGGTTCCAACAAACACGTTCGGCCGTTGAAGGGCTCAATCAGATTATGGAGCTACCTCAAGAAGAGTCCAAACACCAAGTTATCGACAAAGGAGACTTTGATGGTGGGGTTAGGTTAGATGAAGTGACGTTTACTTATCCAGAGACTCAAAGCCCCGCGCTAAAGGAAATCTCTTTGGAGATAAAACCGGGTGAGCGAGTTGGCCTTGTTGGTGCCGCTGGCGCAGGTAAAACCACGCTTTTATCGATTGTTGCTCGACAGTATTTGCCAACAACAGGACAAGCTTTCTATCAAGAGATTGATGGGCAGTTATGGCCAACCAGTGTCTTGCGCAGCGGAATGGGCTGGGTAGGGCAAACCACTAATTTGATCTTTGGCAGTGTTTACGACAACGTTACTTTGGGTGCGACCAACGTTGATGAAGAGAAGCTAAGACAAGCGCTGCAACAGTCTGGCCTCAACGGTTACATGGGACGCTTAAGCAATGGCTTAGAAACGCCTGTCGGTGAAGGTGGCCGATTGCTTTCAGGAGGGCAACGACAAGCGGTGGCTATCGCAAGGGCGCTTTATCGTTGTCCAAAATTACTGATCATGGATGAACCTACCAGTGCGCTAGATAATCAAGCTGAGATACAGTTCTTCAATGCACTTCAAAGTATGCCAAGAGAAACTTCAATGCTGATCAGCTCACACAAATCTTCATTCTTGATGATGTGTGATCGTGTGGTTGTATTGGATAAAGGTCAGATCGTGGCTGAGGGTGAGCCAAAAGACATTTTATCTCTACAGAAGAAAAGTGTACCCAAAGGAACCAGTCGCTTCAAAACGGTTTCGGTGGTGAAGGGAGGTCGTCATGAGTAATGATATTCAATGGACCAACAACCACTTGGCATTCCGCTCTCGTAAGCTGATTTGGTTGAGTGCTCTACTCATTGTCTCAATTATCGGTTGGGCTACGTGGGCAACATTAGAAGAAGTCGTGATCGGTGAAGGTAAAGTCGTTCCAAGCCTTTCGGTGCAAACCATTCAGAGCTTAGAAGGTGGGCTGGTTCAAGAGATCATGGTGCGACAAGGCCAATCTGTAGTGAAGGGGCAACCTCTGGCTAAGCTCGAAGATACACGTTTTAAAGCGGCGTTTTTAGAATCTGCCCAACAAGCCGATACCTTACTGGCCCAACAATTAAGATTGAAAGCGGAGCTGGCGACAGTCGTTTTAAATAATGATGCAAAAGAGTGGTTTGAACGAGTGGTTCTAGTACCGCAAGATATTGTTGTCGATGTATCAAGCCATCCCGCGTTAATGAATGCTAAGGCGAACTATCGAGAGCGTTTAGGACAGTTGAAGTCTGAACTGGAAGAGGCGGCACTTCGCATCGAGCAGCAAGATCAAGCACGTGTCGATACGCTCAATAATATTCAGACTTTAGAGAGCAGCCTAGGTATCGTGATTCGAGAACGCAATATGTTGAAAGATGTGGTTGCCAGCGGTGCGGTTGCAGAAGTTGAGCTGCTTAAACTGAACCGTGATGTGGTCAAGCTGAAAGGTGATATTGCCAGCTCGAAAGTGGCGGCTCAGAAACAGATAGCGGCTTACTCAGAGTCGATAGCCGACCATCGCAGCATCGCGTTAGATTTTCGTGCCAAAGCACAAGGCCAACTGAACGAAGTTGCCAGCAAAATAGCGCAATTGAATGAAAGCCAACAAGCGATCGCCGACCAACTGAAACGAACACAAATCTTAGCGCCTGTTGATGGCACAGTAAAAGAGGTCTTTGTGCGTACCATTGGTGGTGTTGTTCGTCCCGGCGAACCGATCATTGAGATCATCCCATCAAACAGTGACCTGATTGTTGAAGCGAGAATCTCTCCGCAAGATATCGCGTTTGTTCATACGGGACTGGGGGCAACAGTCAAATTCACGGCCTATGATTTTGTCATTTATGGCGGACTTAAAGGCGAGGTGATTTATGTCAGTGCCGACGCCTTACAAACGGAAGACGGTAATGCCTATTATCGCGCCCATATTCAGTTAAACGAAGACCAACAACAAAATTCTGCTTTTAGCATTATCCCAGGGATGCAAGTCGCGGTTGATATATTGACCGGAGAAAAAACAGTATTGAGTTATTGGTTAAAACCTATTTTACGAGCTAAGGAAAACTCACTTCGCGAACGATGAAGTGCGTTGAGCATAAATATAAAAGGAAGTGTAATGCATTCAAAATTCTTACTCTCTTCTTGCTTACTAATGAGTGGACTGTCTCAAGCAGCGTCATTAGAAGAGTCTGTGGCCTTTGCCATCGACTATAGCCCAGAGATATTGGCGCAGTACTCCCGATACCAATCAGTGGTAAGAGACGGAGACGCGGCGAGTGGTTTGTATATGCCACAAGTGAACTTGTACGCAGCGGCAGGCTATGAAGAGACTCGCTACAACAGTGGCAGCAAACTCGATACCGATGATAGAGGCCTAACGAGAACGGAAATTGGCGTTAAAGTATCCCAGTTACTGTTCGATGGTTTTAAAACGACCTCGAATGTCGACCGATTAACCTTCGAGGCGGAAGCTGAGCGTCTAACTCTGATTTCGCGAGCTGAAAACGTTTCGTTAGACGTGGTGAGAAACTATCTCGATATTCTCAAGGCAGAGACGTTACTTGAACTGTCTAAGCGTAACGTAAAAGAGCACCAAGAGATCTACCAAGATATCCAAGATAAAAAGAGCAAAGGTTTGAGTAGTAACTCGGATCTGGCTCAGATCTCTGCCCGTGTTGCGACGGCGCAATCTTCATTGATCGCTGCTCAAAACAACCTGTTTGATTTACAAACTCAGTACTTACGCTTAGTGGGTAAGCCAGCTGTGAACTTGGTTTATCCCCGTTTTGATTATGCTCTGTTACCAAGCTCAGCACAGGTCGCGCTTGAACAGGCTGTCGAGAATCACCCTGAAATCCAAGCCTCTTTGCTTGATATTGATGCCGCTCGTAAAGAAATGCGCCGCGAGAAAGGGGATTACTACCCAGAACTAAAACTTGAGCTTCACGCCAACAAAAATGACAACGTGTCTAATCCTCCAGGTGGTGTTGATGAAGATGCGCGTATCATGTTAACGATGGATTACGACTTGTTTAATGGCTTCTCTACCGATTCTCGCGTGGAATCATCGGCTTGGCGAGTTGAAGAAGCAAGGGCGATACGATTACGAACCGAGCGTGAGGTTAAAGAGGGCACTCAGCTCGCTTGGAACGCATACAAGATGCTTGAACAACAAAAGTCCCTTCTTCAACAGAACGTGGATGCAGCAAAAATTGCAGAGCTTGGTTATATTCAACAATTTAATGTTGGCAGACGAAGCTTGCTGGATGTGCTCGATGCAAAAGTGGAAGTGTTCTTGGCTCGAAGAAACTTCATCAGCACTGAATACGATCAAACGTTAGCAGCATACCGTGTATTGAACGCGATGGGCATGTTGACCTACGCATTAAGGGTTGAACACCCAGAAGAGTGGCAAGGGGAGAACAAGTAATGAGATATTTTAAACTAGCGAAACTAGCGCTACTGAGTTCTATCTTGCTAATGGGTTGTGCAGAAACGCCCGACACGACAATGACTCGCCATCAAATTGATGATCTAGCGGATGATGATCGTGACGGTGTGATTAACCAACGCGATCTGTGTGCAGATACACCAGAAGATGTGACAGTAGACATTAAAGGGTGTGCAAACTGGAAAATTGTCGAAGATGTTGAAGTCTTAAGCGTGGCATTTGATTTCGATAAATACGTTCTAAAACCTGAACACACGGCCGTTCTCAACGAGTTAGTGCGTTTACTGGGTGAACAGCCAGATGCATCAGTGACCTTAGTTGGTGATACGAGTTCAGAAGGTACTAATGTTTATAACAAAGCATTGGCCAAGAAAAGGACTGGCGTGATTCGAGATGCTCTGATTGACAGAGGCATCGATGGGGAGCGAATCTTCGAACAAGAATTTACTCAGATAACCAGCTTAACTCAGCACCTTCACAAGCGTAAGCGTAGAACTATTGCGGTGTTAAAAACAGAGAGCATGGAAGTGAATCCATCTTGGAATATCTTTACCTCAGAGATGCAGCTCGACAGCAATAGTGATGTTGAATCTAAGACATCGATTGATCCAGTAGGAGGCCAGTAATGAAACGTCTATTTAATAAATCGGGCTTACTGCTTGCTGCTGTAACTGCGTTTTTTTCCGTATCAACGTTAGCGAATGACGTGAGTGATATTGGTTTGGTCGCGATTGAACCGAACATGGAAGGGCTTGTTAAAGATTTGCTTGAGAGCCAAGAGATCGATCTAGAGATTTTACTGAGTGACAGTGTCCCAGAGCAGATGATCATGCAACGCTCGCGTGTTGGTATTACTTCCAAAAAGTGGACTGACAAAGAGATGGCTAGGTTCGACATGCGCTACGGCTACAGACCGACGGAGCTAATGTTTACAGCAGACGTAATAGCTATTCTGGCGAATGAGAATAACCCAGCCACATCCATTAGTGTTGCTGAGCTTATCGATGTGTTTGGCTGTTCTAACGATCCCAAGCACCCTAAATGGTTACCAAGCAGTGATATTCGTAACGGTGAAAGTCTAGATACTCATATGTTGCCTTTTGCTATCGATCACAACCTAAAAGGGCACACTACCTTTTCAAGCTGGGTCGAATGTGGAACGGAAGGAGATTATGCTCATACTCAATTCTTAGCGGATTTGCCTGACCTCATTAATAAGATTGAAGATGAAGAAGCTGCGATTGGTTACACGGTTTACTCAGACCAAATCTCGGATGTGAAATGGCTGAGCGTGGTTGATAATCTAGGCGTGAACTACGACTTGAACAAAGAAACGATTCTCTCAGGTCGTTATCCATTGGCAACGGTTTACTATATGTACCTGAATATTCCAGCGCATCGCAAAGGCTTTACGGAACAAGAGAAGTTCTTTGTTGGGCTTACTCTGTCGGAAGAGCATCAAGGCGTGTTGAACCAATACGGTTTCATTAGTTTGCCACCAGAAGCTATTCAGCGTAACAAAGTTAGATTATCGCTTGAAGAGCCTGCAATAGAAGGTGGTTATAAATAATTGGTATGACATATTGTATGTGGATCGTCGGAATGGTATTGTTAGTTCTGTAATGGTTATCAACGTGACGGATTACGTTATTCGGCGATAGAATTTATCTAGCGGGCATGTATGCCCGTTTTTTTCGCCTAAAATTTGTGGCTTGAGCGGTTGTTTGTTGATTGGTCACGTATAATGGATGCTTCGTACCGCGTGAAATAAGCACAAATAATGAGAACTCTTCCTGTCTTAATCCTTCCTTTGTTATTGGCTCTGAGTACCTTTTCATTTTCTGCGCAAGCGAGTGAAAGCTGGTGGTTGCGAACGGTATTCAATAGCGACCCAACTCAGCCGAGTTCTCAAAACTATATTAACGATATCGATCTTATGGATTGTGGCGAAGTTGAAGGCACTCTGTTGTGCAGTGACATAACCCAATATTACGATTTGGATGTTTATGTTGAACTGGAGTTGGGTGACTCAAGCGTCGAAGTGGTTCGCCTTAATCTGCCATATTCGAACCTAAGTTACACAAAGCTTCAGGCATATCTTCGTCAAGATGGCTTTGCTCTTAGCTCAATTCGTATTGGAGAGGATGAGTTTGATGTCGTCGCTCAACTTGAACAAGCGAAACGTGAGGGAGTTGGTTACGACAAGGTAGATAAACAACTCGTCGAATTCATCAACTCACAACATCAACCCTCTGAACAAGTGAGTGTATGGAATGCGCCTAGTTCTTCCTCATCTTCTTCTCGTTCGTCTTCTCCTTGGGTTCAGCTACATAGTGATGGTGACAACTTAACGGTTGAACTAAATCGCTTTTAATTGCTCAAATTTATAGATGGTTTCGTCATTCATCAGAGTAAACAAGCCTTTCAGGAGAACGGCTGACGGGCAGACAGCAAGCTATTATTCATTTAAGTGTTCGTTTTTCTGTGGCTCTCACATTTTTAGTAAGCGTTTACCTTTGCCATTTGTTATACGTTGAGCCTTCGGTAAAACGAGCTTAGGATACATGCAGTATTGATAAAGGAGACAACCCATGGTTGCAAGAGTAACGACAGCGCCACAAGGCCCAGAACTTTCTGAGTTGGTGCAAGGATACTGGCGTACAGCGGAGTGGGGCATGACCCCGCAACAACGCCTGACTTTCCTGAAGCAGCACATTGATCTTGGTATCACAACTGTTGATCACGCGGATATCTACGGTAACTACCAATGTGAAAAGTTGTTTGGTGAAGCATTAGCGCTTGAGCCAAGCCTCCGTGATGATATTCAAATCGTCACCAAGTGCGACATCAACTTGTGTGGTGACCACACTCCAGATCGTAAGATCAATCACTATGACACCAGCGCGCACCATATTTACCAATCAGTAAATAACTCTCTAGAGCGTTTGGGTGTAACCGAACTTGATGTATTACTCATTCACCGCCCAGATGTACTGATGGATGCAGATGAAGTGGCAGAAGCGTTCGCTGAACTTCATAAAGTCGGCAAAGTTAAGCACTTCGGTGTCTCTAACTTTTCACCGCGTCAGTTCGACTTACTGCAATCTCGACTAGGTAAGCCACTAGTGACTAACCAAGTTGAAATCAACCCATTGAACTTCGAAGTGGCTCATGATGGCACGCTAGATCAACTGCAGATGAACCGTATTCGTCCAATGGCGTGGTCTTGTCTCGGTGGTGGTAGCATCTTTAGTGGCGATTCAGCACAAGCGATTCGTGTTCGTGATGAACTAGAAGCCATTCGCCAAGAAGTGGGTGCAGATAGTATTGACCAAGTAATTTACGCTTGGGTTCGTCGATTACCGTCTAATCCGATTACTATTATTGGTTCAGGTAAGATTGAGCGTGTGAAAACGGCCGTTGATGCACTGAAAATAGAACTTACGCGCGAGCAATGGTATCGCGTTTGGGTTGCCTCTAAAGGTCACGGTGTGCCATAGAAAGCAATTCGTATAGAAGTCAAAGCCAGCTAACAAAGCTGGCTTTTTTGTGTTCGCCTAACCTATTTCTTCAAAACTGTGATTAAAGTGGAATAATTTTCAAAAACACTCATAATGCACTCTGTTTTTCACCAGTTGGATATTTCCATTGAGCACTTCAAAATTCTCTTCAATCGCCCTTAAACCAGAGCTTCTAAATACGTTAGATTCTCTTGGTTATACTGAAATGACGCCTATTCAAGCGTTAAGTCTTCCTACTATTCTGGATGGCAAGGATGTTATCGGTCAGGGTAAAACGGGTTCAGGTAAAACAGCTGCTTTTGGTTTAGGCGTGCTGCAAAACCTACGCGTTAAGCGTTTCCGTGTTCAGTCTTTAGTGTTATGTCCGACTCGTGAGCTAGCAGACCAAGTAGCAAAAGAGATCCGTACTCTTGCTCGTGGTATTCACAATATTAAAGTGCTGACACTATGTGGCGGTATGCCAATGGGCCCACAAATTGGTTCATTAGAGCATGGCGCACACATTCTTGTGGGCACTCCTGGTCGTATCCTTGACCACCTAGAGAGAGACCGTATTGACCTGTCTGAGTTGAACACACTTGTGTTAGATGAAGCCGACCGCATGCTGGAAATGGGTTTCCAAGATGCACTAGATGCTGTTATTGAAGCAGCACCAAAAGATCGTCAAACGTTATTGTTCAGTGCAACTTTCCCTAAACAGATTAAATCTGTTGCAGACCGCATCATGAATAACCCTGAAATGGTGAAGGTTGAATCAACACACGATCACTCAAGCATCCAGCAACACTTTTATAAGGTTGAAGGTACTGAAGCTCGTGATGACGCACTAGAGCTAATGCTTCTTCATCATCAACCAGAGTCAGCGGTTGTGTTCTGTAATACTAAGAAAGAAGTACAGAACGTAAACGACGAGCTAAGCCACCGTGGCTTCAGTGTTATTGAGCTTCATGGCGACATGGAACAGCGTGAACGTGACCAAGCTTTGGTTCAGTTCTCAAATAAAACCATCTCTATCTTGGTTGCAACAGATGTTGCTGCTCGTGGTCTTGATGTTGATAACCTAGATGCTGTGTTCAACTTTGAGTTGTCTCGCGATCCTGAAGTTCACGTACACCGCATCGGTCGTACTGGACGTGCAGGAAGCAAAGGCGTCGCTATCAGCTTCTTTAGCGAAAAAGAGATGCACCGTGTTGCTCAAATTGATGAGTACATGGATATGCCAATCGAACCGTCTCAGTTGCCAGCTAAACCAATTGCTAAGCCGTACTACTCAAACATGGTAACTATCCAGATTGATGGTGGTAAGAAAGCGAAACTTCGCGCAGGTGATATCCTTGGTGCGTTGACAGGCCAAGGCGGTATTGATGGTAAGTCAGTAGGCAAGATCAACTTGTTCGCGATGCGCGCTTACGTAGCTGTAGAAAGATCAATGGCTAAGAAAGCATTAGGAAAAATCGAATCAGGTAAGATGAAGGGGCGTCAATTTCGCGCCCGAATCCTGAAGTAATTCGAGACTGAATCCCTTTGCTGCGATATGTCTAATTAACGAGATTGCTACTTAATGACATTGCAGTAAAGGGTGTTCCACAAAATGCCACTCAAGTTTACTCTCTTAGGTTTATCGACCTAGTTCTCTATACCAAAGCATTATTCATCGGGTCTTATCGAATAAAGATCGTTGATATGTTTTCCCTCGCTAAGATACCAAGTCATCGCTTCCTTTCGATTGTGAACCAATATCGTGATTGTGGTTATTGAACCATCGTCAAAATAACAAAGCTCATATTCTAAATCGCTTGGATGATCAGGAATAGCGGCCATAGCTCCCCTCCCAAATATCAATCATTTGAAATACGCCAACCCAACTCATTTATAGGGTTCGTATTGCGTCAAATGAGCAATAAAAATCAAGTTACATCACTGCCATTAATTATTTTTAGTTTAATCATTTGCCGAAATAGTTAGATTAGCAAGTCTGAGTCTCAATTTATCCGAAAGTTTTTACGAGAACCCGATTTTGTAGCTAATGTTATAAGATCGTCTTGAGGTTCGTTGTTGAGTAAAATGTTGTGAGAGGGTGTAATGAGAAAGTGTCGCTGGTTAGTCTTATTAAGCTGTTTTCTATTCTCTGGCTGCGGGACTAAATTTGCCTATAACAATATAAGCTGGTTTGTCGTTAGCTATATTGAAGACTTTGTAACTCTTTCCAATAGTCAGGAATCAGAGCTAGAAGAGCGCTTCGATTTATTACAGCAATGGCATAAAGAAACTCAACTGCCGTTATATATTTCGCAATTAGAAGTGATCCAAAACACAGATCGTTCTGATATGAATTCTGCTTTTATCACTGAACAAAGTGACCAAATTAAAGACCATATTCGCTCAATCGTTAGTAAGTTCTCTCCCGATATTTACGCGTTAAGCATGCAGCTTACCCCTGAGCAAGATAACGAATTCTTAAAGAACTTTAGGGAAAATCAGCAAGAATATTACGAAGAAAGATTATCATTGAATGATGAAGATTCGAGAGAGCGATATCGGAGTCGAATTGAAGATCGGTTAGAGCGATGGCTAGGATCGGTATCGAAAGAGCAAAAGCAGATTATTTCAACTTGGTCTCAAGAATGGGTAAATACCAACGATAACTGGCGCCAATATCAAAATAATACCTACCAAGATTTATCGACACTGATAGAAAAGAAAAGCGACTTAGATATAGCTCAGCCGATTATTATGAACCTGCTTCTGAACAATGAAGCTTATTACCCTGAAGGACTTGAGCCTGAGCTTAACAAGAACATGCAGACATCAGCCAATTTTTTAGTCGATATCGTAGAAAGGAGTACGAATAAGCAGTGGGCTTATTTCATGAGTGAATTAGCAAGCCTTAAAGGAACATTTGAATCACTGCAGGAGTAGAGTCTTCTTTCGTTCTAAAGGCTAGTAGTTATCCATGCGACTAGCCTGTCAATCAAACTTGAAGGGGAGAGAGTTTAGATATTTAATTTCTGTTGCTCATCAGCAGCTTTGGAATAGAGCCTTTAGCGGTCTTAGATATTTTCTGCATCAGTTGAAAACTCGGCTGTTGAATGCCGTGGTCACTTTGAAGCTCATCAATCATCAATAACCACAACCGTGCTGTCATTTCTGAATCGGCTAACGCTCTGTGGAAAGTACCGTCGTTGTCGATATTCTTAAAGCGCACAAGGTCGCCTAGCTTATGAGTCGGCGCATCTTGGATTAGGCGGCGAGCAATCAACATTGAGCAAGCGAACTTGCCTGTGTAGTCTCGGCCAATAAAGTCTAATTCCGCATCGAGAAAGCGCTTATCAAACGATGCATTGTGAGCAACAAGTTGGCTGCCTTGGATAAAGTCTGCAAACTCATCCATCACTTCACTGCAACTGGCCGCTGTGCTTAACATACGGTTACTGATTCCGGTATAGCTTTCAATGAATCCACTAACACGAAACCCTGGGTTCATGAGTTGCTGAAAGGTGTCGACGACTTCGCCGTTAACTAATTTAACCGCACCGATTTCAATCGCTCGGTCACCCATGTTTGGTGATAAGCCTGTGGTTTCGAAATCGAGAACGATAACGGAGTCTGCGGAGTCTGCGGAGTTTGGAGCCATCGTGTTTCCTAATTACTATTGGGTGGTATCGCTTTATATGAGGCGTTTGGTGCTGCTATCAGTGAAGCTATTATGTGTTACTGCTGATAGTGAGCTCAGTGTAACCCGTCGTATCATCATGCTCTCTGTTGAAGGTCAAAGTATCGTAGCGGTGAACAATCAATTCAGCGGTGGTGGCGATAATCGTCCCTTCAAGCAAATGCCCGCCAATTACATCGCCATTCTCATCGGCAACAGATATATGAACGTGCTGGTGGTTTGGGGTTAGCGTCGCCATCACAGATACGATTTCGAACGGAGCTTTGATGAGCTTGGTGTTGTTCGCATTAGCCAATCGAATATTGAGTTGAGAAACACATCCGACACAAGACGCAACAGAACCCGCTGAGATATTGTGTGCTGTCACAAGCTTTTGGAGTTCAAGTTTGAGGTCTTGGCCGCGGGTTAATCTCGTTGCGATAGGAGTAATCATCTCAATACCTCTGTTTTATCTTTATCCGTGAATCAAAGAACAAAACGAAGCCACATTGGGCTTCGTTTGAGTGATACGTTGGCTAGTTATCGCGGCTAGTTAAGCTTTGATCGTTACTTGCCTTCTTTCTCTTGCTGCTCTCTTTTCTTTTTAGGAACAAAGTTCAACACAGAAATAGGCACTTCTTTGCGTGGTTCGAAACCTTCAACGACGCGACGCTCAATCAAGTGACCAAGACGTTTTTCAATGATGCACAGGTTCTTGAAGTTATCTTTCGATAGGAAAGAGATCGCTTCACCAGACGCATCAGCACGGCCTGTACGACCAATACGGTGAACATAGTCATCCGCTGGGAATGGGATGTCGTAGTTCACTACGCGGCTTAGATTATCAATATCGATACCACGAGCAGCAACACCTGTCGCAACTAGATATTTTAGACGGCCTTTTTTGAAATCAGCCAGAATCTTTTCACGAATCGCTTGGCTACGTCCACTGTGGAAAGCTTCCGCTTCGATACCACGCTTTTCAAGTTGAGCAACCAACTTAGCCGCGCCGTGCTTAGTCTCGATAAAGATAAGCGCTTGGTCCCACTCACCATCAGTGATCATGTGGCTTAAAAGTGCAGATTTTCGGTCTTTATCTACAGTAACTAGCCATTGTTCGATGTTCGCTTTAGAAGCGTCAGTTTTGGCAATTGAAATCTCTTCTGCTTCACTGATTGCGCTTTTCGCTAGCGCACGAACTGGCGTTGATAGCGTTGCTGAGAACAACAGGTTTTGAATGTTTTGTGGCAAACGCGCGATGATCTTGTTGATGTCTTCGATGAAACCCATGTCTAGCATGCGATCAGCTTCATCTAGAACCAGTACTTCGACTTCATCAAAGTGAACGGCACGTTGTCCGTACATATCGATTAAACGACCTGGTGTTGCCACAAGAATATCGACACCTTCGATCAAGCGGTCTTTCTGGTGTTGGTAAGATACGCCACCGTACATCGCTAGTGATGTTAGGTTTAGGAACTTCGCGTACTTAGTAATGTTCTGCTCAACCTGAATCGCAAGCTCACGAGTTGGTGTCAGAATAACAGCACGAATACGTTTTTTACGTTGTGTTTCACCTTTACTTAGCATTTCTAAGATAGGGAGAACAAAGCTCGCAGTTTTACCTGTACCTGTTTGTGCAGCAGCAATTAGGTTCTTACCAGAAAGCACAATCGGAATTGCTTTTTCTTGAATAGAGGTTGGCTTTTCATAGCCTTGTTTTGCAACGGCTTTAACAATAGGTGAGCTTAATCCAAGCTTGGAAAATGGCATAAGTTTCTCGGTATGATTTGGCTAAATAGCGATGGAAAGGTTCAACAATCTTATACAAGGATAAGATTAATGGCGGCATTCTACCATGTTGCTTGTGTACCGCTAGTAACATAGACACTTTAGTTGGATAATACTGACTCAATAAGACGACGATAAGACAGGGATGTATGGAAATTACGCCGAATGAACGCGATGCAGTATATAAAACGATTTTTTCTCGCCGAGATGTTCGTGGTCAGTTTCTTCCTGATGAGATCCCAGAAGACGTTTTGATGCGTGTGCTAACCGCAGCGCACCATGCTCCCAGTGTTGGCTTTATGCAGCCTTGGGATTTTGTCGTTGTCCGTGATATCGAAACCAAGCAACAAATCAAAGCCGGTTTTAATCAGGCTCATGCGGAATCCGCGGAAATGTTCACCGATGAAAAGCAGGCAATGTATAAGCGTCTAAAGTTGGAAGGCATCGTCGAATCACCGATCGGTGTCTGCGTGACTTGCGATCGCAACCGAACCGGAAAGGTCGTGTTAGGTAGAACCATCAAACAAGAGATGGATCTGTACAGCACCGTGTGTGCGGTTCAAAACCTATGGCTGGCAGCTAGAGCCGAAAACCTAGGCTTAGGGTGGGTGAGTATCCTGCATGACTCAACACTGCGAGACGCATTAGATATACCAGAAAACATCGATATTGTGGCGTACCTGTGCATTGGTTACGTTGACCACTTCAAAGATAAGCCAGAACTTGAAACCA
The DNA here is from genome assembly GCF_024347315.1 of Vibrio atlanticus. NCBI lineage: Bacteria > Pseudomonadati > Pseudomonadota > Gammaproteobacteria > Vibrionales > Vibrionaceae > Vibrio > Vibrio atlanticus. The sequence goes on along the minus strand of NZ_AP025461.1, from coordinate 1,518,902 downwards.
TGGGTTGGTTACCAAGAAGAGACGTCAATTCAGCGATTCATGAAGGTAAGTGGAATCCTAAGCAGTTAGAGGCAGATGGAATGTAACTTATTAATTAAACATTCTGACATCCAAAGAAGTTTGGTTCTTTCAACTGATTTATTAAACGAGCATCGCTCTGGACTCATGTTATTTCCACGATATCGACCACTTATTCTCGCAGAGTTGCAGGAGATCGTCGGCCTTGCATGGAGATAATCGGCAGTAGGTTTTCTGGTATTGTTCGTTGAGTGCTTGTAAGACAAGCTTGCCCATACTGCGATGGTGGCTGTATTGACTGGACTCAATAAACTCGCCTCGCTTACTTCTGTCAAACCTTACCCGTTACCTTCTCACGCTTTAAGAAATACGAATCCACTTTAGGTAAGTTGATTAAGCGCTTTGGTGGATAAGCGCAGTGCAGCGGCTTTGGCGTTGCAGGGTAGGTATAAACAAGAAGAAAGTGTGGCGAAAGTATTGGAAGCTGCGGCATAGCTCGTGAGGCTGTTTGAGCAGGGAAGGTATGGTGTGGTATAGATGTTGGTTGTCTTTGAGATTTGACCTATATCAACATCTTTGTTTGCTGATTTACTGATGCCCCTCGTTTGGGGGCTGAAGCGATAATTGATATAGAGCGTTGGATCTAGAATTGAATCGCTCTAAAGAGAAGATGTGTAGCGGCAAGTGAATTTTTAGTTGAAGAAACTGGAAATTACCCAACTAAAAAGTTAGATAACTTGTTTATCAATCAAACTAAGCTGATGTTCTGTCAGCCCCTGTAAGAAAAATTTTCTGCATTTATGCGGAACGGTCAGCCACTCATCATAAGTTAGCGTGCAAAGTAGTAGTAGGTTAATGACTCTAATTGTCTCATTAAACAAACTAATAACTTCTTTAGCTATGGAGCTTGTATATTCTTTCTCTCCTAATGTAGCAATTTGATGCCAAACCCCAGGTTGGGAGCTGTGAACGATATTTGAAACGTCAGAGTACATATTGTCTAAAAAATCTTTCAGCTTTGTTTTTACGGAAATGCTGGCAAAATTAGGGGTGTGATCATCATGATATTGTAAAATTTTACTTCGACTTAGATGAAATTTAGATCTAGTAACTGATTTCAACTCAACGTTGTGATCCTTAAAGTAACTAAAGTAAAGAATACTTTCGAAGATTGTCCTCATTGAAGCAGCGGAGTTTTTATATAAGCCGAGAGAGTAGACACAAGCAAAATCCTGCGCAGATACTTGAGCTTCTCGTAAAAAAGGGAGTGCGTCGTTACCATGATAGATGGTTTCTAACGACTTTGACCAATGAGCAAGTATCTGAAAGTTATGCTCTAGACTATCAATTTGATTACTACCATCGCTTAGGCAGCGATCTCGTTTACTATTCCAGTCAATTTCTTGTAAACAGACTTGAAAGTCGGTCATTTTTTCGCCTCTAGCATGGTCACAAAGCTATCATCTATGAAGGAGTTCATGAATTGATCAAAACTGGATCTAGTGTTGATTGCCATGAAGTACTCTAGGGCTTGAAGTATCGTTGGCTTTATTCGCAAATAATCACGAATTGATGGGTCAAATACTTCCATAGCTTCGAAAAGTATATTTTTGTTAACTCCTTGAGATTTTAGCCAGGAGTATGCCTTCTCTGCATCATTTGATGTCGATGTTCGGCTATTAGTATGCAATATCTCATTACGTTTTAGATCTAATTTCTGTGGAGATGTCGAGCTTAACTTTGAGCGACCAAGGCCTTTAGAATGGATTCTTGAATTAGTGGTTTTTTTTCTACTGCCGCTAGAATTATAACTGGTGTAATCATCTAAATTAACAGATAGCTTGTAATCGTCTCTCATTTCAGTCTTTGATGGGCTTGCACCTAAAATGTTTAAAATGTGAGATGCAATATCTGAAGGTAATCTATCTCCAGCCAAAATATTTTGGCAAAGCATGATTAACTCCTCTTCAGAAAGTTTGGAGTCGAGTAAAGCACTTGCTAGCGCTCTAGAAATAGTTGAACGTTCCTTTTTATTCATAACTTGCTCCTTACTTAGACTTTTGCTAACAGTTCATTTATGACATTTTCCATATCACTTTTTACCTTTATACTGTGTGGCCCTTTAGACTGATACAAAAATCCATTATTTATATTTGACTTGCTGATAAGCTTAGAACTGGGAAGTCGTTGTTTCAATACGTACTTTTTAAAGTGTCTACTGATAGTAAGTCTAGTTGCAAAAGCTTTGTCATCAGAGCTAATGTTATTGAGTAAAATATGTAACTGAGGTAGGTCTTTACCCATGAAAAGCTGTGAAATAAAGTCAATCATTAAGCTTATTCCGCGTTCGGCGTAATCATTGGGTGTTACAGGTACCAAAATATGGTTTGATTCAGTAATTGCCGTTTTGGTAAACAAAGAGCCTGAAGGATGACAGTCAATTAATATGAGGTCATATTGAGCTTTCGCTTGTGCAATCATTTTCGAAAAACGTTCTGCCATAATTTTCGTTGCAAGATTGGAAGAACTAACGGCTAGAGGCATTAAATCAAGTGTAGATGGAACAATGTCAAGTAGCCAACCCTGATCCGCTAGTACAGTTTCTGTAACAGAGCTTAGGTTAGGTCCGCTTGTCGACATAGGAGTCTGTAAAGTACACAAATCAAGTTGACTATTGTCGTCCTGAAGTATAGATAGAATACTCTTTGATTCACGTAAAAGTTGGTCGTAGTCTGCATAGTTGAAAAAGGATTGCGACAAGTTAAATTGCGGGTCGTAATCGATAATTAGCACGCGCTTAAACTTATCATTTAACTTTTTACCAACGAGTGTTGTGCTAAAGTTGATGGTGGTCGTTGTTTTACCTACACCTCCTTTCATATTCATTATTGTTATGACTTTACCTGGTTCTTTCTTTGCCACTGTATCAATTACCCACACCGTTAATGATTTTGTATTATCTGACAAAAAACACATAAAGTCAGCCGTTTATGTGTAATGGTGAGCATTAGTCATGTTAAAAAGCCTCGCCTAACCAGCGAGGTTTTTTCGTTTCTACCGTTTATAACCCCTTTCCATTGTGAGAGTCGGGTGCTTTTCTATGGAAGTAATATGCAAGATAAACCCAGTTCCTTCTCTTCATATCTCACTAGCGGCTTACTGGCTCTTACCGGGGCATTCAGCGTCCAAGACTGGGCGGCGGTGATTGGTGTGGTGATGATGTTTGTCACGTACTTCACCAACCGCGGTATTACACTCAAACGATAACGTCTAAATATTCTCAAGGTAACTGGACTAAAGGTTATTATTACCAGAATGGAACAAGTCGATTTGAGTGTTCAGATGATGGTGTGACCTGGTCAAAAGACACTTGTAAGTAAAGCCAGAGTCGATACCGAGTAAATCTACATAATCCGTACGCAATAAAAAAATCCAGTGTCTACAAGACACTGGATTTTTAGTTTTGGTTGACCGTTATGTAGCTTTACTTTATTAAAAGCGCTTAAGCGATCTCAATTTTCTCAGCTTGGTTCTGTTCAGCCATTGATATCGCTAGTGCTTCTGCAGCCTTAATACCATCGATACCAGCAGACAAGATGCCGCCAGCATAGCCTGCACCTTCACCTGCAGGGAAGAAGCCCTTTAAGTTGATGCTTTGGAAGTCTTTGCCACGTTTGATACATACAGGAGAAGACGTACGAGTCTCAACACCCGTTAGCAGACCGTCTGGCGTAGAGAAGCCTTTGATCTTCTTCTCGAACGCTGGGATTGCTTCACGAATCGCTTCGATAGCAAAATCAGGCAGTGCTTTTGAAATGTCCGTTAGGTGGATACCCGGTGTGAATGATGGTTTTACTTCACCGATTTTACTTGGATCGCGACCTTTTAGGAAGTCACCGATTTTCTGTGCAGGGGCATCGTAGTTCTCGCCACCTAGAACATAAGCGGCACTTTCTAATTCACGCTGTAAACGGATACCTGCTAGTGCGTCACCTGGGTAATCACGCTCTGGGTCGATACCCACAACGATGGCACTGTTTGCGTTACGTTCTGCACGAGAGTATTGGCTCATACCATTGGTTACTACGCGGCCTTCTTCAGAAGTCGCTGCAACCACAGTACCACCCGGGCACATACAGAAGCTGTATACAGTGCGGCCATTCTTACAGTGGTGTACGAGTTTGTAGTCCGCAGCACCTAGAATAGGGTTGCCCGCGTTCTTGCCGAAGCGAGCTTCATCGATCATCGCCTGTTTGTGTTCGATACGGAAACCAACAGAGAAAGGCTTAGCTTCCATGTAAACGCCACGTTCGTGCAGCATTTCAAACGTATCACGAGCACTGTGGCCAACAGCCAGTACTACGTGACGAGTTTTAATCTCTTCACCGTTAGAAAGCGTTAGGCCAGTGATTTGACCGTTTTCCATATGAACGTCGTCTACGCGAGTGCTGAAACGGATTTCGCCACCTAGCTCAATGATAGAAGCACGCATCTTCTCGATCATGGTAACCAATTTAAAGGTACCGATGTGTGGCTTACTTACGTATAGAATTTCTTCTGGTGCGCCAGCAGCTACGAATTCTTCGATTACTTTACGGCCGTAGTGCTTTGGATCTTTAACTTGGCTGTAGAGCTTACCGTCAGAGAATGTACCTGCGCCACCTTCACCGAACTGTACGTTTGATTCAGTGTTCAGTGTGCGCTTACGCCAGAAACCAAAGGTATCTTTCGTACGTTCACGAACTTCTTTACCACGCTCAACGATGATTGGATTGAAGCCCATTTGAGCAAGCACTAGGCCTGCGAACAAACCACAAGGGCCAAAGCCGATAACGACAGGGCGCTCAGTTTGGTTCTCAACCGCTTTAGCTACGAATTTGTACTCCATGTCAGGAGTCACTTTTACGTGTGGATCGCTGATGAATTGTTCTAACAACTCAGCTTCGTTTTCAACGAGAACGTCAAGCGTGTAGATAAGTAAGATTTTTGATTTCTTACGAGCATCGTAGCCACGTTTAAAGATATTAAAAGAAAGTACCTGATCAGCGTTAATGCCAAGCTTTGCTTCAATAGCGTCTTGAATGGCTGACTCTTCATGGTCTAGTGGGAGTTTAATTTCGGTTAAACGTATCATTTTGATGTCTCGTTTTTATAGGTGTCTTAGCTAGATCGTTTCTTAATACAGAGTTTGATGAAAACGCTGATGTTGAAAGAAGCGATAAGCTCACAATGGCGCGCATTTTACGAGAAATTGATTTATCTGTCATACTAATTTGGAAGCATGGAGCAAATAGACACGATATTAGAGCCGTATGATGTTGAATTTTGCCTTGGGATGAGTATTATCCCCATTCTTCAATTTTGACTAACTTATAGAGCAGAGCATCATGGCGTTTGTCGTAGGCGATAATTGTATTCAATGTAAATACACAGACTGTGTGGCGGTATGCCCCGCAGATGCGTTCCATGAAGGCCCTAATTTCATGGTAATCAACCCAATCGAATGCATTGATTGTGGTTTGTGTGTTCCTGAATGCGACGCTCAAGCGATCTTCCAAGAAGATGAACTGCCAGATGATCAAAAGATCTTTATAGAAGTGAATGCTGAACTTGCAGAAATCTGGCCGGTACAAACGGAAGTAAAAGCACCAATGGATGACGCTGAAAAGTGGAATGGTGTGTCTGATAAGTTGGCAATGCTAGAAAAGTAATTCTGTTACTTGAAATAAACCTTCTCCAAAAAAGATCCCCAACTCAGTCGTCCCTCCTTCTTGAGGATGACGGCTGATGATTCAGTTAACTATTGACCTACTAGCTAACGTTATATTTCAAAATCTACTTGATGCTTTGTGCGGTGAGAGCTGGTGGTTGGTTTTGTCTCTAACTCTAAGTTATGTCATTCCCTACTGTGAGGGACGAGCAAGATAGGGAGTCTTGCTCTTCATATCCGCAAATTCTGGCTAGTAGTATATTCTCGATTCTATTGACTATGTTGACGATGAAGCTCAGTTGAATTCTGTCATTCCCTACTGCGAGGGACGAGCAAGATAGGGAATCTTGCTCTTCATATCCGCAAATTCTGGCTAGTAGTATATTCTCGATTCTATTGACTATGTTGACGATGAAGCTCAGTTGAATTCTGTCATTCCCTACTGTGAGGGACGAGCAAGATAGGGAATCTTGCTCTTCATATCCGCGAGTTCTATTTAGTGTTTACTCTTGGATCGATTAACTATGCTGACGACGCATGTTGTCGAGAATAATACCTGTCGCCATTGCAACGTTCAAAGACTCCGCGCCACCAAAAGCTGGAATCGTAATCTTGTCTGTCACGTATTTAGCCGCATGTTCACGGATGCCGTGAGACTCGCTGCCCATCAGCAAAATACCATTGGCAGTGAAGTCAGTCTTATGAACACTTTCACCTTCTAGAAACGCACCGTAAACAGGCAGGTTCGCTTGCTCCAAGTATTCAGGTAAGTCCGTTTGGCTTACGTGTACTCGGCCAAAGCTACCCATAGTTGCACTGATGGTCTTAGGGTTGTATGGGTCTGCACAATCGCTGCTCGCAACGATATGCTTAATGCCATACCAGTCTGCTACACGAATAATCGTACCTAGGTTGCCCGGATCAGATACACCATCCAGTGCAATCATTAACCCAGTAGCTTTTGGTAATTCAAACGTTGGAATCTCAACAACAGCAATCGCCGCATTGTTACTTACCAAAGTACTCGCTTTGGTGAGGTCATCTAGTGAAGCTTCAACACAATCAAACTCAAACAGTGAAGCGTGATTTTCAGATAAGAAATCAGCGGTAGCAAAGACGTTCTTCACGACTAAGTCACTATTGAACAGCTCAAGAACGTTCTTTTCACCTTGAACTAGAAACAAACCGTGGGCTTTACGTTGTTTCTTTTGGCCCAAAGCACGAAGGAGTTTTAATTGGTTTTTTGAAATCATGTTTTTATCCTAGATATAAGCCCGCGCATTATAGAGCAAAGGTTGGAGAACCAAAAGCGTGATAGCTCAATGCGATCCACATAAAAAGCAAAGCGACCCACTTACAAAAAGAAAAGCGTACTAAATAGTACGCTCTTATCTGATTTACTTACCAAAGATTAAGCTGAACAAGCTAGACGAACTGAGAAGGCCGGGTGAACTGACCGCTTAATATGGAACAGGATAGCGCTTAAACACTGTGTTGATATCAGTGAGTATCTCTTCTGATAGAGGCTTGCTGAAAGCGGCTACGTTTTCTTTCAGCTGTTCCATTGTCGTCGCTCCAATGATGGATGAGGTAACACCATCGACTTGATTACACCATGCTAATGCAAGCTGGCTCGGCGTAAATCCATGAGTGTTCGCGACTTCTGCATATCCTTTTACCGCTTCATTGGCAGATTCGGTGTCGCGGAAAATGCCCTTACGCTGCATGTATGTCCAGCGGCTGCCTTCCGGTCTTGCACCATCAATGTATTTTCCACTGAGCATTCCTCCAGATAACGGTGACCAAGGCAGGTAAGCGACATCTTCATGCACACAGTTCTCAATCAGATACGGCCAGTCTTTTGCGTGAAGTAGGCTGAATTCATTCTGAATCGAGACCATGCGTGGCAAATCGTGTTTTTCGCTCAGCTTGAGATAGGTGTTGATACCCCAAGTAGTGTCATCAGACAAACCAACATGACGGATTTTCCCTGCTTTAACGCAGCTCGCTAGGGCTTGAAGGATCTCCAACATTTCCCCTTCATGCTGCTTCCGGTCGATATCACTGAAGCGAATTTGATTTGGGAACTGTTTACCAAAGTGAGGTGTATTTCGATTTGGCCAGTGCAGTTGATACAGGTCGATATAATCAGTCTGTAGACGCTTTAATGACGCATCAACCGCTTCGATTACGGCTTCACCCGTTATCGGACCACCATCTCGAACCCAAGGAAGTCCTGGGCCTGCAATCTTACTCGCTATGATCAGTTCTTGGCGGCGCTGCGGGTGGCGCGATAGCCAGTTACCAATGATCGCTTCTGTTTTGCCGTAGGTCTCTGGAGAAGGCGGAACCGCGTACATTTCTGCAGTATCGATGAAGTTAATACCTTGGCTTAGTGCGTATTCGATCTGTTGGTCGGCTTGCTGCTGCGTATTTTGCAACCCCCAAGTCATGCTGCCAAGACAGATGCGGGAAACGGGAATTTGACTACTTCCTAGTTTTGAATATTCCATTGAATTCGGGATTCCTGTGGTTAAGTTCTCTGGTACTCGCATTAGAGTTTTTGAAAAGAGAGCGAGTGAGGAATGAAAACGAATATAAATTATTAGCACAAAATGACACGACAAGGTATGGCTGAGGGAAGTTTAATGAGTCATTTCTCAACGTAGCGAATGAGCTAGCCGCATAGTCGTGGAGCTATAGATATAAAGCAGGGGAGTCACAAAACGGGAATGGGTTTGACGCCTGAATAGGACATCATAGAAAGAGAGAAGAAGAGTCAAAGACAAAAGAGCTCTACATCATAGAGAAGTAGAGCTCTTTTATTAGGGGTTCTATAAATATGTTCTGAGTATTGATTAAGTTACGAGGTCGCGTTGGTGTCAAACCCACCTTGAGATTGCGCCTGTCTTAGAGCTTCCTGCCTTTGAACTTCTTTCTCAGTTAATGCTGGTTGAAGTGTTTCCTCAGAGGCTTGAGGAGAGAAAATGAAATATTTATTAATCGTCATAACTGTGTCTCCGTGTAACGTATGACAGATTCTGCATCAAGGATAAAAGGTGATCATCATCCACTTTGTACTTTTTTTAGGCTGAGATCGGAGGGCGTAGAATGCGTACAAAGCGATCGCTTATCATCCGTATGCAATGTTGAACTGACGAAACCCTCTTGCTTTCAAGTATAGGAAGCTCATCTAATTTCGCACAATAATGATTTAGAGCAATTACATACATGGTCAGGGGCGTAAGATGAAAAGCCTCGCGACTGACTCTGCGTACGTATTTATTTAACAATACCTCGCTTATCTATATGAAGAATAAAGTCAGTAAATCAATTACTTAATCCATGGTGAGATGAATTATGGAAAAGCTTGTCGAACGTTTTCTGAACTACGTTACTTTTGATACCAAATCCGATCCTTCTAATCAGCAATGCCCAAGTTCACCGGGTCAAATCACGTTTGCTGAAGCCTTAAAGTCAGAATTGATCGCATTAGAGCTAGTTGATGTTTCTTTAGATGAAAATGGCTATTTGATGGCTAAACTGCCGTCGAATGTCGATTACGATGTACCTGCCATTGGTTTCGTCGCACATATGGATACCGCCCCTGATGCATCAGGCGCGAACGTGAAACCTCAGGTGATTAAAGATTACCAAGGTGGAACGATTGAATTAGGCACAAGTGACGAATGTTTAAACCCAAGCCAATACCAAGACCTTGATACCCTGCATGGCCATGACCTAATCACGACGGATGGCACGACTTTACTTGGTGCCGACAACAAGGCGGGTATCGCTGAGATCATTAGCGCGATTGCCCATCTTAAAGCGAATCCAGACATCAAACACGGCGACATTTGTATTGGTTTCACACCGGATGAAGAGATTGGCCGCGGTGCGAACCTGTTTGACGTTGAAAAATTTGGCGCCGAGTGGGCGTATACCATCGATGGTGGGCCAGTAGGGGAGTTGGAATTTGAGAACTTTAATGCCACGAGCGCTGATGTTATCTGTCATGGTGTGAACGTTCACCCAGGTACCGCCAAAGGTAAAATGGTGAACTCAATGAACATTGCAGCGCAATTCCAACTGATGATGCCTGCGCAAGAAACACCAGAGTGCACAGAAGGTTATGAAGGTTTTTACCACCTGAAATCAGCTGAAATGGGTGTGGCTCGCTCTGAGTTAGGCTACATCATTCGTGATTTTGAACGTGAGGGTGTAGAAGCGCGTAAGGCATTCATGCAACAGAAAGTGGATGAGCTGAATGAGCGTCTTGAGAAAGGCCGTGTTGAGCTGGTGCTAACCGATAGCTACTTCAATATGAAAGAGATGGTTGAACCGCATCAACATATTATTGAATTAGCGAAGCAAGCGATGATTGAGTGTGATGTTGAGCCAATGATCAAGCCTATCCGAGGTGGTACAGACGGTGCTCGCTTATCTTTCATGGGGCTACCGTGTCCGAATATCTTTACCGGTGGCTACAACTTCCACGGTATTCATGAGTTCATTACCATTCAAGGCATGGAACAAGCGGTAGAAGTGATCGTGAAACTCTCTCAACGTACCGCTATTCACTATCAAAAATAGCCGTCTAAAACGCGATATCTCTTTGTATTTTTGAGAGTATTCATTAATACTCTCTTTAAGTATAAGGGAGTACGCGATGAAAAAGTTAGTTTTACTTTGCACCCACTTAGCCGTGGGTGCTTTTGGTTTTGGGCTTGGTGTCTACGCACTACCTATCTTGATTGAGCCTGATTCTCCTTCCTCAAGTTCTGTTGAAGCGATCAGTCAGCAGGCGATCTATACAGGTGAGTTCACCAAAGACCGACAAGACAGTGACTTTTTGCATTGGGGAGAGGGCATCGTCTCTGTCTCTGAAAGTGCGATAGCTTTTGAAGGTGAATTGGCGCCGGGGCCGGATTATAAGGTTTACCTATCACCTAAGTTTATTGAAACCGAACAGGCATTCAATGACAGCAAGAGTGAGTTACTGAGAGTCGGAGATGTAAAAACATTCGACCGATTTATGGTTAACCTCCCAGAAGGTACTGATCTTAATCGATTTAATACCGTTGTGATTTGGTGTGAAACTTTTGGCCAATTTATTACTTCTGCCAAGATAAAATGATAGCCTTACTAGGGCGTGTTGATCTTTCGAACAAAATTTAACCGCGAAAGGTCAACACGCCCTAATAGCTGATAAAAGCATGAAAAGGAGCGCTCTATTTTTGAGTGCTTTTTCATAATGCGTTTATTGGGTTGAGTCAGTCGCTGTAAAGCTCATCGTTATAGAGCTAATCGTTTTAATGCTCGTCGTTATAAAGCTTAATTGTTGTAATACAAAGGAATAAGTAATGGAAAAGATGTGGCAAGTAATAGATTTCTTACTCGCTAATAAGTTTATTTTTAGTGTGCTGATCATCTGCATTATATTAATAATCCGACGAATCACTTTGTCTCGAATCCGTGGTGATGTCGCTTTTCTTAGTGAAGACCAACGTAACTGGATGTCACGTACCAAAAATGGCACATTCGCGATTATTGTTGTGACGTTATTCGTGTTGTGGAAATCCGAAATCAGCGAATTTGCGCTGTCTGTTACCGCTATTGCGGTTGCGATAGTCGTGGCTTCAAAAGAGATCATCCTCTGTTTTACTGGCTCTATTCAGCGTGCGAGTTCTCGCTCATTTCGAATTGGTGATTGGATTGAAGTGGGCAAAATCAGCGGTGAGGTGATTGAGCACAACTTGATGGCTACTGTGATTCAAGAAATCGATTTGTATCACGGGCAATATCACTTCACTGGCAAGACTGCCACGCTGCCTAATAGCATGTTCTTCACTTATCCGGTAAAGAATCTCAACTTCATGAAGCGCTATGTTTATCATAACTTTTTTGTGACGGTGAAAGACTTTGTAAACCTATACCCTATGGTGCCGGGTCTTATCGTGAAAATTGAAGAGCATTGTGAAGAGTTTATCGATGTTGCCCGTCGTTACAATGGTGTGATTGAGAAGCACGCTGGGGTTGACCTTCCTGGCTCTGAACCGCACATTCATATCACGAGCAGCTCAACGGGTGAGCAAGAAGTCCACTTTATGATCTTCTGCCCGACAGAGAAAGCGATTCACCTTGAACAGGATATCCGTAAAGATTTCATGGAAGCTTACGCGTCGGCATTTCCCTCAAGTGACTAATACGATGCTGGAAGCTAACAAGTCCGAATAAAAAGAAAGCCGAGAGCGATAATATCGACTCTCGGCTTTTTTGTATTTGAGATCTAGACCTGAGACCTAGCGTTAGAGATTAATCCAGGTCAGCGAGTGGCAACCAGTCTACTTCTACACCAGCTTGCTCAAACATATCTTGGCTTATCTTGATCTTATCTCCCCAACGAGAAAGGAAATCTTCACTTTGCTCTGGGCAATGTACCGCTGAAATTCCAGTTTGAATGATTTTTGCTGCACAGTTCGGACAAGGGAAGTGAGTGACCCAAACTTCACAACTGTCTAAATCACGTTTAGCAAACAAGATTGCATTTTCTTCAGCGTGAAGTGTCTTGAGGTATTTCATCTCGCGATCGTCAGTATCCGCACTATCAGACACGCCATGTGGGTAGCCATTAAAGCCAACTGAAACAATACGGTTGTGCTTAGTGATGACGGCGCCGACTTGAGTTGAAGGATCTTTACTCCAAGAACCGACCAATTCCGCCATTTGATAGAAACGTTTAGCCCATTTTGAAATCATGAGAATTCCTTAACAATTAAATGTGAATGCTTATCTGCCCGACAATACATGATGTTAGACAATATCCATAGAGAACAAAAGCTGAGAGGTTGATTTACTTAGAAATTGTAACGCGTTTGTAATTACTTTATAAGCACTTAGTTTCAATTAACATATTGATACACTTTGGTTCGTTATAATTGATATTCCTCGGACAATAGTAACGGGTGTGTTACGTAAATTTTATACTGTTCAAATACTAACAAGTGACGGTATAACCATGCGTAAAAAGTTGATCCTTACGGCTCTTGCAAGCTCTCTTATTCTTGCTGGATGTGGGCAAGATGCTCAAAATGCCAAGCAAGCGCCTCTACCTCTCGTAGCTGTACAGGATGTTAGCGTTGTTTCTCACCAGCAAAGTAAGTCGTACATCGGTCGTATTGAAGCCGTTGAAGATACGGCTATCACAGCGCAGGTGTCTGGCTATCTACAAAGCCGTCATTTCAATGAAGGTCAAATGGTCGAAAAGGGCCAATTACTGTACTCCATTGAACCCTCTTCATTTGAAGCTGAAGTAGCAAGCGCAAAAGCGTCTGTTGCTCAAGCGAACGCGAACCTTAAAAAAGCCGAGCTTGATTTTAACCGAGGTAAGAATCTTCTCCCTAAGGGGAGTATTTCTCAATCGGAATTTGATGCATTGACAGCAAACTTATTGGGTTCTCAGGCACAGCTTGAAGCAAGTCAAGCACAACTCAATGCAGCCAATGTTCAGCTTTCTCATACCAAAATTATTGCGCCTTTCTCTGGACGAATCAGTGACACCAAAGTGAGCACGGGTGATCTGGTTTCACCGTCTTCAGGTGTATTAACCACCTTGGTTAGCCTAGATCCAATCCATGCATCGTTCAGCATCAGTGAGCGTGAGCGTATTGAGCTGGGTATGGATCGTATCGAAGGTGACGGCAGCAGCGATTCTGCAAGTGTTGAAGTTCAGATCATGCTTGAGAATGGTGAAGCGTTCGAACATCTAGGTCAGCTTGATTTCTTGGGTAACCGTATCAACCTCAATACTGGTACGATCGCGATGCGCGCCATTGCTGATAACCCAAACCAGCAATTGCTTCCAGGCCAACACGTTCGCGTTGATCTACGTGAAAAGCAATCTATTGATGTTGTGACTATTCCGCGTCGTGCAGTTCAAACCGACCTAGAAGGTGACTTTGTGATGGTATTGGTTGAAGGCGAAGCCGCACCAGTTGCTGAGCGCAGAAACATTGAGATGGGGCGACAAGTTGAAGGTGGTGTGATCGTTCATTCTGGTTTAGAGAAGAACGACGCAGTGATCACTCAAGGCCTACAGCGTGTACGTAATGGTATGTCTGTTCGTATTCAAGCTTCTGCTGAACAAGCTGAGTAAGAGGGCTATTTATGTTAAGTCGTTTCTTTATTCAAAGGCCTAAGTTTGCCCTTGTCATATCCATAATATTAACGCTGGCGGGTGCGATCTCTCTCGCTATCTTACCAGTGGCCGAATATCCAAAAATTAGCCCACCATCGGTCAGTGTGTCGGCATTCTACACGGGTGCCAGTGCTGAAGTGGTGGAACAGGCGATAGCCGACCCCATAGAGACATCGGTGAATGGCGTAGAAGATATGATCTACATGTCTTCTAAAAGTGCTAATGATGGTTCATACAACCTTAATGTGACCTTTGATGTCGGTACTGATGCTGATATGGCTCAGGTCAACGTTCAGAACCGCGTTGCTCAGATCGAATCGAAACTTCCACAAGAAGTAAGAATGGTGGGTGTAACGGTCAAGAAGCGTTCACCTGACCTATTGATGGTATTGAACTTCTACTCGCCGAACGGAGAGTACAACGACCAATTCCTTATCAACTACGTGAACTTGAACATTAAAGACCAGCTGGCTCGTGTGAAGGGCATCAGTGAAGTTAACGTGTTGGGTGGTGGTGAATACGCGATGCGTGTTTGGTTAGATCCTGAAAAAATGGCTAACCTCAATATAACTACCTCTGATGTGAATCGCGCTTTGGCGGAGCAGAACGTTCAAGTCGCTGCAGGCCGTATTGGAGCTGCACCTTATAACAACGCGCAAGAAGTGCAATTCAACTTGGTGACAAAAGGCCGATTAGAAACGGCTGATGAGTTTGAAAATGTTGTGCTTCGTGCAAATCAAGACGGTTCAACGGTTTATTTAAAAGACGTTGCACGTGTTGAGTTAGGTAAAAAGTTCTACGATGGTAACGGTAAATACCGTGGTCAAGACGCTTCAATCGTAACGCTGTCACTTCAGTCAGACGCTAATGCGCTGGAAAGTGGTAAAGCAGTCATGGCGATGCTAGACAACCTAAGCAAAAATTTCCCTGAAGGCGTTGCTTACGAGGCGAGTTACGACACCACACTCTTCGTTGCTGAGTCGATTAAAGGTGTAGTTAAAACACTCATCGAAGCAATTTTGCTGGTTATCGCAGTAACGTACTTGTTCTTGGGCAGTGCCCGTGCGACCTTGATTCCGGTGGTTGCGATTCCGGTATCTTTGATTGGTACTTTTGCGGTCATGCAGATGACCGGCTTTACCATCAACACAGTAACCCTGTTTGGTTTGATTTTGGCGATAGGTATCGTAGTAGATGATGCGATCTTGGTTATCGAGAACGTAGATACTACGATGGCCAAAGATCCTACCATTTCACCGCGAAAAGCAACGCTTATCGCAATGAAAGAAGTTACGGGGCCAATTGTTACCTCAACCTTGGTTCTGTTAGCGGTATTCATCCCAGTAGCGATGCTGCCAGGTATTACCGGCATTATGTATCGTCAGTTCGCTCTGACCATCTGTATTGCGGTTGTGATCTCTTCTATTAACGCTCTAACGCTGTCACCAGCATTGTGTTCATTGGTTCTTAAGCAGGGCGGTGGTAACACAGCACGTTGGTACCAAGCGTTTAACCGTGGTCTTGAATCTGTAACCAACAAATACGGTCAAATTGCAGGCTTCCTTGTGAAAAAGGGTGTTCTGCTGTTTACCTTCTTTGTTGTGGCACTAGCAGCGGTAACTTACTTTGCGAAAACCACGTCTACGGCTTTCGTACCTCAAGAAGATAAAGGCATCTTGCTGGTTAACGTGCAGCTTCCTGACGCGGCATCGCTGTCTCGTACAGAAGATGTGACAGAGCAGTTACTAGAGATGGTTGAGCAAGAGCCGGGCGTAGATGGTGTGACACTGGTTAACGGCTATGCATTCATGACGGGCGCTTCAGCTTCGAATGGTGCGTCGATGTTCATCAAGCTCCACGATTGGGAAATGCGTAACGCACTAGACGGTCAACATTCAGCGCAAGCTATCTCACAACGTATTAATGGCCGAGCGGCAACAGAACTGCCTCAGGCGATTGTATTTGCAATGGGACCTCCAGCCGTACCGGGCATGGGTGCTGCGTCTGGTTTTGAGTTTGTTCTCGAAGATACATTAGGTCGTAGCCGCACTGATCTGGCGATGGTAATGAATGACGTGATTGCTGAGGCAAATAAACAGCCTGAGATTTCACATACCTTCAGTACCTTCCGCGCCAATGTACCTCACTACTATGTCGATATTGATCGTGAGAAAGCGCAACAGCTAGGTATTCCCCTATCGGAAATATTCCAAACGCTACAAGGCAATCTTGGGTCAATGTACGTGAATGACTTCACCATGTTTGGTAAGAATTTCCGTGTCACCATGCAAGCAGACAGTGAACACCGTAGCAGCATGGATGACCTACAACGATTCCACGTGCGTTCGTCTAATGGCGAGATGATCCCGTTAAGCACATTGGTGACTTACGATCAGATCTTTGAACCAGACGTAGCATGGCGTTACAACATGTACCGCAGTGCGGTGATTCAAGGCCAACCAGCACCGGGTTACTCAAGCGGTGATGCGATTGCTGCAATGGAACGTGTCGCAGCTGACGTGCTGCCTCAAGGCTACCAGTACGAATGGACAGGCATGGCTTATCAAGAAGTATTGGCAGGCAACCAAGCGATCTTTGCTTTTGCACTGGCTCTGATCTTCATCTATCTGTTCATGGTGGCGCAGTACGAGAGTTGGACAATCCCTATAGCGATTATCTTAGTGGTACCGATTGCAACCTTAGGTTCTTTCTTGGCGCTGAACCTGACAGGCACACCGCTGAATCTCTATGCACAAATTGGTTTGGTTCTATTGATAGCTTTGGCCGCGAAGAACGCAATCTTGATTGTGGAATTCGCAAAGGTTGAGCGTGAAGAGAAAGACGCACCGATTGAAGATGCGGCGGTGAAGGGCGGTACGCTGCGTTTTCGTGCTGTGAACATGACGTCTTGGTCATTCATCTTAGGTATATTCCCGCTTATCTTCGCTGCGGGTGCTGGTCACGTGAGTCAAAACTCATTGGGTATTTCTCTGATTGGTGGCCTGCTATGTGTGTTGTTAGCGGGTACGTTCCTAATCCCTGGCTTCTATGCATTCGTGCAACGTAAGCGTGAGAAGGCACACGGTGGCAATACCAAGTTGATTCCACTGGACGATGAATAGGGAAGTTAGTGTCTTGTAGGATGAGCCCTTTACAAGGTTTCTCCTTGGTAATTAATTTCTTGTAAAAACGAAGGCTTAGCATTGTGCTAAGCCTTTTTTATTCCACTTGTGAATAAAGAATCTGTTTATATAATGAAATGTTTATTATAAGGTAGAGTTAATACTCCAATTAAAGCTCTCCAATAAAATGGTGTTTTATTCTTAGGTTGTTGTTTTTGTTGGATATATAAGTGTTCGGCTAACACTTGTATGCTCGAAAGTATTTGCACAATAGTGTGAAGTGTTTCAAAATTACCAAGTTATATTGAAATATTTTGTGCATTGAGGTTCTTATGAAAGTCATTGATTTATTTAAACACCGAGGCGACAGCGTGTCTTCGCAACACTCAGAGTTTATGCAATGGATGTCTCCAGCTCTTAGAGATTACTGGGGAGACTTTCTGAATCGCACGCAAAATAGTCATTTCTTTGCGTGGGTTCGTGATCACCACAAACCTGCTGTCAATGAAGATGCGCCAGAGATGCCTGTTGAACCACAGATCGTACTTAAGCCAGAAGCACAACTTGTATTTGATGAGCTTGAACAGCAGATCGGTGAAGTGATCCATACTGGTGATTGGATCAATGTAAGCCAAGACAGAATCAACCAGTTTGGCCTCGTTACTGAAGATATGCAGTGGATTCATACAGAGCCTTCTAAGGCTGAAACAGATTCTCCGTTCAAAACAACCATTGCACATGGTTTTCTGACTTTGTCTCTGCTTCCTCGACTGACAGACAGTGTTGATCCTGACAAATCTCAATTCCCAACGGCGAAGATGGTTGTAAACATTGGTCTTAACCAAGTACGTTTCCCATACCCTGTAAAATCGGGCAGTAACGTTCGCGCTAAAAGTACGCTAACAAAAGTAACGCCAATTAAGAAAGGCCTAGAGATTGAACGCGAAATCCGCGTAGAGATCGAAGGCATCCGTCGTCCTGGTGCTGTGATTGTTTCGGTGATTCAACTTCACTTCTAGAGCTTTTTTATAAGTAGAATTGCTTTTAGCGAAGATTATAGATTCAAAAAAAGAGAGAGCTTAAGGCTCTCTCTTTTTGTTTTTGTCTATCAAGGCGATATCATCAGCATCCTAACAACATCACAAAAGTCGTTATCTTACTTGATACGCGTGTAGTTACTTAATGTGTTTGTAGCTACTTAATGCGTTTATAGTTACTTGATGCGCGTGTAACCGTACTCTTCGATAAGATCTTGCCCTTGTTTTGACTTCACGAACTTAATGAAATCTTTGCTCTCGTCAGAAACTGATTCAGTTTTGTGCAGCAATAAGAATGGGCGAGCCAATTCATAACTGTGGTTGGCGATGTTCTTAGATGTCGGCTCAACGCCTTCAAATGTGATTGCTTTGATCGAACGGTCGATAGAGCCAACAGAGATGAATCCAATCGCATGTGGGTTATGGTTAACAATCGTTTTTACCATGCTGTTGCTGTTTACAACCAAGTTATTTGGGTTGATGTCAGACACTAGACGGTCGTTAATGATTTTTGTCAAACCAAGTAAGCTCTCGAAGCTGTAACGTGAACCAGAAGAAGCTTCACGAGTTACAACTGCGATAGGTTGATCCGCACCACCTATGGCTTTCCAGTTTGTGATTTTTCCTTTGTAGATATCGAATAGCTGTTCACGTGTAACGTTGCTTACACCGTTTGAACGGTTAGTCACGACGGCTAGGCCGTCAAAGGCAATTGGAAATACCTTCAATTTTTCGCCCTGTTCGCGGTCAGTTAAGTAACGTGAGCTCATACCAATATCAGCGACACCTTTATTGACCATGGTAATACCCGCTGTAGAACCGATGCCTTGAACCGCAATATAGTTATCAGGGTGAGTCTTGTTGTACTCCTCAGCCAATACATCCATCACACGTGATACCGAAGTGGAGCCCGAAATATTGGTTTCTTGTGCAAAAGCAGCGTGAGAAGACAGGGCTAAGGATAAAAGAGAGGCAAGCGCGACTCGTAACATAAACAACTCCTAGTTAATAACATTTGCCGGCTATGATAGGTCGGTTATATGACAATTTTGTGAAATTCTATCCGCTCAATGTGTCGCTATTAGCTTGATGAGTGAAAGCGAGTTAGGTTTACAAAAGCAGGATTCGTTTCTGGGAGCAGGACGGGTATTTTGTTTGCGCTAGTTCGCTAAAATGTTGGTTGAGTCCTAAGCTAAACAAAGGAATTCACTACTTAGAAGTTTCTATGAAGTTACAAGAGGTGTTATGTCCGTCATTCATATCGAACTGAATCGTCTTTTAATTGGAGCTGAGAAGCTCTGTACATCTCGAAATCGCAGTTTACCTGTCGAGCTAGGCAAATCC
This sequence comes from Vibrio atlanticus, assembly GCF_024347315.1. Lineage (NCBI taxonomy): Bacteria > Pseudomonadati > Pseudomonadota > Gammaproteobacteria > Vibrionales > Vibrionaceae > Vibrio > Vibrio atlanticus. The sequence goes on along the minus strand of NZ_AP025461.1, from coordinate 1,499,474 downwards.
CTTTATGAAGAGTGTGAGGGTGGTGTGCTGTTTTCTCAGGCTCATTATCTGCTCGACTCATCTCATAGCGATTACACAAATGAGATCGCCTGCGTTAGTTTTGATGAGTCACTGTCATGTTGGTTGGTAATGGTGCCGCTAGAAGGTGATGTAAAAACCGATTCAGTAAATTGGGGGCCTTATCCTTACTTACCTCAATCGAAGGATCTTGATGCTATTTTGTCTGAAATAGAAAAAGACCCTAAATCGTACTTCTGGTCGTGATTATTCTGTTGAGATGTTTGCGAGGGGCTTGATACCTAAAACGAACAACTTTTTTTAACTCACCACATTACAACCTATCTGAGTCACTAAAAACAGTCTACGTTAATAAAGCTTATCTGCGTCAGTAAAACGATCTATGTTACTAAAACTATCCGCATCACTATAAATGATGGATGTCACTTCAAATTATGCCAATAAGATTGCGTAGTTATACCAATCACAGTGAGTAAGTGATCAGTGATTTACTACGATTGGTATTAATAAGATTGTGAAACCAAAGACCGGAAATCTTTTGGTGTTTTGCCGTGATAGGTTTTAAAGGCGGTACTAAAATGCGCCGCACTTTTAAATCCGGATTCATAAGCAATTTGAGTAATCGATTTGTTCGATGTTCTGAGCTGTGTGGCTGCGTGGGCGATTCGCTTTATCTTCAAGAGGTTTGAAAACGAAAGGTCTTCCGCCGATAAACGGCGTTTAAGTGTGGCTGGTGACATCCCCATATAGCTGGCTAGGGTATCGAGTGAGATATTATTTTCTATATTCTGTTCAATGTAATGGATGACCTTTTGTGTCACCGTCAATCTAGAAATTCGGCTAATAATCGTTAATAGTTCCGGATACTGCTCAACCATTAAAGACAGCAAACCTAAGCCTAGCTGGGTGAGTGCGTAATCATTCTGAGTCGATGAATTGGCCAGAGACATGATGAGCTCTTTCAATTGGCAGATTTCGGTATCCGTTTGATTGAACTTAATGTAATTATCTGGAGTTTGAGTGGATTCTAAATCACTGAACTGATTTATGAACTTTTGGAAAATTGCCAAATCAAAATCTAAGCAAATCGCACTAAACTCACCATTTTCAGTGTCGACCGTGATGTCTTTAATCTGACCAGAATTGTAAAGCGTGAAATCTCCAGCTTTTAACGAGGCTTGAGTGCCATTGGGCAGCATAAAAAATATGCTTCCTTTCGATACCATAAAAATACCGTTTTTAGAGGCGGGGTAGCGTTCGCGTTTCCTGGGAATAAAGTTTCTGAATTGAGTGACCGTGATTGATGGCATAGTGAACTTCTTTGGCGTTGTAGATTAATTGCTTTTTTAAGTATTGTTTAAGCATGAGACATTTACAAAAAAGGCGCTAATAATTAGCGCCTTTAGAAGTAAACCTATTAGAAATTAGGCTTCGGTTTCATTTGTTGTTTCAGGCTCGCTAGGCAAGTCCGCAAAAACTTGTGTAGGTTTTGCTACCAAGTTACGGTTTTCCTGATTAACTTCTGAGAGAACTACTTCTAAAACGTCTCCCAGTTTGTATACCATTTCTTTATCGATAGATACAGTACCCATATCACCGTTGCACTCTATTCTCTCTTTATTATCAAGAATGAGAGAGCCAGGGATAAACGCCGCTGCACCATTGTCAAGTAGGCGTACACGCATACCTGCGCGGTTAATGTCGAAAATCTCTGCTTGGAAACGAGTTTCTTCAACTGGAGCGTTCGCTAGAGTACGAGCATACAACCAATCGCCAACGTTACGTTCAGCCATACCGTGGTGACGGCGGTGCAGAGCAAGTTCATCACCAATGGTTTCGTCTGGTGTTTGAATCGGTGCTTTACCTAATATGTGTGCTTTAAGCATACGGTGGTTAATCATGTCACCGTATTTACGAATTGGAGAAGTCCACGTCGCATAAATGTCTAAGCCCATCGCGTAGTGCGGCGCAGGTTCATTGCTGATCTCGCTGTACGCTTGGAATTTACGAATACGGTTATCGTAGTAGCTGTTGTCTAAAGAACCTAACCAACGACGCAGAGTAGCAAAACCTTCCAGAGAAACGATCTGCTCTTCTGTAAACGGTGTTTCTGCTTCTGGGTTAACCAGCTCCAGAACGTCTGCTACTTTCTCAGCTTTAAAACCAGAGTGACAGTTAAAGACACCTTGGTTAAAGCTTTCTTTTAATACTCGACCGGCACAGATGTTCGCGCTGATCATCGACTCTTCAACCAACTTGTTTGCGCTACGACGCATGTCCGCGTGGATAGCGACAACATCGTTGTCTTCGCTTAGTTCAAAGCGGTAGTCAGGGCGATCTGGGAACACAACCGCATTTGCAGAACGCCACGCTGAACGTGCTTGAGCAAATTGGTGAAGATCAGAAACAATTGCAGCAATCTCTTCTGACGGTTGCCATTTCTCTGATGCTCCTGTTTCTAGCCAGTCTGATACGTGGTCGTAAGCAAGACGAGCGTGAGATTTGATGTTTGCAGCGAAGAAGCTAATGTCATCACCGATAACACCATCTTTAGATACCGTTACTGTGCAGCAAAGTGCTGGGCGAACTTCGTTCTCTATGAGTGAACATAAGTTGTCAGCTAGATCGCGAGGCAACATTGGGATGTTACGACCAGGCAGGTAAATAGTGAAACCACGCTCGCGAGCCACTTTATCCATTGCATCATCTGGAGAGATGTAAGCGGTAGGATCAGCAATTGCGATAGTCAATTCAAAATCACCGCTCTCTTTCTTCTTAGCGTAAAGCGCATCGTCCATATCTTTTGTGCTTTCGCCATCGATAGTCACAAAAGGGACGTGAGTCATGTCTACACGTTCAAGATCAGCGTCGTCTTTGATCTGCCAGTCGTCGATGCCTTCAGGTTCGCTGTTTGGTAGGTCATTTTGCGCTAGCGTTACCCACCAAGGCGCGATTTTGTCATCAGCGTCTGTGATTTTCTCAGAGATCTGAGCCAAGAAGCCGTTGTCACTTTTTAACGGGTGTTGAACGATATGAGCAACAACCCAGTCGCCTTCTTTAAGCGTTTCAGGGTTCAAACCCTTCTGTGCTTTCGCTTTAAGCTGCAGTTTTTTCAGTTGCGGGTGATCTGGAACAACGTTCAATCGACCTTTGAAAAGCTTAACTCGTGCAATAAAGCGAGTAAGACCCTGTTCAATCAACTCCTCTGGCTCTGCAACTTCGCGCTCTTTCTCAGTGCGAATGATGGCAATCACCTTGTCACCGTGCACACATTTTTTCATGTACGGCGGTGGGATGAAGAAGCTAGTTTTGCTATCGACTTCGAGAAAACCAAACCCTTTTTCAGTGGCTTTGATCGTACCTTCCTTTTTAGGGAGAGTTTCTTGGATTTGCTGTTTGAGTTGAGCGAGTAGAGGATTATCTTGAAACATTTGACTTTTATCTATCGAGGACAATTGAGCACACTATAATCATTGCGAGGCTTGATTACTACTTAAAGGCGAAGTGAGCGTAAATTAATTGCCCTCTTATTTAACTAGGTCAATTTGCTAGAAGTTTGGTGCTGTGACGAGATATTCATCAAGTTTTGACGATATGATAGCCAGTGTTGATGTAAAACCGAAAAATATGTGATGTATTTCAATTTTTTCTGGCTTTTTTTATGCATTTAAGGAATAATCCGCCTCCCTTAGACGTCCCTAATGGCTTGAAGTGTTTTATTACTGCTTCGTAACTCTGAATGGAATCAGTATCTGATTGGATCAGTATTGGAATTGATAGAGCTCCCGGGACCTTTTGTTTACTTATATATAGTGGGATCCCAATGTCCGAATCTGTAATTCAATTTAATGAATTAGCCCTAAACGAAAACATTCTTTCAGCTCTTGATAGCATGGGTTTCGTTTCTCCGACTCCAATCCAAGCAGCAGCTATTCCTCTTCTTCTTGAAGGCCGTGACGCACTAGGTAAAGCACAGACTGGTACTGGTAAAACAGCAGCATTCTCTCTGCCTTTACTTAACAAAATCAACCTGAACCAACATAAACCACAAGCAATCATCATGGCTCCGACTCGTGAGCTAGCGATTCAAGTTGCTGCGGAAATCAAAAACCTAGGCCGTGATATCAAAGGTCTTAAAGTTCTTGAAATCTACGGTGGCGCTTCAATTGTTGACCAAATGCGCGCTCTAAGCCGCGGTGCTCACATTGTTGTTGGTACTCCAGGTCGTGTTAAAGACTTACTAACTCGTGACCGTCTACACCTAGATGAAGCACACACATTTGTTCTTGATGAAGCAGATGAAATGCTAAAAATGGGCTTCGTAGATGACGTTACTTGGATCCTAGAGCAAGCTCCAGAATCTGCACAACGTGTACTTTTCTCTGCGACTATGCCTCCAATGGTTAAGACTATTGTTGACCGTTACCTACGTAACCCGGCTAAAGTTGACGTTGCTGGTACTAACCACACAGTTGACAAAGTAGCGCAGAACTACTGGGTTGTTAAAGGCGTAGAAAAAGACGAAGCAATGTCTCGTCTTCTTGAAACTGAAGAAACTGACGCGTCAATCGTATTCGTACGTACTCGTCAAGACACTGAGCGTCTAGCTGATTGGCTATCTGCTCGTGGCTTCAAAGCTGCTGCACTGCACGGTGATATTCCTCAGTCTCTACGTGAGCGCACTGTTGATCACATCAAACAAGGTGTTATCGATATCCTAGTTGCAACTGACGTTGTAGCACGTGGTCTTGATGTTCCACGTATCACTCACGTATTCAACTACGACATCCCATTTGATGTTGAATCTTACATCCACCGTATTGGTCGTACTGGCCGTGCTGGACGTAAAGGTAAAGCGATCCTACTAGTTCGCACTAACCAAATTCGTATGCTTCGCACTATCGAGCGTGTAACTAAGTCTCAAATGGAAGAAATCCAACTTCCACAACGTGACGAAGTTGCTGCTGCACGTGTTGCTAAGCTTGGTGCTGAGCTTGAAACTGAGAAAGAGAGCAAAGCTCTAGAAAACTTCGCAGGTTTAATCTCTACACTACAAGAATCTCTAGAAGTTGATGCTGCTACTCTAGCTGCAATGCTTCTTAAGCGTCAGCAAGGTAAGAGCCCTCTATTCTACGTTGGCGAAGACCCAATGATCGCTGCTATTGAGCGTGATAAGAACCGTCGCAAAGAGCGTCGTGAAGATCGTGACAATGGCCGTGACGGTGGTGGACGTAACTTCAATACTCAAGATTGGGATACGTACCAACTACAAGTTGGCCGTGAGCAAGGCGTTCAGGTTAAAGACATCGTTGGCGCACTAGCAAACGAACTAGGCCTAACTAAAGGTTCTATCGGTGCTATCAAACTAGACCAAGGTTCTACTTACGTTCAACTGCCAAAAGCAATGAACTCTGAAACTGCTGGTAAGCTAAGCAAACTTCGCATTCGTCAAAAAGAAGCTGGCGCTGTAGTTGTTGATTTCAACGACTTCCGTGAGCCTCGTCGTGGCGGCGGTGGTCGTGATGGCAACCGTGGCGGCGGTCGTGGCGGTCGTGATGGTGGCGGCTACCGTGGTAACCGTGAAGGCGGTAATCGCGAAGGTGGTAACCGTGAAGGTGGCAATGGCGGTCGTGGTGGCTACCGTGGCAACCGTGACGGCGCACGTGATGGTAACTCTGCTGGTGGTCGTGATGGCGAACGTCGCTTTGACCGTAACCGTGGTGGCGATCACCGTGGTAACCACCGTGGCGAACGTGGCCATGGCAACGCAGCAGGCAATGGCGGCAACCGCGGTCGTCGTCCAGAGCGCAACGAAGGTTAATCAACCTTTAGTTTTAAGTGAAACTTACAAGCCAAGTGCTTATAGGTGAATAGCTTAAATAGCGAATTTAAAAGCCGAGCTTAGTGCTCGGCTTTTTTGTGCCTGCTATTTGAACTTAAGCTTTGGTTAGTTCTATATATTCGGCAGCTTACTTCAACTAAACGTCGTCCCTATATCTAATGTTAGCGCCTAAACTTAGCTGTATCGCGTTCTAAGTCTATATTGAAATAACTTGCTACAAGATACTAAAACAATGAGTGAAGGCTATCTAAGCGACGTTACAGTTCATTTATTCGTAGAGTTGTACTCGAATGCAATTAAAAGAAGATCGGACTTCGTCGTTCACTATTCCCAACTCTTGTGATCTTCTTGATGCAAACATTGAGCAATTGAGAAATCGAGCAAAAAGTTATCGGTAATGATAAGCAGACAAAAGGGAAGGGGGCTAGGGGAATACGTGCATTGGTTCGATTCACTCTAGTTAACTTCATCGAGTAGAAATTAGGGCGTGTTGATCTTTCGAGCTGGTTTTTGCAGCGAGTTGCTGGGTATTTATGCAAGGCAGAGGCTTTGATGTGTAGCTGGTCTACATGAGAAGCCGATAACGTAGTAGAAATGACCAGCAAACGCTGCCCGAAGGGTTCGAGCTGGGCGCCCCCGCAAAAAGCGTTTTACTCTTTGTTGAGGGAGATTTGCTTAGAATGACTAGGTTACTTCCCCCTCGCCGCGATTAAAACGCTTTTATCTCGAACAAAATTTAACCTCGAAAGGTCAACACGCCCTAGTGTGAGCAGTCCTTTACTTCGTTTATTAACCAACTGTCATATTCAACTATTTTTTAATTTCGCTCTCGAAATAAATAAAATAATGACTCAGATCAACTTAATTGTGTTCATTTGGTGCTTTTTGCAAAACAAAAGTTGAAAGATTCAAAAATTATTGAATAATGGGCTTAACTAAAATTGAAGTAAACACTTCATCCAATTCGCAATGAAACAGGATTCATATTCAATGCCTAATTCGTTTGTTCTGGTTATTAACTCGGGTAGTTCATCCCTAAAATTTGCTGTTATTGATTCTGTTTCTGGTGAAGCCGTATTGAGTGGCTTAGGGGAGTGTTTTGGTCTTGAAGATGCTCGTATGAGCTGGAAATATCAAGGCGAGAAAACTGAAATTGCCATTCAAGGTGAAGATAACCACCACAAAATTGCCATTGGCAAACTGGTTGGGTTGATGGAAGATCTAGGCTTCACTGCTGATATAGTGGCTATTGGTCACCGTATCGTTCACGGTGGCGAGAAGTTCACTCAAACGGTTCGAATTACTGAAGAAGTAACGAGTGAGATTGAGAGCCTATCTGACCTAGCTCCACTTCATAACCCTGCAGGTGCTATCGGCATCCGCGCTGCGATTGAAGCTTTCCCTTCTTTACCTCAATTTGCTGTATTTGATACGGCTTTCCACCAAACAATGCCACAACGTGCATTTACTGGTGCAATCGCAAAAGAACTATACACAGACTTCGGTGTTCGTCGTTACGGTTTCCACGGTACGAGCCACTACTTCGTTAGCCGTGAAGCTGCGAAAATGGTCAACAAGCCAGTTGAACAAGCTAGCTTCATCTCTGTTCACCTAGGTAACGGTGCATCTGTATGTGCTATCAAAGATGGTAACAGTGTTGATACGTCAATGGGCTTCACACCGCTTTCTGGCCTTATGATGGGCACACGTTGTGGTGACTTAGACCCTGGTATCATCGAGTACCTACTAAAGAAAGGTTGGTCACAAGAGCAAGTATTTAACTCTCTAAACAAGGAGTCTGGTTTCCTTGGCGTGTCTGGTCTAACGAGCGATGCTCGTGGCATTCTAGAAGCGATGGAAGAGGGCCACGAAGGCGCTAAGCTTGCTTTCGAGGTGTTTACTTACCGCGTTGCTAAATACGTTGCTTCTTACCTTGCAACGCTAGATTCTTTAGACGGCATCATCTTCACAGGCGGTATCGGTGAGAACTCTCTACCAATTCGTCGTGAGATCCTAAGCAACCTTAAGATTCTTGGTTTTGTTGAAGACGTAGCAGGCAATGAAGCCGCTCGCTTTGGCGCTGAAGGCATCATCGCTAAATCTGAAATGCTTGGCGCAGTAGCAATGGTTATTCCAACCAATGAAGAATTCGTAATTGCTCAACAGTCGGTAGAACTTCTGTAATCCAAGCAGCCGCTTAATAAAATATAGACAATGTGAAAGCGAGCCCTAGTGGCTCGCTTTTTTGTTTCTTGTTCGGGGTCCCTTACATGAAACTACACGCTAATCATCATCTCTATTCAGGTAGACCTTCGTTAATTTAATTACCGTTTCTGCGAGAACGCAAAATTATGAGAATATGGAATTGTTTCTTTGCTAGTCATACTTGTTAGTCAACATAAGCCACTAAGCTAGGTTCTTTGTAGATGCAATAACTCCAGTCGCATTTCCGTTGTTGTCTTGAATTATTGAACCTTATTTTGAGGTGTGACCAGTTAATAGGCACACCGTACTAAAGGGTATTAACCCCATCCGTTACCTTGCTCAAACCTTTCTTTATTTGCTTTATTTCTCTTTATCTAAAAGTATTTTTTCTGAATATTCCCAACCGTCGAACCTCGTTTTTACCTACTTTTATACGACATTATCCAATGTCTTAAGAGGCTTGTTCTTTTTATAACTTTGTTTTTATTGATTATTTTGTAAATAACAATGTTGCATATCGTGCTGGAGGGGTAGGCGGCAAAATATATATTACAAATATAAATGATATTTGTTCTTATTCGCATCCGTTGTGATTTATAAACTAAACCGGAATTAGAATATGAACGTTAGATTGGCTTTCACCCCTCTTGCCTTGGCTATTGGAGGTGCATTAACCACAGTGGCTACCGTGTCGAATGCAATGGCTTCAGAAGAAGTAACGGTGGATGAAACCGTGCAAGTTATTGGTCATCAGTACGAAGGCTACGCGGAGCACATGCCGCAATCGGGTACCAAAACGGATGTCGAATGGCTCGATGTCCCACAAGCCGTTTCAGTGGTCACTAAAACAGAGATGGAAGACCGTGGTGCGGTCCGTTTAGTGGATGCTCTTGATGGTGTTGCTGGTGTTAATAATACTTTAGGTGAAGGTAGTCGAGACCAATTTGTAATTCGTGGCTTTGATGCACTGAATGATATGTATCGTGATGGCATGCGTGATGATGGAACTTTACAGTCGTATCGAAGCCTATCCAATATTGAGCGTGTTGAAGTGGTAAAAGGCCCTGCAGGTGCTCTGTATGGTAGGGGCTCTGCTGGCGGCATCATTAACTTAGTCACCAAGCGAGCGAATGGCGACAATTTTACCAATGTGAACGGCAGTGTTGGCAGTAACAGCCAATTTGTAGGGCAGGTGGATAGCTCAATGGCGTTTTCAGATAAGGTCAATGGACGTATTAACCTGGAACACCGACAGGCTGATTCGTATGTAAACCATGTCGATTCTAATGATTTCTTTATTGCACCAACCATTCGAGTGCTGCCAGCTGAAGGGCATACCGTTGACTTAGATGTCGAATATGCACACCAAGAGCTGGTGCCATATCGTGGTGTTCCATCCAAAAATGGCAAACCTGTCGATGTCTCTGAGAGTTCTTTCTACGGTGGCACTAACGATTATCAAGAGTCCGATAGCCTGCGTGTTGGCATTAATTATGAGTGGCGCTTGAATAGCGAGTGGGTATGGACAAACCGAGCGGCATACAATCATATCGAACTTGAGCAAAAGGGCACGCGTCAAGGTACTGTGACGGGAGATAAAGTTTCTCAGACCGTGAACAATTTCGGTTATGACCCTCGTACCACAACAACAATGCAAACCGAGTTAGTGTGGGAAACCGATTCTAACCAAATGATGATTGGTGCGGGTTATAACCAGATCAATATCGATTTAACGCTAGCAAGCGATAAAACCTTACCTCCGAAACATATCTATAACCCCGTCGTAGGAGCAACGCCTGATCCGGGTTTTAAGCCTTTCCGTGATAACACAACGACGACGGCGGGTATCTACCTTCAAGACGTTTACACCTTGGGTGATCTATCGGTGATAGGCAATGTGCGTTACGACTCTATGGATCTTGAACAGCAAAAAGCCGGTAAAGCTCAAGAGAACCTAGACGATAACAAAGTGAGCTACCGTGGTGGCTTGGTCTATCGTATCAACAACGATATGTCGGTATACGCAAGCTTAGCTCGTTCGTGGCAATTGCCTTACTCCGGTATTTATATCAACCCTAAACTGGCTGAATTCTTCCATACCGATCTAAAAGAAGTGGGTGCGAAAGCTTACTTACTCGATAACGCTTTGATGCTCAATGCCGCTATTTTCCAAATTGATCAAGAACAACCACAAACCAATATTAATGGCGACGTTATCAATAAGATTGAAGCACGTCACCAAGGTATTGAACTGGAAGCTCGCGGTCAGATTACAGAGTTGTGGGATATTTCAGTTGGTTATAGCTACTTAGATGCAGAAGATAAAGATACAGGTAAAAAGCCGAATGATGTATCCGATCATCTGTTCTCACTCTGGAGTACTTACCAATTATACGAAAACTGGCGTTTGGGCGGTGGTGTGAAATACGTAGGCGACCGCTACGCAGGCAACAATGAAGCCGTCGCATTAGGTGATTACACCACTGTTGATTTGATGGCTGCGTACACCACGGGTCGTCACAAAGTTCAAGCGAACGCTTATAACGTACTTGGCGAGAAATACATTCTCGGGGCAACCAGTGGTAAGTCGGGTACTAACCAGATTGGTTACGGAGCGCCAGCTGAATTCATGATCAGCTACGGCCATCAGTTCTAAAAGCGAGTTCTGCTCGAAGATTTAGTTTATTTCTAAAAGCTATTTCAACTGAAAAACTATTGATTTGTTCGCTACGAGTGAGTGAACAGTTGGCCTCATTTTGAGGTCGTTTAGCCCAATGGGTCAAAGCGTTGGCATAACTTAAAAGCACAGCCTTTGACCCTAATTTGCCTACTTAGGAGATTTTCATGCCTTACCAGAATTTGGATGGTAAACCCCACGCGCAACATAAACTGCGCTTGACCGTACTTGCAACAGCCATCGCTTCAGTGACTTCCATGAGTGCATTCGCTGCGTCTGATCCGCAAACGACGACCATGGAAACGGTTGTCGTGACGGGCAGCTTGATCGGTAATTCAGAATTAGAAGATGTGAAAGAGTATCCGGGAGCGCGTACCGTTCTAACTAACGAACAAATTAAAAAGACTGGCGCACTCTCTATTGATTCAGCATTTCAAAGTGTACCGGGCATTAAGGTTCAAGACGAAACGGGCACGGGTGTATTGCCTAACATCTCGGTGCGCGGCTTGAAAGCGAGCCGCAGTGGTCATGCTCAATTTCTAATGGATGGTGTACCACTGACTCTTGCGCCTTATGGTCATACCGGACAATCTATTTTCCCAGCAACGCTATCTATGCTTGACCGAATTGATATCGTACGTGGTGGCGCTGCTGTGCAGTACGGGCCAAACAACGTGGGTGGTGTGATCAACTTGGTGACTAAGCCTATTCCACACCAATGGCAAACGGAAATCAGTAATCGCTTTACGGTATTTGAAGATGGTAATACACCACTGAATGACTTTTACCTACGTACCGGTGGTTGGTTAACCGATACGCTCGCACTTCAAGTGGAAGGTAACTTCCTAAAAGGTGAAAGCTTCCGTGATCATTCAGATACGGATGTAAAAAACTTCCAAGCGAAGTTGCAATGGTTACTCAGTGATACCCAGGAGCTACAAGCATTCGTTCAGCGTTACGATGCCGACACCCAAATGCCGGGCGCTTTATCGGCAAAAGATTACCAGCAAGATCGTACTCAATCGAAGCGACCATATGACGAATACAAAGGCACATCAACGCGTTGGAGCCTGAAGTATTTGCATGATTTGAATATTGCGGATGGCGCAGAATTGGAAGTGCTAACATTTGGTCACCACTCTGAGCGTTTCTTCCAATGGGGCTTTAATAGCGCAGGCGGTCACTGGGCGGATCCAGCATTACCATCAACAGATATTCGTACCTCACCACGTGAATTCGCTGTTTATGGTGTGGAACCTAAGTTAGCGATGTACTTTGACGGTAATACGGTGACGCAAAACTTGATTGTGGGTGCTCGCTATGTAAATGAAGATATCGATTACAAGCTAACGCAAACGCCAATTGCTGGTGGGGTAACAAAAGTACCACGTGATTGGAACTTGAATACCGATGCTTTCGCAGGTTACATCAGCAATGAAGTTGGCCTGTTTAACGACGTGCTAAAGGTTACTCCGGGTATTCGTTACGAATCGATTGATATGACCTTTAATGATTTAGGTAAAGTACAGAGTACAGACAACAAAGTGACCGAGTGGTTGCCGGGCTTAACCGTGGCATACCATTTAACTGAGCAATGGGTTGGGTACACCAATGCGCAGAAATCTTTGCGCGCACCACAAATCGCTTACATCCGAGGCAAGGGTGAAGAGGGCAGTGAGCTAGCATGGAACTACGAGTTGGGTGCTCGTTACAATCAAGATTCAACTAGCTTTAATGTTGCGCTCTACCGCATTGATTTTGAAGACCAACTCCAATGGCAAAGCGGAACACAGACCTTTGATAATATTGGTAAAACGCTTCATCAAGGTATTGAGCTCTCAGGTCGTTATGTTCCGCAGGCTATGCAAGCTCTGAGTTTAGGCGCGGGTTATAACTATTTGGATGCGACGATAGAGGCAGAAGGTGCAAACAAAGGTAAGCAACTTCCTTACACATCCGAGCATCAGCTTAGCTGGGATGCGACTTACGCCTTTAGCCGGGTAGATACGACCTTATCAGGTTACTATTTCAGTGAGTCTTATTCTGACAATGCCAATACCAGTGCTGAAGATGCATCGGGTGCGAAAGGTAAAGTACCTGCTTACATGGTATGGAACTTAAACCTAGGCTCAGACTTGTATAAAGATGAAAACAGTAAGTTACGCATGAATGTTGCAGTGAACAATTTGTTTGCTGAGGACTACTACTTCCGCGGTATTGATACCAGTCCGGTTGGCCGCTATCCAGCGCCAGGGCGTTCATACACTTTGGATCTGAACTATCAGTTCTAATCGGTAATTGATTAAAAATAATAACGAATATAAGTCGCCAATATTATTGGCGACTTTCACGGTTCTAGTGTTTAAGGAAAAATAAATATGGAAAACAGTTCTCGACTTTTATTTTCGAATCAATGGCTGCTGCCGAACGGACTGCTGTCATTCAAAAGGCATTTTTTATTCAGCAGGATAGCGATAACCTTAGCTTTGTTGGCTTTAAGCTTGTTCTCATTCTCCAGTTCAGCAAAAACGAGGATCATTCAAGATGAGCAAGGTCAGTTTGAGATAGCGACTACCCCGCAACGCGTTGTGGTGTTGGAGTTCTCATTTGTCGATGCGTTAGCTGCGGTAGGCGTATCTCCGGTTGGTGTTGCCGATGACAATGATACTTCGCGAGTGATTCCGGCGGTGCGTGAATTAGTGCAACCATGGGAATCGGTTGGGATGCGTTCGCAGCCTAGTCTAGAAGCCATTGCGGTATTAAAGCCCGACCTGATCATTGCCGATGCAGAGCGTCATCGTACGGTTTATCAAGATCTACAGCGAATCGCACCAACTCTGCTGCTCAAAAGCCGTGGAGAGACTTATCAAGAGAACTTGGAATCTGCGCTTAAGGTCGGTATCGCCCTCGACAAGCAATCGGCAATGGAACAAAGAATTCACCAACATCAACAAGCCATGGTGGAATTTAAAAGTCATTTCTCGCTTAAACAAACTGTCCAATTTGCTGTTGTGTCGGAAAAAGGAATGTGGCTACATAGCCCTGCTTCGTATGCAGGAGGTGTACTCACCACATTAGGTATTGCTAGCCCAATAGTGGATCCGACAGACAAGGCGTACTTACCAACCAGCTTTGAGTTGTTGTTGAAAACAAATCCTGACTGGTTGCTCCTTGGTGCTTACTCAGATCCAAATATCGTTGATGATTGGCAGAAAAACCCACTGTTTAATGTATTAACATCCGCGAAGAATCAACAAGTGGTGGAAGTGTCACCAGCACTATGGTCATTGAATCGAGGCATGTTGGCCGCAGAACAAATGGCGAAAAATCTAGAGCAGATCTTGGATCGTTCATGAGTTCGATGTTGCTCTCTAGAGGTAAGCGACGTTCGCTTATAGTGTCGTGGCTTACGGTATTAGTGTCGTGGCGAGTCACGTTATTTACGGCTTTAGTGTCGTGTTTGGCGATGTCTGGTTACGTGGCCTCGATGCTAGGTTGGTCGAATTTCTCCCTAACATTGAGTGACTTAGTTCACTATTGGTTTGCGTTTGATGAGAGCAATATGACTCATCAAATATTGGCGACACTTAGAGCTCCAAGGGCTCACGCTGGGTTATTGATTGGTGCAAGCTTAGCCGTCGCCGGACTGTTGATGCAGGGATTAACACGTAACCCACTTGCGTCTCCATCAATTTTAGGTATTAACGCTGGCGCAGCCTGTTTTATGGCTTTAGCTGCGATAGGCATACCTGTGGTGAGTGATTTAAACCCGATCCTTAATGCTGTTCTTGGTGCATTGCTAGGCGGTGGTGCTGTGATGCTCCTCGGTGGCTTCTTCTCCGAACGTTCTCATCCGTTACGTTTGGTTTTAGCGGGTATCGCCATTACTGCTTTATTGATTGGGTTAACTCGAGCAGCGTTGATTCTAGCTGATGATATGGCTTATAGCGTGCTGCATTGGCTTACCGGTTCATTGTCTAGCGTGGATGAGGGACAGTGGCAACAGCTTTGGCCGCCAGCAGTGATTGGTTTGGTGTTGGCTGTTAGCCTTGCTCGTAACCTCAACTTATTGGCGCTTGGTGAAGAAGTGGCTGTGGGGTTGGGCAGTAATATCCGGCTTACTCGTCTCATGAGTGGATTGGCTATCGTGTTGCTTGCGGGTGCCAGTGTCGCTATCGCTGGTCCCATTGGCTTTGTAGGATTGTTGGTTCCTCATTTGGTTCGGCCCATGGTTGGGCACAATTACCATCTACTGATTCCTATCTCCGCAATGGCAGGTGCAGCATTAGTGTCTTGGTCAGATGCGTTGTCACGATCGATTGCTTTCCCGACTGAAACGCCGGTTGGTGTTATTACAGCCCTACTTGGGACACCTTGTTTTATTTTGATTGCGACGAGGAGATCTTAATGCACCATCACACTAAGATAGTTTTGTTATCAGGGGTTCTCATATTAGTGGCATCTGCGGGCTTGTTTGTCGGTGCAGCGTCACTTTCTATTCCTCAAGTCATCAAACATTTGGTCGCCTTTTCCAGTGACGACTTTGTTATCCATCAGTATCGGCTACCACGTATGTTACTCGCGATAAGCGTGGGCGCAGGGTTGGGGCTATCCGGCGTATTAGTGCAAGGTGTGATACGTAACCCGTTAGCATCGCCTGATCTTATGGGCATTAGCGCTGGGGCAGGGCTTGCTGCGACTGCGAGTTTAGTGTGGTTCCCTAATGCGGCAGTTAGCGTACTGCCTGTGGTGGCGATGTTCGGTGGGGTATTGGCTGCTGGGTTGATTGCGGTACTGGCATGGTGGTCAAGGCCAACACCCGCCAAGTTGGCCTTGATTGGTATTGCAGTGAGTGCGTTTCTGGCGAGTTGCATCGACTTCTTGCTTGTCACTAACCCCATCGAAATCAACACGGCGATGGTATGGCTAACCGGCAGCCTCTGGGGACGAAATTGGCAGCAAGTTCCCTTTATTTGGGGAGCATTGCTCTTGTTGTTGCCAATGGCATTTTGGCTTGCTTGGCGATTGGATGTGATGGGGCTTGGTGAGGAAAGTGCCACCACATTGGGTACTAAGCCAAAACAGATACAAGCTCTTGCGCTATTGGCCGCTGTGTTGCTTGCCAGCGTCAGCGTTTCAGTGGCTGGAACGATCAGTTTTGTGGGTTTATTAGCACCTCACTTAGCGCGCTTGTTGTTTGGGCATAATCATAAGTTGTTAATCCCGGCGTCTGCTCTGGTGGGCGCGATTTTGGTTACTTGTGCCGACGGCTTGGCAAGAGGTCTACAACCACCGATTGAATTACCTGCAGGGGTACTTACTTCTGTGATTGGCGCGCCTTATTTCATCTTTCTTCTTTATCGCTATCGAGGTTGGTAACCATGCTAAAAACGCAGAATCTTTCCGTCGCGTACGGCAAACAAACGATCATACCGAACCTTTCGGTGTCCATCCCAAAGGGAAAAATCACAGCCTTAATTGGACCCAATGGATGTGGTAAATCTACCTTGTTAAAGACGTTAGTCAGGATCAATAAGCCGGTGACAGGAGAGGTGTTATTTGAAGACAAACCGTTGTCGAGCTATGGCGATAAAGTGCTCGCGCGTTCGTTGTCGCTTCTGCCGCAAATATTGGTCAGCCCTGAAGGCATTTCGGTCAGAAAACTGGTTGAATATGGCCGTTCTCCTTATGTGTCCCATTGGGGAAGGTTAGGGCAAGAAGACCAAGCGATTGTCGAACAAGCAATGCGTGATACCGGCGTACTTGAGTTTGCTGATAAACCGATTGAGTCACTGTCGGGTGGGCAGCGTCAAAGAGCATGGATAGCGATGATAATAGCGCAAGACACAGATGTCGTGATGTTGGATGAGCCGACCACTTATCTTGATATGTCTCACCAAGTTGAATTAATGAACTTGATGCAGCAGATGAATGACAAGGGAAAAACGGTGGTGGTTGTGCTCCATGATCTGAACCAAGCGAGCCGTTACTGCGATCATTTGATCGTTTTAGAAAGAGGTGGTTTAGTGGCTGAAGGCACCCCCGATGAGGTGATGACCGAGACATTGCTGAATGATGTTTTTGATCTCAAAGCGAGCGTATTTCGTGACCCTATATCCAATACGCCGATGTGTGTGGCGATTTAAGCAAATAGCCGATGATTAAAGTTGTCAGTATGGCTTGCTGTGCATCTGGTTAAAATAATCAGAGCGAATCAATTTTTGGTGTTGATAGAGATAGTATTTTGCTATAAAACGCGCATAATCTCGCTATACAACACTTAAAGAAGAAATTACCTATGACGACCTTTCAATACTACTTTCACCAACTGCCTTGCTTCGACTGTAAAAAAACGACAGTAAGTACTGATCTTGGTTGGTTAACGCCTGCGATGAAAGATACTGCTCTAGAGCAAGTGACAAAGACACTTGCGGAAGGTGAAGTTACGCCTGATCTTTCAGCAAATGTGGTTTGTACCAAAGACGAAGCTCGCGAGTATCTATTACTGAATTTCTTCGGTTATTCAGAAGAAGAGTTAGCGAGCGGAATTGAAGCTGATGATGAGCAAGAAGTCGCGGATGAAATTGCAGAACTTCTAGAAGAAGGCCAAGATACAATCACCTTCGAACATGAAATTGCTCTTCAGTGCTGTGCTGATTGCGATGTTGAAGAAGAGTCAAACTAAGCACTCGTATTAAAGTATTAGTATTAATGTAGATACATCCATTAATACAGTGTGATGTTCAAATGAAGAAAGGCGTTAGCGGATTGAAGTCCGCTAGCGCCTTTTTTATCTCTAGATCGCTAAGACTTTTGAGTATCTATAATGCTTTGTTTGCTCAGTTGAGAAAGGATCTCTGCGGTTTTCTCGCGGAATAAATCTCTTAATAAGCGAACCGTTGGTGTGATGGATTGACGACTAGGGCAGACTAACCACAACTCGGTTGGTGTTGGTTTAAATTCAGGCATAACTTTAACCACTTCGCCCGAAAGCAAATGCTTCGACATATCTAAACAAGACTTTATCGCCACGCCTTTACCGGCAACACACCAACGTCTAACAAGGTCAGCATCGTTCGATGCACGATTCCCTTTCAGCTTCACTTTGTGATCCTGCTTACCATCGTTAAACACCCATTCGTCTTGCAACATATCATGCAGCTGATAAAGCAAACCATTATGTTGAGCTAAGTCACTCGGGTGTTTTGGTGTTCCCATTTCAGCCAAATATTCAGGAGCCGCACACAATATTCTCGGCACATCGCAGATCTTGAAACCATACGTGTTGGCGTCAGTAGGGGAGCCATAGCGAAGCGCCATATCAACGGAGTCACGGTAAAAATCGATATTACTGTCACTGATGCTCGTTCTAAGTGATGCTTTAGGGTATTCAAGCAAGAACTCATCTAACCAAGGTGTGATGAGGTTGCGGCCTAGATCCGATGAAAGCGCAATGCGGATTTCTCCATCGAGAATACCAAGCTCTTCGCGCATGCTGAGCTTGGCTTGCTCTAATATTTTCAAGGCCTGTTCACACTCAGGTAAATAGCGTTCGCCTGCTGAAGAGAGCCTTAAATGGCGAGTGGTTCTTACAAACAGTTCAGCGCCTAGTGCGGCTTCAACTCGTTTGACGGCAGCACTCGCGGTTGCAGTACGCATGTCTAGGGTGGTGGCTGCTGCGGTGATGCTGCGAAACTCCGCCACTTTTAAAATGACCTGTAAGTCTTCAAGAAGCATCTTATCTACCTGTGTTTGATAATGTTCTAAACATTGTATTGAAATCTTTGCTAATCACAAAGCGGGTTAACCCTTATTTACCTCTTCTAAGCTAACTTTATACGCTTAATTATCAAAATATATTTGAAAATCATTCAAATGTTAGACGGTTTATCTAGAGTGAGAATTGACTAAGATTAACTCGTCTAATTCAAGGAGAAAGCACAATGTCAGTACCATCAAAAATGAAAGCTATTGGATTTACTCAGTCATTTGCGATTACAGAGCAAGACAGTTTATTTGAGTTTGAAACGAGTCTGCCAGAACTAAAAAATAATGACTTGCTGGTAAAAGTGAGCGCGACTTCTATCAACCCTGCTGACGCAAAAATTCGTATTCGTAGTGCTAAGGATAAAACACTCGAACAACCTAAAGTGCTGGGCTATGACGCAGTCGGTGAAGTTGTCGGTAAAGGTACAGACGTTGAAGGTTTTGAATTAGGTGACCGTGTTTACTACGCTGGTGACGTCACTCGCATGGGAGCTAACGCGGAATACCAAGCCGTTGATTACCGTATTGCGGCGAAAGCACCAAAGAGCCTTTCTGATGAAGCTGCTGCTGTGATGCCGCTAGCGACACTCACTGCGTGGGAAGCGTTGTTTGACCGCTTGCGTGTTCGTCCTGAAGAGCAAAAGTCGATTCTGATTATTGGTGGCGCTGGTGGCGTAGGTTCAATCACTATTCAATTGGCGAGCCAACTGACTAACCTGACTGTCATTGCGACGGCTTCAAGACCTGAAACCGAGCAGTGGGTAAGGGATATGGGTGCAGACCATGTGGTGAATCACCGTAACTTGGTTGAGTCTGTGCGCGAGCAAGGCATCCAGCATGTCGATTACATTTTTAATGTTGCGGATACCAAAGGGCACTGGGAATCGATGGTGGAGCTGATTGCACCACAAGGCATGATCAGTTCGATTGTGGAATTCGATGGTGGAATTGATTTGTCGGCGCTTCAAGGTAAGTCTGTCGGTTTTGTGTGGGAGCTGATGTTTACCCGTTCACTGTTCAACACAGACGATATCCAGAAGCAACAAGACATCTTATTCCAAGCTGCGAACTTGATTGATGCAGGCCGCATTAAATCGACACTAACGACGACGTTGAATGGTTTTAGTATTGAAACTCTGAAAGATGCGCACCAACGTATTGAAAGCAGTACGTCGATTGGAAAAACAGCCATTAAATATTAATAGTTAATGATTTAGATCTTTGACGGTTTGAAGCATTGATCTTTTGAACGCTTGAATAGAAAGCCCCTGATATCTATCGCGAATCGGTAAGATATCAGGGGCTTTTGTTCGTCTGTGGTTTATTCAGACTTTACCTTATTCCAACAAAGCGTTACTCCGTTTCTTGCGAGGTTTTGAATTGAATCTGAAGTAAGTTTAGCTCGAAGTGCAGAGGCTGTTTGTCTGCAATCAAAAAGCCGATCTGTTTAATGTGTTGAGCTTTAAGCCCCGGAGCTTCGTTGAGTAACCGACCTCTAAACACCGCTTGAAAGTCGTTTAGTCGGAAGGTTTTCTTGAGTTGTTCACCTTTAATTGTCTCAAAGTTGTGCTTGTAGTTGGTCCTGTTTCCATCTATCCACGTTGTGAACCTTAATTGGTAAGTACGACCATCACCCACAAACGTCAACTCTACGCTGTCCGTTTCAGATCTTAGTGTTTCAACAGAGCGATTGATTGAACTGAAGCCACCATTGTTCTCTAACGATAGTTCGCCCTTAAATTGACTCGTCTCGCCATCATGAATAAGACCGCCTGTTGAGATGCCGCCCATCACATTGTCGTTGGTCGCTGTCCAATTCTTCTGTTCGTTCGCTTGTGTAAAATCAATCATATCTATTCCTGCTACAGATACTTGAGACCATAAAAAAGAAAGGCTGAGTATTAGGCACAAAGAAGCGATTCGTTTAGGCAGTAAGTGCGTTTTAAAGTCAGTTTCGTGCATGATTTTATCCATTAGTTATTAGGGCGTGTTGACCTTTCGTACTTATGGAGAAGGCTCTGTAGCAAGCATAGTCAGACAACGGTTGATGAAGTCTTCATAATTCGACGCTTTGTCGTATTCGATTTTTAATGAACCGTGGAACATCAGGGTTATCGTAACGTCTCTGTAGCTTAGCCAACAGTTGTAACCGTCGTAATCGTGCCAAGCAAACATCTCACCTAATTGATATTTATTGTCCAGCTGTTCGCCCGTTGAACGAAGGTAATCGAACACTCTGAGAAATTCTTTGATGGTAATTCTGCTGTCCATGTATCACTCCCGCTACGCAGTCGACTAAAAAATGCTAAGTGCTTGTATTTCAATTAACTACGGTTTGGTTCTGCATTGCGATCACTGAGGGGAGGCCTGTATACAACATCCATTTCATCGGTTCACTTTGTGGAAGGTGTGGTTTGGAGAGAACACCTCCCATAAAGTCACTGGTATTAAGTACAAAGAACATAATACGAGGCAAGAGAGTTACATTGGATTAGGTCGTCTAAACTCAAAGTTTGTATGTAGTCAAAGCAGAGCCATTTGGACTCTAAAGACGTTCTCGAAAATAAACGTAAATTAGTTCTTTACCTCAACTTAACTTGAGGTATTAGGATATGCAACGTTGCTTAAGAGAATACTTTAAGGAGAGAAGAATGATCCAACTTGAACATGTAAATTTAGTGGTTAAAGATATCCCAGAGATGCTGACTTTCTATAAAGCAGCTTTCCCTCACTGGTATGTGCGTGATGAAGGGCAAGGCGAATGGTCTGGCAAGCCACGTAACTGGCTACATTTTGGTGATGAATACCAATACATCGCGTTGAGCGATCACGGCGAAGGAGAAAACAGAGATTTGGCTGGGCATTCTGTCGGTCTCGCGCATTTTGCTTATGTAACCAACAATATCGAGAGCGTGATTGAACGCCTTATTGATGCGGGTTTCCCAATTGCTAAACCTGGAGCTGAAGAACCTTATCGCAAAAACGTTTACTTTGTTGATCCTGCGGGCTTTGAAATCGAGTTCGTTGAATACCTGAGCGATGATCCCAAGCTACGCAACGCCACGTAGTAGAACTCGCAATCGAGTTGATGTGCTAGAGCGAGATTGTTCGAAATAAAACGTCTAAGAAAGGGTGCTAGGAAGACTCACAGAAAAGGGCATTGTGGAATATTCCGCAATGCCCTTTTTATATCTATTAGCTGATTGGCTAGCTGATATTTACTCTGCTAGTCGCTTACTTAGCTTTAAACGGTACTAACAGTTGTTTGCCAAACACATTGATCAAGGCTCCTGTTACGATCAGGCCACCACCTAGGTAAGTCCAAACTGATGGAATCTCATTGAAGATCCACACGCCTAACAACGCTGAGAATACGATTTGAACGTATGAGTAAGCAGAAGCTTTACCGGCAGCTTGAGTTTGCATCGCTTTGGTTAAACCGTATTGGCCTATCTGAGTGAAAATCCCGACCAGAACCAACATAACGGTTAAGAATAAGCTCGGCCATACAAAGTCGTTCCAGATCAGGGCTGTTGAGATTGGAAGAGCAACCAGCGGGAAATAGAAGATGATCACCGAGCTATCTTCAGTTTGGCTAAGCTTTCTCACAATTACATAAGCAATTGAGCTACCAAACGCGCCCAATAACGCCACCATAATGCTGAACATGGGTAATTCACTGTTTGCGCCACTGTTCATGCTTGGTTGTACCATCACCAGCAATCCCGCGAGGCAGAATGCTATGCAGATCATGGTCGACTTTTGCACGCGCTCTTTTAAGAACAACACGCCAAGCAACGCGGTAAACACGGGATGTACGTATTGCAGGATAGTTGCTTCTGCTAACGGAAGAGTGGTTACAGCGTAGTAAACACACATTAACGCCGCAGTACCGACAGCACCACGCACGAACAAGAGTGGTTTGTTATTACCCCAGATCGAAATGCCTTTTCGTTTTACGTCGATGTAGCTGATGATCAAAGACACCAAAGCCCTTGCTGCAACGATTTCAAAGACAGGTATCCCGTAGTTGCTGATGTATTTCACACAAGCAGACATCAGTGCGAACCCAAAAGCGGAGAGAATCATGAACCTAACCCCAACAGGGATCATTGAAACAGAGAAAGAAGGCATAAAAATATCAATCGGGTGAGGGAAGGGGAATCATAGCTTAATTTAAGAGAGTCGACCAAAGCCTTTGTCTTGCTCAATTACACCAAACCATTGATATTGCTGTGCGAGTGATTTCAGCAACTCAATCTCTTTGGCTGTCTCTTCCCTCAGCCATTCAATAAGGTCATTGATGATAGGCGTGTGTGTACGCTGGTGCATGAAGTAAGTCCAAGCACTGTGTTGAATCTTTGCATCCTTAGGGCAGTACAAGAAGCCCCGTTGTAGATCCTGTAAAACCAACAGTAAATCCGTCACCGTGACGCCTTCACCTGACAAGCAAGCACTGAGTGCCATATCCAAAGACAAGAAGCTGGTATTTCTAACGGGCTTTTTCGGTGGGAACTCGACATCAGCCAGCCACACTTTCCAGTCGTGATGATCTAAGGTCGGGTGGAGTCTTGGTAAGGTTAAGAGCGAATCGAGGTCAGTATCTTTGTTCGTTAAACTAGTCGAACAGACCGGCGCCATAAACTCTTCACGTAAGAAGGTGATGTTAGGTGCCTTGTCATAGCGTTTTTTGAAGCGCGTGTGAAAGATCAGCAGGTCATATTCGCTGCTGTTGATCGATTCGTCTTCCTCAATCACAGGCACAATGACGATTTCATAATCTTGATAACGCTCGTTTAATTCCCGTACTTTAGAGATCAATACGCGCGTCGCGAAACTCAAAGTCGCTTTGATCACAATACGTTTCTGCTTTGGCTCGCCCCAAGAAGCAATAACCGTTTCGACATTGGCATAGCTTTCACGTAAAGCCACATACAAATCGTGACCTTGTTCTGTTAGTTCAATCGCTCGATGCTTACGAATAACCAATGATGCGTTTAACTCATCTTCAAGCTGTTTAATCTGACGGCTGATCGCACTTTGTGTCACATGCAGTTCATCGGCGGCCAACGTAAAGCTCATCAGCCTTGCAGCAGCTTCGAAGGCTTTTAAGCCATTATGGGATGATGGCAAGCTAGGATATGGGGTCATAATTCGTTCGCATGAGTTTATGGAATGTTAGAGTCGCAAATTTATCAATTGAACGCCAGCTTCATCGATCGTATTTTGGGCGAAATTACCTGAGGCGCTCATGAAAAAAATACTCACTCTTGCATTCCCTTTGATCATTTCACAGCTAATCTCTATGGCGTTAGTCCTTACTGATGTTTGGATGATGTCGCGTATCAGTGTGTCAGCCCTTGCGGCTGGTGGCTTAGGCGCCTCTATCTACTTTTTCATCTTTATTATTGCGAGCAGCACCGTGGGGTGTGTCGCGAACTTGATTGCGATCGCTTACGGTCAGCGCGTAGCTCGCCCTGAGTTTGGTAATACACAAATCAGATTGGCGGTGAAAGGCGCAACCATGTTGGCATTCGTGCTCAGCGTGACCTTAATGGCTAGCTTCTGGTTTGCTCCGTTGGTATTAGAAGCAGCCAAACAGCCACCAGAAGTGATCACTTTAGCCATGGAATATGTCCATGCTTTGAAGTGGGTGATGTTGCCTTCGCTTATCTTGTTGGTACTTCGTGGCTTAACCAGTGCGTTTGGCAATGTGCGTTCTATTCTGGTGATGTCGATAATCACAGTGATCCTGAATGTGCCAGTGAGTTACTTCCTAACCTTCCAATTAGACATGGGCTTAACGGGGCTTGGGTTAGGCACGGCTATCGCGGCATTCATCGTGATGGTTGGATACACAGTGTGGGTGTTTAAACGTGACGAGTTCAAGCAATTCGCCCCTTGGTTAAATACCGAAGAGTACTCTATTAAGCTGATGAGCCCTTTATTAATGATGGGTTTACCTATTGGGCTAGCGGCTTTACTTGAGCATGGCCTTATATACGGTGGGACTCTGATGGCGGGGACGATCAGTATTGCTTCGTTAGCACTACATCAAATCCTGCTGCAATGCTTAAGCTTTACGTGGAACTTCAATTTCGGTTTATCACAAGCAGCGGCGATTTTGGTTGGCCGTGATTTCGGTGCCGGTAATTACGAAGGCATCAAAAGAACTTCGATTCTGAGTTTTATATTGGTTTCAGTTTTGAGCGTAGCCTTGTCTGCCGTGTTCATCATCTGGCCGGAAATGATCGCGTCTCTCTTCAAGCTCGACGATGGTACGGGCGCAATGACTTCGCTATTGGCCTCTGTTATTTGGGTGGTTGCGTTGTGCTTTATTGTCGATGCATGGCAGTTGCTCGCAATTAACTTGTTAAGAGGCATGAAGATTGTCTCTATGCCAACGGTAATGACAGCCATTGGCTACTGGGTATTTGGTTTGCCTGCGGCTTGGTATTTGATGTCTAAGTTTGAATTGGCAGGAATCTGGGGCGGAATCGGTGTTGGTTTAGGTGTGACAGGTATTCTGCTGCTTATCCAGCTGATGCGTGTCATTCAAAAGAATAGTAAGTCTCCGGATCTCTCGACTCATGCTTATTCGTGATCTGCTTGTGATGCTCGCCTTTACCATGAAACCTTGAACGATGAACTTTGTAATACTGACCAAAAACTATCAATGACCAGTTACCAATTTCTAATTACCAACAATGGGCTATCAGCTATCAGCTATCAGGTAAAAGCCCTGAATTGCGTAGTTCGTAATGTAGACCTTGGTCTTACAGAAACCGTAAGCAAAGGTAGCTAGAATGATTTAAGTCGCTCACCGTTTTATCAAGGAAAATACAAATGGAAGTTGGATTGTTTTGGGCTGAGAAAGGAATGCTGGTACTTGGTGCATTGTTTGTTTTGACGAGCATGATGCAGTACGGAAGACGCAGTAGTGATTGGAAAGGCGTGATTACGATGTTTTATAAGCGTATCCCAATGAATATTGCGGAATACAAATGGTACCGTCTGGGCATCGCTTTACTGGTGTTTGCTGTGGTTATTCGTTTCGCATTACTGATTCTATGGCCTACATATCAGTTTTAGCTCCCTTGTACTCATTATGTAAAACGGATAAACGTCAACCAGATAAACGCGTAGTAGGCGAGCAACACGTCTAGGCGATCAATATGTATGGCTGTTTCGTGAATCGGCAAGTTGAGCCTTAATAGGCTACTTAATAAGGCTGTTATTCTATAAGTTATCGCAGTCATTTCATGGAATAGTGCAATTACTTTATAAAAAGGCTTGTTACTATCTCTGTAGCATATTGTTTTTCATAAAGAATAATCAGAGATAATCGAATATCCGCTTTTCCCATCAATCTGATTAATAATCTACATATAAATTCATTCACCCCGTACCTGATACGATAATGATCTGTTACACTCCTCGAAATTAGCTTTAATTTGTCGGTGGTGCATTTATGTCGTTCCCAGTTCTTATATGTGATGATTCTGCATTAGCAAGGAAGCAGATGGCTCGATCACTGCCTAGTTCTCTAAATGCAGATATAACTTTTGCTGTTCATGGGCTTAATGCACTTGAAGAGTTAGCTCAAAACCAGTTTAAACTGATGTTCCTCGACTTGACCATGCCAGAGCTAGATGGCTATGGCACATTGGAAGAGATGCAACGCTTAGGTGATAACACACCTGTTGTCGTTGTTTCCGGTGACATCCAACCAAAAGCGCAGCAGAGGGTCATGGATCTTGGTGCTAAAGCGTTTTTACAAAAACCGATCGATAAAGAAGCGTTAAAAGGCATTTTACGTGAACTTGTTGAGCCGCCAACGCAGCCTCAGATGGTTACCCCTACCGCTTTAGATCTCCCAATACTACGCAGACGCGATATCTACATGGAAGTGGCGAACGTAGCAATTGGCCGCGCCGCCGATGCACTGGCGCGCCATTTTGATGTATTTGTCCATTTACCACTACCGAACGTGAATATTTTGGAAGTGAGTGAATTGCACATGGCACTTCGCGACTTAGCAGACAACGACCAAGTGTCGGGTGTTTGCCAAGGCTTTAGCGGAGAAGGTATTGCGGGTGAAGCGTTAGTCTTGCTGAGTGATTCCAGTGTGAGCGATCTTAAAAAGCTCATGAAGGTGCCAACAGAAAGCGAACAGTTAGAAGAACTAGAGCTGTTGATGGATGTATCTAACATCCTTGTGGGTTCATTCCTGAATGGGTTAGGTGAGCAGTCAGAAGTTCGTTTCTTCCAGAGCTCTCCGGTGTTGCTGGGTCAACACATCTCAATCGATTCCGTTATTGAAAATACCGGCGGCTCATTCAAGAAAACGATGACTTTCGAAGTCAGCTATAACATAGACGGCACTTCAATCCGTTGTGACCTTCTATTCATGTTTGTTGATGAATCTTTGCCACTTCTAGATAATAAATTGGCCTACCTAATGGAGGAGTTTTAATATGTTGAATCTTCCTGCTGAATTTGAACAGTTCCACTGGATGGTGGACATGGTTCAGAACGTCGACATGGGGCTGGTGGTTATTAATCGCGATTTTGAGGTGCAAGTTTGGAATGGCTTCATGACTCACCATAGCGGTAAGCAATCACATGATGCTATCGGTAAGTCGATCTTTGAGTTATTCCCTGAAATCCCAGAAGAGTGGTTTAGGCTGAAAACCAAGCCAGTCTATGATTTAGGTTGTCGCAGCTTTATTACATGGCCACAAAGACCTTACCTGTTCAAGTGCCGCAATGTTCGCCCTGTTACTCAACAAGCTGATTTCATGTACCAGAACGTGACGCTAAACCCGATGCGTTCGCCTACTGGACAAATCACGTCATTGTTCTTGTCGATTCAAGATGCGACGGCAGAAGCGTTAAGCGCTCAAAAGAATTAGCACCTGTCTTAATTCGATACTCAATAGCTTGTAAAGAACAATTCAAAACATCGAATAAAAATGGCTAAGGTTAATTACCTTAGCCATTTTTTTGCTTTCTATTCTTCAAATCTAATCTTTCCCCTAGCTTTTCACGTTAACCAATTCTCTTTTTCCATGCGCTTTACTGAATGTTTTAGGTTACATGAACGAAAGGGCAGCCACGAAATGTGCTTTCGGCGCGGCAATGCTACGGGTTAATAGAAACTGGATTTATAAAGTTTGAGTTTGAAAGCTTCATTTAATGGAGTGCGAGGGCAGAATTATCAAACCCAAGTGAGTATTGGCCTCTAGATTGAGTCGTTATCACTCTACTTTTCCAATTGACCGCAAAACAAAAACGTCACCAGATTGGCCAATTTGGTCGAAAACAGATAAAAATTGGAAAATAATCGAATTTATTTAAGAAAAAAGGCATTTTTTTGTTGGAGAAAAGTGTGGTTTTTATGTGATTTCGAGGCACTTTCTTCACATTATTGCTTTATGAGGGCGATATTACGTGAAATATGAAGGAAAACGATTGCGCAATAAACCGACAGCGTTTGCGTAATTGGTTCGCTAAGTTATTAATTAGTAAGAATTTAGTGGGGAAGTGTTACTTGGGAGCTTTTACCAGATATGGAATCTTTGAGAGGATAGCATAAAAAAAAGTGAAATATCAGACTTGCTGTTACTAAATCACGACCTATAATGCTGAAAACCGGAGCGTCTGCCAACGCTCCGGTTTTTTTGTGTCCGAAGAAAAGTAAACTCGTCTGCCAACGGTTTTACTACGCATTTCGCGAGAGACACATAATTTTATGAATCAAGGAAAACACCATGCGTATCGAACAAGAACTTAAGTTAGGTTTCAAAGATGTACTCTTCCGTCCGAAGCGTTCTACCCTTAAAAGCCGTTCTCAAGTTGAATTAACCCGCGATTTTACATTCAAGCATAGCGGTCGTCAATGGTCTGGTACTCCAGTAATTGCAGCGAACATGGATTCGGTAGCAAGCTTTGAAATGGCAGCTGCTCTAGCAGAGCACGGTGTTATGACTGCAGTACACAAGCACTACACAGTAGAGCAGTGGGCTGAGTTTGCTAAAACAGCAGACAAGAAAACTCTGAACAACGTTTTTGTATCAACAGGTACATCTGAAGCTGAGTTCGAGAAAGTTAAGAAGATCATGGCGCTTAGCGAAGAGTTTGTATTTATCTGTATTGATATCGCTAACGGCTACTCAGAGCACCTTGTTGAGTTCGTACAGAAAGTACGTGCTGAATTCCCGACTAAAGTTATCTCAGCGGGTAACGTTGTAACGGGTGACATGGTTGAAGAGCTAATCCTAGCTGGCGCAGACATTGTTAAGGTTGGTATCGGCCCTGGTTCAGTTTGTACTACACGTGTTAAAACAGGCGTAGGTTACCCTCAACTTTCTGCAATCATCGAGTGTGGCGACGCGGCACACGGCCTTGGCGGCATGATCATCGGTGACGGTGGCTGTTCATGTGCGGGTGACGTATCTAAAGCGTTCGGCGGCGGTGCTGACTTCGTAATGCTAGGCGGCATGCTAGCAGGTCACTCTGAGTCAGGCGGTGAAGTAGTAGAGCAAGACGGTAAGCAATACATGAAGTTCTACGGCATGTCTTCACAGTCGGCTATGGACAAGCACTCAGGTGGTGTTGCTAAGTACCGTGCTGCGGAAGGTAAAACTGTTTTACTTCCATACCGTGGTTCTGTTCATTACACGATTTCTGACATCCTTGGTGGTGTACGTTCAACTTGTACATACGTAGGCGCAGCAAAGCTTAAAGAGCTAACTAAGCGTACGACTTTCATCCGTGTGCAAGAGCAAGAGAACAACGTATTCGGTAAAGAGTAATCTGAACGAGTTCGAATAGTTTGAAAATCAAGAGTCGCTTTTTAGCGGCTCTTTTTTTTGGGGATTTACGTCTGAACCATTTGGATTTTACATGGATGTTATTAAGTACTGGCTTCCCGATGGGAAGCCGAAATTATCGAGTCGTGATACAAAAAGACCACTATGTAGTGGGGACGTATCAAGACCGGAAGTTATATATTTTATTGTTTGGTGGAGAGCCCAAGCACCATCAGATTAAAGGCCTTGAACAAGATGGGAAAAACAATGTGTTTGGGTTGTTTTGATGTGGTAAATGGGGCTGTGTATCGAGTAATGATTTATTGTTTTTAAATTTTATTCAAATACATATGCTTTAAGTTGTTGTTTTTTATTGCTTTGTTTTAATTTTGTTCTCGAGTTATTAATGGGGAATATGTTCAAGTTGTTGAAGATATAAGGTAAAATGAGCGTAACATTAGAATTTGGGATAGCCCAGTTCGTAAAGGAAAAACAAAAATGAATCCGCACTCATTGCCTAAGAAAAGAGAGCTTGGAGCTTACTATACACCACCCGAGCTAAGCCAAATTCTTGTAGATTGGGCGATAACAAGACCAGAAGAAACAATTTTAGAGCCTAGTTTTGGAGGGTGTGGTTTTTTCGATAGCTGTATCAAACGATTGCAGGCCATAAACTGTGGCTCTCCAGATCAACAACTTTATGGTGTTGATATAGATAAACACGCTTTTGATATTTTAAGTCAGAAATTTGGGCGTGTTGTTGATACAAAAAAGCGCTTTATCAAAAGTGACTTTATTTCAGTTCAACCTGAAGATTTTTTGACGAACAAATTTGATGTTGTGCTTGGCAATCCTCCTTATGTTTCAATGCACAATATGACAAAAGAGCAGCGTGAGTCTTGTGACAAAATTTTGCAAGCCTCTCCTTTCTCTGACGTAACTATGGGGCGTAATGCAAGCTTATGGGCATTTTTCCTGTTACATAGCCTGTCATTTATTAAAGAAGGCGGTCGAGTTGCTTGGGTTTTACCAAGTAGCTTGCTACATGCTGACTATGCTAAGAACCTCATTGAAATCCATCAGAAGCACTTCAAGAGCGTAAAGCTTATTAAATTAGCAGAGCGCTTTTTTAGAAGCGAAGGGGCTAAAGAAACATCAATTATTCTTATTGCTGATGGTTTTAGCTCAGCTAAAATCAACAATGGCGGTGTTTCTGTCGATTACGTTGATACATTAGAAGAGTTAACGTTGAGTCTGACTGAAGATGTTACAAACACAGCTTTTAACTTCGGAAAGTATAAGCTTGATCTACTGCCCCAATGTGTAAAAGAAGTGTATGAATCTTTATCTTCAAAAAGATACGCACATCCACTTAGCCAGTACTTAGACATAAAAATAGGTATGGTTACTGGTGCCAACAAGTACTTTATCATCGACAAAAAAACAGTAGATAAATACAACCTTCCAGAAGAATGCTTGAGGCCAGTAGTAGGCCGTTTCCCCTCATTTATTGGAGTGAAACATTCTGTTCTAAGACAACGAGCCATCCAAAAAAACAATAAACGAGCTTACTTGGTACATGCAACGCCAGAACAAATGCAGGACACATCTAGTCCTGTAAGTCAGTACTTGTCACAGATCACAGCTAAAGAGATTGAAGATAATCGCACTTTTAAAAAGCGACCTCATTGGTTTGCTCCTGATGACAATATAATCTCCGACGCGTTTATGTCTTATATGATTCACCTTGGCCCAAGAATGGTGATCAACCAAGGAAAGATTAACTGCACTAACTCAATACATAAAATATTTTTTCATGATAAGAAAATGGGTGCAGATGAAAAATTAGCTATTGCAGTGTCGCTACTTTCTAGCTATTCACAACTTTCTGCTGAATTAGAAGGGCGAGCATACAGTTCCGGCGTGCTGAAGATAGAGCCAAGTGCAGGTCGAAAAATAGAGATCCTGTTAACGGATGAATGTGTAAGTGAATTTAAACGAGCTGTTCCCGAAATAGAAATATATATCAAAAAAAATTCAATGGATGAGGTTACGGCTATTGTCGATAACATTCTTATAAAAAGTAATCTTGTAACTAAAGAGCAGTGTGAACAGTTGATTAAGGGTGCTCATTTCTTGAGAAAAGAGCGCTATAAGGGAGTTAAAAGCTACAATGAGTAATAAATCAGAGCTCAGGAAAGAGTTGGCTAAGTTAGTTGAAAGCGATGATTCAGCGTTAGACTATGGCAAAATTTTAGATGTTGCATCCCAATTGTCTGTACATGATGAAGATAACGTGCGCTTTACTGTTGATGGAAACCTTGTTAAGCGTCTTGGTGAGCAGTTGGTGGCAAAAAAGACAACTGCTCTTAGTGAGCTGATTAAAAATGCTTATGATGCTGAAGCTACGACAGTTGATGTGATTTTTGAACGTACTGAACATATTGGCGGGAAGATTACTATTTTAGATAATGGTAATGGGATGAGTAAAGAAGCTTTAATTAAAGGCTTTATGACTATTAGTACGTCTGAAAAAGAAGACTATCCTGTATCCCCTACCTACAAACGAGCCAGAGCTGGCCGGAAAGGTATTGGACGATTTTCTGCTCAGAAAATTGGACATAATTTAAGAATTATTACTCGAACATCAATAGAGTGTCCGTACTTGATAATTGATATAGATTGGAAGAGTTATCAAGCAAAATCCAATCTACTTTCGATTTCTAATTCAATTAGAGAAAGTTGGGAAGATCATGGTTTTGAAAAGGGTACAAAGCTAGAAATATCCAATACTAGAGAAGTATGGAATGAACTTAATCACTCTACGACTTTTAAGTATATTAGTGCAGTTGTAAAGAGTGCCCCACAAGCTTTACCGTCAGGTGTTATTGACCCTGGCTTCAAACCTCGTTTTTATACGCTCGTGCCAATTTCTGGGGAGCTACTTGAGTTTAAGAGTGATGATACCGAGTTTTTGAGCGAGGCTGATGCTCTTATCTCTGCAGAAATAACAAATGAAGGTAAGATTCAAGTAACTATTAAAGGTATTAAAGATGCTAAACTTGAAGATTCATTCCCCCTTCCCGAAATAAGAAGCAAAGCTCTTCAACAAGCTAACTTTAGGTTCAGCGCTCACTATTTCACATTATCGAGATCAAGTTCAAGAAAGCACCTAAGTTCATATACTAATGAAAATGGTGGAATCAAGCTATATAGGAATGGGTTTTATGTAGCTCCGTATGGTAGTCGATACGATGATTGGCTAGGACTCGATGACTCAGTTCGTCGACGCAAAATTCTACCACCACACTCTAATACAAACTTCGTTGGAAGTATTGATATTGTAAATATCGATGGTAAGTTATTTGATGAAACATCATCTCGTGAAGGCTTAATTGAAAATGCTCATTTTGAAGAGCTGCGAGTAACTGCATATGAAGTTATAACAAGTGCTGTACGGCGTATTGCTTCTGCTCGTGGTAAAAAAGTAACATCGAGTCAGCAAGGCTTTAAACCTAAACCTCCTACAACAGAAGAAAAATTAGAAGCAACAAATGAGCAACTAACTAGTGTGATTTCTGGTTTAGATAGTTCTGTAGACTCGCCTGATATTGATGAAAATCAATCCACATTTGATTTATTCTCCGAGCCATCCTCGCTACCAACCTCTGGTATCGATAAAGCAACAGCAGATACTTTAAAAGAAACATTTGAAGAACAACAAAAACTAATTAGAGAACTAATTGATGAGAAGAATATGTATAGGGTCCTCTCATCTACAGGGTTAGCAATAGCGGAGTTTACTCATGAAATTCAACTATATCTAAATGCGTTGACGCTAAATGGTAAACAGTTAAAAAGAGCGGTTTCGGACAATGCACCAGCATTGAAGTCAGCAACGAAAATTGACTCAAATATTAAAATGCTTGTTTCATATTCTGACTTTTTTACAAGTACGATCCAGAATAATTCAAATAGAGTCAAAGAGCCACTAGAATTAAGAGAAGTCGTTAAAGCATTTTTTTCGGCTATGGAGCCGTCTTTAAAGCGTCGGTCATATCAATTAGTAACTGACTTTGCTGGCGATGACTTCTGGACGAAAGCGATCCATATTTCTGAAATATCCTCAGTCCTTATGAATTTGTTTACAAATGCTTGTAAGGCTATAATTCGATGTAATAGACCTCAAGGAAAATTAAAACTGACTCTTACCTCTACAGAAGATGATCATGTTTTACGCTTTGAGGACAATGGTGATGGTATTCCTCCGGAAAATTGGGGTAAAGTATTTAACCCTCTATTTACGACTGAACTTTCCGGTGGGGCATATGTAAATGAAGATATTCAGATGAAAGGGATGGGACTCGGTTTAACTATAACACAAGAAATTGTTGATGGTTTTGATGGAGAGATAAGTGTTGTTGAACCAACAGAAAAATACAGTACTTGTATTCAAGTAGTTATTCCTAGAGCAAATGAACGTGAGATTCCAGAAGATGTCTATTAACTATCTTTATATCGATGATGATAAAACGAGCGACTTAGAAGAACTAATTGCTGAGCTCGAGTACCACTCTGATTCTAATCTGAGTATAACTCATATTCAAACCCGTCCTATGAAAGAAGTTCAAAGTATATTCTTGGAGGGTAAGTTTGATGGGTTTATTATTGACCAAAGACTTGATGCTGCTAATGAGCGAGAGGAAGTAGCAGGATATTGGGGTACTTCATTAGCACAGAACCTTAGAACTGAAATGATCGGAGGTCATGTCCCACATGCGCCAATTGTTTTATTATCTAATGAAGAAGTATTTGTTCAATATTTTAATAAAGACGAAAGTGCTCATAACTTATTTGATTTCACTTTGGGGAAAACAGCTGTCTCGAAATGTGAACGATTTGCCCATCAAGCAAGCCATATTCTTTTAGGGTTGGCTGATGCTTATCATATAGCAAATAATGAAGTTCAACCTCGAGTTAGTAGAGAAAAAAACATAGAACGCTTATTGGAACCATTATTACGATGGGATAGTAAGGCTTTTAAATACTCAGATAAACGATTTATCGAGCATGTCAACGCAAAGATACACGACCCACATACGTTAATTTCTCTTATTTTAAATTCTTTAGTACGAAGTAGCGGAATGCTGGTGACCGAAAAGGTGCTAGCAACCCGGCTAGGTATTGATATTGAACAGTCATCAGACTGGGAGTCTCTTAAAATATTGTTAGAAGAAGCAAAGTATCAAGGCGTGTTTGCATCAATAAAAGAACGTTGGTGGTTTTCGCGACTCGAAGATTGGTGGTATGACAATAATATACATAAGAATGTTTTACGTGCTTTAACTGCTAGTGAAAGAGTTGAAGCAATTAAAGTATTTACCGGACTACATAATTTAGTTGAGATTTCTCCCAAATATAAGAATGGAAAACAAAGTGAGAAATTTTGGGTTAACTGTATAGCATCTGATACTCCCTTGGACCCTGCGGATGCATTATTAGTTAGTAAACCAGATCTGATGCCGTGGGAAGTACCTCTTTATTTAGACCCTCAGACTACTCATGATAGAGAGTGCGATCGAGCTAAATACAAGGTGCATTCTGATCACCAGAAGAAGGTTAAAGCTTTATACTGGAGGTTAACAAGAAGTGGCGAGTAAACCTCAGTTGCTAGAAAACGTTGGTAATCTAACAAAATTGATAGAAGCTAGTGACTATGAGATTTTGGCTGATACAGGACCTCTTTATCAACTAAAGAGCACATTGGAACGTTCAGACTTTCCTAGTGGGCTTAAGTACAGTTTGATTGATTTAAAGTTTGACAATGTGTCTGAAGGTCAGTTTATTTCTGGTAATTGGGATGCCGACTCACTTGAAGTTAAGCTTCACTTAGATATTCAAATGGACGCAAATCAGCCTTTCAAATATGGGAATGTTAAAGAGGCTCTAGTTGAGATTGATTATGAAGCATTGACTGAAGACGGTGAAATTGCTCGCGGAGCATGGCACTTGGATTTTCACCATCACACTACAGGGCAACCGAATTTTATTCATCCGAGGTATCACATCCATCATGGCGGAAGGAGAATAAAAGAGAATACTGAAAACTATGGAGAGTTAGTCTTACTCGATGCTCCAAGGCTGCAACACCCTCCTCTTGACTTGTTTTTGGCTTTTGACATGGTGCTAACCAATTTTTTTGAACGTCGAATTTGGCAGAACTTCAGAGAAGATACAACATATCAAGCAATTATTAAGTCTTCACATGAACATTGGTGGAAAGATTATTATGGCCAGATTGCCGATTACTGGAAGTTTCAAACTAATGGTGTCTCTGATGTTCAAAAGCGGAAAGATGCCCAGCAAGAAAATCCATATCTAATTGTTTGATTTTATTTACAATTGGATTGAAACTTGCCAGTTCATTGACTTAGCTCTTGCTAATAACTTAGGGACAGACGACATAGCAATGTTATTTGTCCTTTTGTTTACCAGCGCGACCTTATGGCGTTCTCCCAGTTGTTCTGCTGCGTGAAGTTCACCTTCAGTGAAAGCAAAAAAGTAACCTGTAAAGTCCTCTTTAACTGACTCTTTGTTTGGCGTCTTTATCTCAATGAAGTTCATTAGATGCAAGCTAGCTTTAATCGAATCTAAACAACCAAAATCAATAGAAACATCTTCAGGTAGCTCTATTGCATCAAAACTTGTTCGTTTAATATTTATGCCACTTTTAGAGAGCAGGCTTAGTAAATTATTAAGCTCTTTTGCTTTTGGCCTCTCAACCCACTGTTGGTTTTTTTGAATCGCTAAGTTTTCACCTTGCGAACCGCTAGTGCTTGAAAGCCTGTCTATATGTTCCTTTCTGAGTTGGAGGATATCGATGATATCCATCACTTCTTCTCCATAACCAAAGCAACTCTACCGACAACTCTCACTTCATCTTCTTCGACTGTTAGAGTTGAGCCGTTAAAGCTGATCGCTAGTTTCTTACCTGGTAAGCGCTGAATGTCGTTTAGAGACAGTAGGCCGTCCATATCCACTAGGTAAGTGCCGCTTACTGCTTGGTGAACTTCTTTATCGACAATGAATGTAGTTCCATCGTGCTCGATGCCCATCATATACAAACCACGCTTAGATCGACTTAAAGGCTCGTTTCAAAGCCTATGAAATTTTTAATGATAAATAGAATATCATTATGATCTCATATCAAGTAGCTCTAAATCTGTATTTCATGACTTGCAACAGTTACTTACGACTTTGAGGTTACTTATTCAATACGCAGGTTAGGGGGATGGAATCAGGATGGAGGTTTTGAACTAGGAGGGATGGAACGGTTACTGAGGAGTAATCAAGGTGAAGAAAAGTGGCCCAGTAGATTACTACTGAGCCTTATTATCAGATTCCACTACTTCTACTTCGCATAATTCGAAGGAAACAGTGCTCGTTTCGCTTCTTCATCACGTTCGGTTTTAAATTCAACGTCTTTGCCGGTTTCTCGGGCGCGCAGTGCGGCTGGGCGTGTGTTAATTGCGTTAAACCAACGCTTCAAGTTCGGGTAAGGTTCTAGGCCTTCTTCACCAAGCACGACAGGCGCTTTATCAATCCAACCCCATGCGGATACATCGGCAATGGTGTACTCATTTCCGACGATAAATTCACGGCCTTCCATATGCTTCTCTAACACTTCGTAATGACGTTGCGCTTCACGTAGGTAACGGTTCACAGCGTAGTCTAAGCCTGCTGGAGCAGCATGACGGAAGTGTACCGATTGACCCGAATAAGGCCCAAGGCCGCTCGCGATAAACATCATCCAAGAGAGCAGTTCGGCTCTGTCTTCTGGCTGACCACCAAGCTTGCCTGTCTTCTCTGATAGGTACAAAAGTATAGCGTTTGAATCGAACACGCGTTGCCCATCGTCTTCAATGGCTGGTGTTTTACCGTTCGGGTTAATCAAACGATATTCCGGAGTGTGCTGCTCACCCTTTAAGGTATCAACAGGAACGAGTTCAAAATCTAGACCTGTCTCTTCCAAAAACAGAGCGATCTTCATTGGGTTGGGTGTATGGTGAAAATAAAACTTAAGCATGGGGTAACTCCTTGTATTGGTAATTCATTAAAGCACCACTTGAACGGTCGTTCAATAATTGATTTTAATTTATTTGAAAATCGGCTGATGCGTGTTTTAAGTCTATGTGCTTAAAACTTCTTTATTAGAGCGAGAATGGAATCGAGCGATTCAGTGTGTTGAATTTCAAGTTGTTGAAAAAATTAGCTTAAAGTTGTTTTTTGGGCGTGTTGTTTTTTGCGGAGTTCGGGTTTGTGATGGGTGGTTTTCGGTGGAATAGGGCGTATGAAATCCGCAGTCAGATATTCCAACAAAAACGTTGAGCACTGGTTCAAACCAGAATTATCTGGATACACAGGCTTATTGGTAAGTTCAAAATCGTGATCTGTTGCCACACCTTATGCAACAAATGAATATTAACCTTGGAGATTTTGGTGTGGTTCACAGTTTTTTAATCTTAGGGACTTACATTGGTGAGCAAATCTGATGTGAACACTTAACGACACAGGATCTTTCCATGAAAAAGAACATTATCGCCCTCGCTCTTGGTGGCATGCTCGCTTTTGGCGCAACACCTTATTCTTTTGCCGCTAACGATGGCGCAGTGCAGGCTTCTGCGGACTACGCGCAGTTAGTGACTAAGCGACAAGTTGTCGACCAATTACTTCTTGATGCGTTGCAGGCGTTTAAGTCTCCGGCAAGAATTTCACACGCGGGCTTCACGGCTAAAATGCCAAGCAACATGGAAATTGTGACTAACCGATTGTTAGAAGCGTACCAGCTAGAACCTTACCGTACTGATTTGTTGATCTCGGCTGCGAACGCTCAGATCTACAACAAGAACGCAGAGCGCGCTATTGAGTTGTTTGAACAAGCACTGACGGTTGCGCCAGACGATGTCGACTTGCACGCATATCTTGCGGTTTGGCAAAGATTTGAAGGCAACGACAGTGAATCGAATAAGCACATGGAGAAGCTGGAAAGCCTGAATAAAGGCAAGGCAGAAGACATTAAACGTATTTTTGCAACGGTTGACCGCGTGTTAGAAACACCTCTTAAAGAGTCTGCAGATAAGGGGCTGTTGAGCGACCACGGTGCCATCGTTACTTTGGGCTATGCGCTTAATCCAGATGGTTCTATGCATGAAATCTTGATTGAACGTCTTGAAACGACATTAGCAATGTCGAAAGCTAACCCAGACGCGATGATCGTGTTAACCGGCGGCGTGCCTAAGAACCATAAGACAGAAGGCAAGTTAATGGCGGATTGGCTTATCTCAAAAGGGGTAAGCAAAGACCGCATCATTGAAGAGAACTACGCGACCAGCACGGTAGGCAATGCCTTGTTCAGTAGCTATGCGCTTGCTCGTCATGATATTAAACATGCGACCATTATCAGCTCGGCAAGCCATGTTCGTCGTGGTCAAACTCTGTTTGAAATTGCTAGCTGGCAAACTGGCCCTCAGGGCATTACCTTCGATACGGTTTCTTACCCAGATAAGCCGCTAGAAGATCTTAAGAAAGCGAGCAGTGGTGAGCTTCTAGGCATCTACCGTGACGCTCTTAGAACGTATGGTATGTGGAGCTACCGCTCTTACCCATTAGAGTCTCGCTAAGCCCAAGCATTATTTGCGTTTGGGAAAAGCACAGTTCGCGTTAAACCAAAGCTTCACTTGCTAGTACAATCGAGCACAGCTAGATGATATGCTGTGCTCCTATTTAATTTAGTGTTTCAAAGGCAAAAAAATGAACCCGATTTTAGCAATGTTGAAAGAGAACAATGTCAGCGACGAGCAGATCAGCGAGATTTTCAAGACGTTGACAGAGAACCCTCTTGCAGCAATGGCGACAATCAGCCAACTTGGTTTACCTCAAGACAAACTTCAAATGCTGATGGGTCAGGTAATGCAAAACCCTGCGCTAATCAAAGAAGCAGTTGAAGAGCTTGGCCTAGATTTTTCTAAGGTTGAAGCCGCTAAAGAGCAACTTCAAAAATAAGTGAGTTTGACTGAGCTGATATCGTCTTAGCTTAATCAAAATTCAATGAAAAGGTCGTTTAAGTTCAGCAATAGGCTGTCTTAACGGCCTTTTTTGATCTTGGTGGCGATTATTCACGTTGATCAAGTTGCTTAAAATCATCCTCTCCGACCCTATGCATACCGACCATTTCAACACAATTGACAGCAACCTTGCCAAATATGTGCGACTACTGACAATTTACTTACTAGACTTAATTAACCTATGTGCGACCTGATATGTGCACTTTGATGAACAGAGTTTTTGGATGAAGAAAGCCCCAAATAATAGGGCTAACCGATTTGGGCCATAAGCGCGGTTTATCTATGAGTCACATTAAGGAAAAGAATAAGAGGGCACTCAAATAAGCCCTTTATTGAGCAGGGATTTATAGGAAATTGATTATGAAGTATTTAAAGGAAACCGCTTTAGCAAGCCTTGTGCTGGCTGGGCTAGTTGGTTGTGGCGGTGATTCAGGTTCATCAAGCAGCACGACACCGATTACCTTGAGCGTAAGTGATGCGCCCATTGATGCTGTGAAAGACGTCACTGTGACATTCAGTAAGGTGGCTTTACTTCCGGGGCAGGGAGGTACGCCATTGGTTTATGACGTGTATAAAACGGACGAAAACGGTAACTACGTGGACAAAAACGGTGACCCATTGCCAGATGGTGAGGATCCTATTCCATTAAGTGTTAATTTATTGGATTACCAAGGCAGCGAGGCGCTTCCTTTGATCAAAAATGAGGTCATCCCGGTCGGCAGTTATAAGTTGTGTGTGTTTGCCCATGATGGTGACCACCCAACAACACCTTCTTACGTTATAGAAAACGATGATACGAACCGTCAGTTAACTGTGAAAGGTGAAGGTGCATGCCCGCAAGGTGTGGGTAAAGAAGATAACGCTGGTGTGCTGTATTTTAACAACTCATTCAATGTGAACCAACAGAGTAACGATTTTGTTGTTGAGTTCGATCTGAGACGCGGCTTAAAGAACAGTTCAAGTCTCCCTGATTACACCATTCAAAGAACATCTGTGAGCCTTATCAATACGGTTGAGACAGGAAACATTGAAGGTACTGTAGCGACAACAACTTTTGGATCTTGTAACCCTACAAATGACAATACCTTCGTTCAATCGGTTTATTTGTATGAAGGTGACATCGTTAAAGCTGACATGGCTCCGATTGGTGGTCCTGCGGAGAAAAAACCGATCACTTCAGCGTCAGTGACATTGAATAAAGCGCAGACCAACTATGAGTTTTCTCTGGGCTTCATTGATCCAGGTACTTACTCTTTAGGCTATACCTGTACAGCGCAACACGACAGTGATGAAGACAATGCTGATCCGGTTGCTGATGGTTTTGAAATCTATGATGTTCAAAATAGTGTTCAGGTAGTGGTTGGTCAGGATAGCCAAGTATCGTTTTAAATCTTTGACGTGATTTAACATTCGAATAAATACGGCCTCTCATTTGGAGGCCGTTTTTGATCACGTCACCTAGTTAGCATGAATTTGATGAGCATTGAGTATGACTCTAGGGAAGTGATAATGTAACGTTGTCTCTCTTACTTTAACCTAGCGAAATGTATTCCGGTGTTGCTCATGAAATCTAGCTTAAGCATTCGATCTTACACCAAGCAATTTAATACCCATGCTCATGATGACCATCATCAATTGGTATTGCCGATCCAAGGCAGTATTAATATCGAAATGGTGGGGTATGTTGGCAAAGTGGCCGTGGGCGAATGTGTGGTGATTCCGGTAACCACAGCACATGCGTTTAAGGCGGATGAAGCCGCGCGGTTTATTGTCGCGGATATGGCGGAGTTGCCGCAGCACTTGTTAGAGCATGAGCTCTCGGTTTTTACGATCACACCACCTTTGATGAGCTTCTTGCTGTTTGTTGAGAAGCAGCTGGAATATCAGGTCGATAGTGGCATTGAGTCATCAGTTTTGGATGTGTTTTCATTGCTGTTAGAGCAACAACAAGTCAGCAAGAGCATCGACCCAAGAATCCGTGCGGTACAAAGGCTGATTGCGGATAACTACACCCAGCCGTTATCCATTTCACAACTTGCTGAAACGGCCTGTTTGAGCCCTACTCAATTCAAAAAACGCTTCAAAGAATGTCTGGGCATCAGTGCGCTTAAATACATCACTCGATATCGTATGGAGAAAGCCCAAGCCTTGTTAACTCACACCGATTTACCGGTTCAATTGATTGCTGAAAATGTGGGATATAGTGATGTTTCTGCTTTCAGTCGTCGCTTCTCTCAGCACTTTGGTATGTCCCCAAGGGCGTTTCTAGGCTCAATGAAAGAGAGTCTTTAGAAACAACAATAGCGTCCTTTTGGCAAACTAACTCTTATCAATTTTCACTATTATCTATTTCAGAACTGAAAATTGGGTAATAGAAATGAGTCTTGCCATCAATCGCGTTAACGAATTCCAAACGGGCACTTTAGCCATCTTGTTTGCTTCTATTTTATGGGGCACGACAGGCACCGCCGCAAGTTTTGCTCCTGATCTAAGCCCATTAGCAATTGGTGCTTTTTCTATGGGCGTCGGTGGCCTAATGCAAGCGGGCTTGGCATATCGAAAAATCCTATTCGCTTTCGACAAGCTTTTGCAGAATAAGAAGCTGTTGGCAGTGAGCGCTTTGGCTTTGGCGGTCTATCCTTTAGCTTTCTATTCTTCAATGAAATTATCAGGCGTGGCGATTGGTACAGTGGTTTCGATTGCAACCGCACCTTTCTTTTCGGCACTGTTAGAGTGTCTGATTAGCAAAAAGAATAATATTGACCGACGTTGGCTCACTAGCTTTGCGATTGGTGTGGTGGGTATTGGGTTGTTGGTGTTTTCAGAATCTTCATCTGTGAGTGAATCTGGTGATGATCTCAAGCTATTGGGTATTGCTTTAGGTTTGCTCGCTGGGTTGTGTTACGCCATTTATTCTTGGGCGACAAAAGCACTGATCGATAAAGGGATTAAGTCACAAGCGGCGATGGGCAGTATTTTTGGCCTCGGCGCGATGCTGTTGCTGCCAACACTCTGGTTTACGGGTGATAACCTGTTTTCCTCGCAGATTAACGTATTAGTCATCAGTTATCTGACGTTAATCCCACAATGCTTGGGCTATATCGCCTTCAGTTTTGGTTTACGCCATGTGACCGCGAGTAGCGCCAATCTACTTACTTTGTTTGAACCAGTAGTTGCAGCGGTGCTTGCCGTCTGCGTTGTCGGTGAGCTGATTCCTTTTATAGGTTGGTTAGGTATGTTTCTGATTGTGCTGTGCTTGTTGATACAGTCGAAGCCATCTAAAGGAACGCTATAAGTATTTGTTTTGTTGTGCCTAATTGAAATTTATTCATGCGTAATTCTTATAATTGAATAAAATCAGTATCTCAGTTGTGAGAGTGCTGTTACTATCGCTATCAATAGTCGGGGGGCATATACCTTATTTGGTGTTTGCTGAGATCGTTAATCGAGACCCGTTGAACCTGATTCAGTTAACACTGGCGTAGGGAACTATAAGCACTCGATCTACGTCTGCACCCATGAATACTTTCATGAGCCTAATGCGACTTCTCCTTCGATCAGTGTTCGTTCTCCTACGTCTTGTAAGATAGTAGGAGCGACAATGACACACAGTTCTATTTCAAAAGATTTAACGCCAAAAGCCTCAACTCCAAAATCCTCAACACAGCAGCACTCTGCTGAAGATACGATTCGCACGAATACTCCGATTGTATTGACTATCGCAGGCTCAGACAGTGGCGGCGGTGCCGGTATTCAAGCTGATATTAAAGCTATGTCTGCCACCGGTAGTTTTGCTTGTTCGGTAATTACCGCGATCACTTCCCAGAATACGCAAGGCGTTTCCGCTATTTTTCCTATTCCACTCGACCATGTTGCCAGCCAGTTAGATGCGGTTTTTACTGATCTCAATATCGTGGCCGTGAAAGTCGGCATGTTGGCCGATTCGCAAATCATCAAAGTCGTCGCGGACAGAATTAAGCAGTACCAACCTAAGCATCTTGTGATTGACCCTGTCATGGTCGCGACAAGTGGTGATCTTCTTCTAGAAAACTCAGCTATCACGACGCTAAAGCAAGAGTTGATTCCGCTGGCAGACATCATTACGCCTAATTTACCTGAAGGCGCAGCATTAACAGGCAAGCCAGTACCTGAAAGCGAAGCTGAAATGCAGGGCATGATTGAAGACCTGCGTGCTTTGGGCGCGAAAGCGGTACTCCTAAAAGGTGGCCACCTAGAGAAAGATGAGAACAGTAACGACTTACTGATTCTGCCAACTACATCTGCTTTGATTAGCGCGAAGCGTTTTCCTACCAAAAATACCCACGGCACGGGCTGTACGCTCTCTTCTGCTATCGCTTCTTTCTTGGCTCAAGGCAACTCGCTTCCAGAGGCTGTCGACCTAGGTAAACAATACATTTCACGCGCGATTGCTCATGCCGACGAACTTCAAGTTGGTCAAGGCCATGGCCCGGTAAATCACTTCTTCGCTGGGCACGGTAATGTCCGTTAATACGGTTGGCGTTCAACTCAGCAATGCCTCCTTACGTTATAACGACAGCGAGCACGTAACCTTATCGGGATTGTCGCTTAGCTTAAATGCAGGTAAGTGGACGGTATTGTTGGGTCGAAGTGGCTGCGGAAAAACCACGGTATTGCGTTATCTGGCAGGTTTGCTGGACGATAAGGTGGAGTGGCAGGGCACATTGGTAACCTCTGATGAACTGCCTTTAACGGATCGCATCGCTTACATGGCGCAGCAAGATTTGTTACTGCCGTGGTTGTCGGTTATCGACAATGTATGTCTGAGTCATCGCTTTCAAAATCCAGCTTTTGATAAAGCACAGCAAACCAATCAAGCACTAGAGTTGCTCGCTGCGGTTGGTTTGGCTGATTACGCGAATGCGATGCCGGATCAGTTGTCTGGCGGCATGCGCCAGCGTGTTGCTTTGGCTCGCACCTTAATGCAAGACAAGCCTGTTGTGCTGATGGATGAGCCTTTCTCTGCGCTGGATGCGGTAACAAGACACAAGTTACAGAGCTTAGCGTGTGAACTGTTAAGAGATAAAACCGTTGTGTTGATTACTCATGATCCACAAGAAGCGGTGCGTTTGGCGGATAACTTGTATGTGTTGCAAGGCACTCCGGCAAGTGCACAGTCACTGTCTGTGCCTAATACAGCGACACCAAGAGTGTTAGACGGTGAATGTGCTGAGTTACAACAAGCGATCTTAGATCAGTTGGAGCGTGACTATGAATGATCTAACGCGAAGCGAAGCTGTGGCTCGTTTAGCTAACGTACAGACTGCCACTACACGTCCTCGTCAGATGAATCCCGCGATGCGTTTGCTTATCAGCTGCGCCGTGATTCTCGGTTTATGGCAGCTGGTGGTGGTTATCTTCGAGATGCCTAGCTTCATTCTG
The DNA here is from genome assembly GCF_024347315.1 of Vibrio atlanticus. Taxonomy (NCBI): domain Bacteria; kingdom Pseudomonadati; phylum Pseudomonadota; class Gammaproteobacteria; order Vibrionales; family Vibrionaceae; genus Vibrio; species Vibrio atlanticus. Next base: position 1,454,606 of record NZ_AP025461.1, on the reverse strand, counting down.
CCAGCACCTGCAGAAGTCTTCATCAAGCTAATTGAACGTTACGATGTGCTACTCAAGCACACTTGGGTGACTGCGCAGGAGATCTTACTTGGTCTGCTACTCGGTTTGTCTATGGGGCTGTTTTTCGCCCTACAGATGTTGATGTTCGAACCGCTGAAACGCTGGTTGTTGCCTATCTTAATCGCTAGCCAAGCGATTCCTGTATTTGCGATTGCGCCAGTATTGATGCTGTGGCTTGGTTACGGCATCGCGTCAAAAGTGGTGATGGCGGCGATCATTATCTTCTTCCCCGTGACCACTTGTTGTTACGACGGTCTGCGAAATACACCGACTGGTTATCTTGATCTTGCCAAGACCATGGGTGCATCTAAATGGCAATTGCTCCGTTATATCCAATTGCCTGCTGCGCTGCCAACTTTGGCGTCTGGTATTCGTGTGGCTGTGGTGATTGCCCCAATTGGTGCAGTTGTCGGCGAGTGGGTCGGTTCGAGTGAGGGGCTAGGTTACTTAATGCTGCAAGCCAATGCGCGCATGATCATTGATGAGATGTTTGCGGCCTTATTCATCTTGGCGGTGCTGTCTATCTCGCTCTATTTCATCACAGACAAATTACTTAAAAAAGCTATCCCTTGGGAGAACCAGTGATGGTTAGCTCAATAACACTTTGTTTAATAAAGCTTCGCTCACGCTATTTATCTAAACAAACCTCGTTAAAAATTAGCTCTAGAAACACAATAATAATATTCAAAAGGAAAGGTTAACTATGAAAAATACCAAATTGGTAGGTGCAGTGGCATTGCTTGCTTCGCTAGTTTCAGGTCATGCATTGGCGGATTCTGAACAAAAGAAACTGACACTGATGTTGGATTGGTTTGTGAACCCGAACCATGGTCCGATAGTGATCGCACAAGAGCGTGGCTACTTTGCTGATCAAGGCTTAGACGTCGAAATTCAAGAACCAGCTGACCCAAGCACACCAGCAAAACTGGTTGCAGCGGGTAAGGTTGATTTAGCGGTCACTTACCAGCCAAGTTTAACCATGGATGTGGCAGCAGGTTTACCTCTTGTTCGTGCTTCAACCCTGATCGCAACGCCACTGAATACGTTGATGGTTTTAGATAATGGCAAGAACGATTCACTAGCGGATCTAAAAGGCAAAAAGATCGGTATTGCGATTGCGGGTAACGAGGAAGCGACGATCGGCACCATGCTAGCGCAAGAAAATGTTGCGTTTACAGACGTGCAAACCATCAATGTCGGTTGGGCACTGTCGTCTTCATTGGCATCAGGCAAGGTAGACGCAATTTGGGGTGGCCTACGTAACTTCGAAACTAACCAGTTAGCCCTTGAAGGCTTTAAAGCGAAAGCATTCTTCCCAGAAGAGCACGGCGTGCCAGCTTACGACGAGCTTATCTTTGTTGCGAACGCAAAGCAGCACGACGACGAAGCGATCAAAGCGTTCAACAAAGCATTGGAACAAGCAACGACTTACATTGTGAACCATCCACAAGATTCATGGAGTGAGTTTGTGGCGTATTCACCAGATACGTTGAACAACGAACTTAACCAACGCGCATGGAACGACACATTGACTCGTTTTGCACTTCGCCCTTCAGCGGTTGATCTAAAACGTTACGACGATTACGCACAGTTCATGTTCGACAAAGGCATTATTAAATCACTACCAAAAGCCGCTGACTACGTACCGACTTTTAACTAAGGAATCTCATGAAATACCAAGACTTAATCCAAGCTTGTCAGCAAGATTGGCAAGACTACACCGAGCATGATTTTGTTAAAACGCTGGCAAACGGCACGCTCGCTCAGCCGTGTTTTCTGCATTACTTGAAGCAAGATTTTCTGTTTTTAAAGCAGTATGCGCGTGCTTATGCTTTGGCGATTTACAAAGCTAAAACCTTGGCTGATATGCGTCGTGCACTGCCAAGTGTTCATGCTCTGCTAGATTCTGAAATCTCTCACCACGTGACTTACTGTGGTCAGTGGGGTTTAACCGAATCGGATTTAGAAAATGAACCTGAAGACTTCGGCACAGTTGCTTACACGCGCTACGTTCTAGATGCGGGTATGACAGGTGATCTTGTCGACTTATATGCGGCACTGGCTCCGTGTTCAATCGGTTACGCTGTTATCGGTAAAGCGCTGTTAGAAAGCAGTGATACTGTATTGGAAGGCAACCCATACGCAAGCTGGCTGCAGCTTTACGGCGGTGAAGAATTCCAGTCTGGTGTGGCAACGGGTGCGGAATACTTCAATCAACTGCTTGCTGAAATTGATATCAACAGCGAGCGCGGTCAAAACATCGTTCATATCTTCAAAACCGCAACGCGTATGGAAGTGGCTTTTTGGCAGCAAGGGCTGAACGCTCTTAATGACTAATCACGGCTAAACCTTGTCGCTAGCCAACCTGCAGCGGCTTAAACGACTTTCACGAATAAGGATTTACCCATGCTAACTGAACAAATCATCCAATCGTTGCGCGCAGTACGAGAGCAAAAACCACTGGTTGTGAACATTACCAACTACGTCGTGATGAACAATACGGCCAATGCGTTATTGGCGATTGGAGCTTCGCCTATTATGGCGCACTCGCAACAAGAACTGGCTGAGATGATGTCTTTCTCTGGCGCTTTGGTGATCAACATTGGCACGCTCGACAGTGTTTGGACGCCGAGAATGTGTTTTGCTGTTGAGCAAGCGAACGCGAACAACAAGGTTGTGGTTCTTGACCCTGTGGGTTGCGGTGCTAGTACGCTGCGTACCGAGACTTCTCGTGAAATTGCACGTTTAGCGGATAAATTGATCATTCGTGGTAACGCGTCTGAGATTATCGCGTTAGCGGGCGAGCAAGCGCAGAGCAAAGGTGTTGATGCGCTAGATAGCAGTGATGCAGCATTAGGCGCAGCGCAATGCTTAGTGGCTGAATACGGTGCGAATGTGGTGATTTCTGGTGAGACAGATTACGTTGTCACCAAAGACAGCGTGGTGACGTTAAACAATGGTCATCCAATGATGCCGTATGTGACCGGCATGGGTTGTACCTTAACGGCATTAACGGGAGCTTTCGCTGCTGTTGGAGATGAAAGTGGTTTAGCGGCAGCGGCGGTATTGGGTGTGGTTGGTGAAATCGCAGCTGAGAACTCTCGCGGCCCAGGTAGCTTGCAAATGAACTTGCTTGATGAGTTGTACCAGTTAGACGAAGAGACTCTGATTCAACGTTTGAAGATTCAGTAGATTCAATCTAGATCTGTATTCCTAGCTCACTAAAAAGCCCCCAACACATATGTGTTGAGGGCTTTTCTATTGGTGCTTCAAAACCGTATTAACTCGTCGTCGTGTTAGCTATCTCGTTATATGAGCAATTGGCTTCGTTAGGTTCTAAATCGATTCACTTGGCTCTCTAAGTGATGAGCAACTTCGGTTAAGTCGCTCGCGGCACCAGAAATGCTGCTGACAGACTCTTGGTTGCTCTGCGCGATGGTATTGGCACCTTGCGCGTTTTCACCTAGAGATTTTGTTAGGCAATCTTGTTCATCGACGGACACTGCTATCTGGCTATTCGCTTGGTTCAGATCTTGAATGTGTTGGTTGATCACATGTAAGTTCTGAGAAGCTTGCTGTGCCTGAGTTGAAGCATCTGAAACCGTGCTGTGGCTCTCTTTGATCGACTCTAACGCATCTTTAGCGCCACGTTGTAGCGATGTGATGAGTTCATCAATTTGGCTAGCTGAATCTTGGGTACGCTTAGCGAGCGTTCTTACTTCATCGGCTACGACAGCAAACCCACGACCTTGTTCACCCGCACGAGCGGCTTCAATGGCCGCGTTCAATGCCAATAGGTTAGTTTGCTCAGAAACGCCTTTGATTACTTCAAGAATGGCACCAATGTTCATCGACTCTTTGTGTAGGTCAGTCACTTTCTGACTGCTGACCTGCATGCTTTCATCGGCACTGCCAATTTCGTGCAGTGTTTTGTCTACTTCTTTTAGACCCATCGCTACATTCTCGGTTGCTTGGTTCGCAACTTGAGAGGCGTGGTTAGCACTTGCAGCAATTTCTGATGTGCTCGAAGCCAATTGATCAACGGCAGAAGATATATTGATCATTTCACTGTTCAATTGTGTTGCGTTGGTCGAGCTGTTATTGGTTACTTGATTGAGTGACTCCGACATCTCACCAATACGCACACTAGAGCGGTTCACTTGGCCGACAATATCGCGCAGAGATTCAATGGTGATCTCCATGTTGGTGAGCAGTTCGCCAATCTCGTTCTTGCTCTCGATGTTCACTTCAACATTTAAGTTGCCTTGAGAAAGCTCATTGGTGATCTGTTTAACCTGTGCGATGCCTTTGGTAATAGAACGAGTCACCAACACAGCGCTCGTCATGCCAATCACCAAAGCCACACCCGTTAGCAAGAAGATGATTTGAACTGAACGTTTCTCACTGGCTTGAAGCTCTGGCGTTAATGCTTGTTTCTGTTGCTCTAGAATACTTTGAGCATCGGCTACCGCGATAGCCAAGCTGTCACCAATCGAGGCAAGCGTCGCAGTTCTTTGCGTGTTCTCAATCATCTGCTGATGAACTTGTTCAAAGCCTTTTGCATACGCTTCACGCTGGTTAGAGAAATCTTCAATCAACTCGCTTTGGTAAGGGGATGATTTGAGAGACTCAATGTCGCCTTCAATACCCGGCAACGCGTATTCAAAGATATCTTTACCCGCTTCATAGGTTTTTAGGTCGTTGTTGTTTGAGTAACTCAGTACAGTGATCTTGGCTGCGAGGAAGTTCTCCATCAACATGCCTGCGTACAAGCTCGCGTTTGGATCATTGTTGTTGTACGACTCATACAACAAGCTTTGCGCGGCTTTGAGGGCGTTGGTTTCTCGTTTGACCATCTCAACATTTACGAGTTGGTCAATAAGCAGCTGACTCTGTTTCATTGAGCCATAAGCCGTGTCAAATGCCGCCACGCTGTCTTGCACTAATTGCAGGCTAGCTAAGCTATCGGTTTTGGTAGTGGTTTGAATTAAGTTGTTCAGAAGGTCATCAATCGCGAGTTTACTTGATTGATAATTTACTTCGTATTGCTCATCCAATGACTTTAAGTAACGTTCAGAGGCTAAGCGCATCTGCAGAAAATGCACTTGAATGTTGCCTGACAGTGTTGCTTTCTGGCTAAGTACACTGTATTGGCTAAAGCCGTTCGACAAGGTTTGGATACCTTTGTAACTCACAAAGCCTGAAATGACGAAAAAGAGCAAGCAGATGGCATAACCTAGCTTGATCTTAAATGCTATAGAAAGGTGGCGCATAACTATCCCTATATTTACCTGATTCCTTCACTGCGAAGTATTCCATAAAACAGTGTTCTGGGCAGGCTTAAGTGAATAGTTTGTGTAATAAGTAACGCTTTCGTTAAAAAATCCGGTTTTTTAGTCTCGTCTCAATGGGTTGCATATTTGTTGGAGCATGCTTAATTGAGCTAATTGTTTATTAACTTCCATGCACATGATGCGAATTGTCGGTAAAATAGTAGAAACGCAATTTAGACTCCGACTCCAAAGGCACGATATGAACCCTTATAAGCTCTACTTGGTTACTGATGACCAGCAAGATCTAGAAACGCTTAAGTTTGTAGTTGAACAAGCAATCGCTGGTGGTGTCACTATGGTTCAAGTAAGAGAGAAACACGGAGATGTAAGAGCCTTCATTGAACGAGCACAAGCCGTAAAGTCGATTTTGGCAGGTTCTGGTGTACCGCTGATCATTAACGATCGGGTAGACGTTGCGTTGGCTGTGGATGCTGACGGCTTACATTTAGGACAGTCTGATATGTCTGCTGAGTTAGCCCGTCAGTTGATAGGTCCAGATAAGATTCTTGGGTTATCAATTGAAACTGAACAGCAGTTACAAGAAGCCGATAGCTTACCGATCGATTACATTGGCCTCAGTGCGCTTTTTGCCACACCGACTAAGACAAACCTTAAGAAACATTGGGGTTATGATGGTATTAAAATGGCGTTGGAGACAACGAAGTTACCGATTGTCGGTATTGGTGGAATTAACGAATCGAACATCCCGCAGTTAGTTGAGAGCGGCATTCATGGGTTAGCACTGGTATCTGCGATATGTCACGCTGAAGATCCAAAACAAGCGACGCAGGATCTGTTGTCTCTAATGGGAGAGTGAAGGGGTTATAGACTAGAAAACAAATGAGGTTAATCATTTGTTTTCTAGTTAAACAACAGGCTCATAGAAAGGCTAAATTGGCCTATTGATTGAGCTTTTAAGACAATTTATTTAATACACAGTTTGGTTTACTGAGCGCATAAAGCAACAGTACCGATGATCATAAGAACGATCGCGGCATACCAGCCGTATTGTGCGGTCTTATCAGCAACAAACACTTTAATGTAGTTAAGTTCTTCATGCGCCATTGCAATGAAGTCTGTGTAGTTAATCGATAACTCGCGGCTCGCTTCTTTCAAATCTTGCTGAAGTTTGTTGAAAGCCTCATCGATGAAGCCTTTTGTTTCTGAAACAGACGGAGTAGCAACCAAAGTTAAGCTATTCCATACTGCCATACGCGATTCATATTCGCTTTCACTGACACAATTAAGTACGCGTAAATCATACTCTCGTTTGTTACGCTCTTTACCCATTTTCTCAGGGCAAATATTTCTTAAAACGTTCACGACAAATTTTCCAAAAGGTTCATTTAGATATAAAAAAGCACTCAAAGAGGGCTCATAAACTGGGTGCGAATCAATATTCAAAAGTGATCTATTTGAAGCTGTCACAAGTGGTTACAGGGCAGGGGCACTTATGTGGGAGATTTGAAGTTGGGTCAGTGGTGTTAAAGAGCGATTTGGTTTTGTCGATATCAGTTTGATAAGACAAACCCTTTGGGATGGCATACTAGTTATGTCACTTTGGGATATCAACTAGGGTGTTTTATCCACACGACAAAGAAAATTATCGGCACGAAAAGCGGAAATGAGGTAGTGCTGGAGAAAACACCACCGTCATTGATTTAGGATTCAGTTGCTAAAATAGGCTGAATTCAAGAATTGGGGGAGATTAGTTGGCTTGCCACTGATTGTTCTCTAATGAGTGGCCTTTTAGTTTTTCAAGTAAACTTGTTAACACTGGGCCATTGATATGGCTGCGAGACACTAAGCAACCCACTGGAGTAATCCAACCACCATGCTCGTGTGCCACTGGCAGTGCTACGAGATCACCTTTCTGAATCCCTTCCATCACCATCATTTCAGGCACATTTGCCCACCCTACGTTCTGTTCAACGAGATCGATGATCGTTTTGTGGTTGTTGGCATACCAAAGCATCGGGCTAATACCGTAGGTGAACCACAGTTCGCGCTGCTTTGAACTGCGATGCACACATTGGCGGTAACGCTTTAGATCTGAGTCTTGTACTACCGACATTTGGCTGAGTTCGTGAGTGGCGGAGCTAACTGTAAGAAAGCGGGCTTGGCCCAGTAAGAAGAAGTCCATATCCACTTTAAGTTCACCATCCGCATAGATGATGCCAATCTGCGCTTTGCCGCGTCTTACGAGGTCTTCCACATCGAAGGTTGAGGCCGTAATAATATCGAATTGCGTGATTGGGAACTGATCGGCCAGTGAGCTGATTATCTTAATGAAATTCTTATCTATGATGCTTTCATCAACCGCAATGATCAGTTCGTGCTCATCTTCTTGTGTGAGCGATTCTACTTTTTGGTCGAAGTACTTTTGTTGGTCGAGAATCGACTTAGCGACAGGTAATAATGCTTTACCTGTGTTGGTCAAAACAGGGATGTTTTTCTCGCGGTTAAACAGCTCTTGATCGATGGCAATTTCTAGGTTGGCGATCGATTGGCTGACACCAGATTGAGCGCGTTTCAGCTTGCGTGCTGCAGCAGAAAAAGAACCACTTTCACACACGGTGACGAAGACTTTTAGTTGCTCAAAACTGTACATGTTACTTCTCGTTCAATACCAAATGGGATGATAATACTCAGGCTATCACTAATCGTGATGGCTGTTAACTTTCTCTTATTATTTTCGATGACATAATCCGAGCTAATCCAACACATACTAGATTATTTAGAGGAATGTATGAGTACGTTAGAAAGAGTGTTCCACTCAGTGTTATTCGAAGTTTTGGCCGTAACACTTTCAATTATCGGCTTGGCGATATTTACCGATCATGATGTGAATGCCTTATCAGGAACCATGATAGTTGTCGCTACAATCGCTATGATTTGGAATTACTGTTTTAACCGCATTTTTGATCGCTACTTTACGGGTGAAAAATCAAAGCGTTCGCTAAAGTTACGTGTTTTTCACGTGGTGTTGTTTGAAGCTGGTCTTCTCATAGCGACAATCCCAGTGATGGCTTTCTTGCTTAATGTGGGGATTTGGCAGGCATTCTTAATGGATATCGGCGTGACCATTTTTATTACTATTTACGCGTTTGTGTTTAATCTGATTTACGATTACGTGAGATCGTTCTTGGTACGCAGAGGGGAGCTAGCCGTTCAGTAATCTACCAAGTCAGTAAACACGAGTTTGGCTACTAACCGTTTGTTTATTCGTTATTTTGACAGAGACATTCGGTTAGTAGGCCTAGGTAACACGGCGTTTGTTCTGCTATCTTAAAAGAGGTGATAATTTGAGTTCGTGAACGAATAGATAAGGGAAAGGATGCCAAATAGCCCTCAGATAATGACAGTGGTAGATAAGAAGGAAGTTGAGCTGTTCGCGGAACTGTTCAAACATATTGATGGTGAAATCTACACCTTGTTACGTAATGCTAAAATCCCCAATGACATTCTCACCAGCAATGACCATTACGATTATCTCCCAGAGACCACCATAAAAAATGTGGTCAAGATTATGGGGGAGTCGGCGTCGAGAGAAGAATTTTCGCTTTTTATGTGGAGCTTTTGCAAGCAAACTTATGTACCAAGGTTTGTGGCTAAACTGAGTCAGCAGGATTCATTGAAAAGCGTGTTAGACCAATTTGGTGAGCAGCTGAAGCTCGTATCCAATGGTGCGAATGTCTATACCAAGCAATCCGGAGGCAAGTGGTGGTTGGTTCGCGAGAAGCCATTTACTAACGCACCTTGGTTTAAGTTTGCTGAACTGTTCTCTGTCATTTTCATCAATGAACTCCTTTCCGTGTTAACTCAAGGGCGTTGGAAACCATCGGAAGTTGGGATTCAGAGTGGTGATCTTGAATGCTTTCAATCGTTGCCGCAAATGGGCAGTGCCCAGTTTTACACGCATAGGCCAGTGACTGCTTTTGAGATCCCTGAAGAGATCATGCTTTCGCCTATCGTGTTGTCAAAGCGCGGCCATACACCTGAATTCATCACGCCTCTACCCAGCTCATTTCTGAGCGCATTCAAACTTGTGATTAAACCTTATCTCACGATGGGGAAACTCCCTATTAGCTTGGCATCTGAAATTCTGAATATTCATGTCAGAACCATCCAACGCCGACTAGAAAGCGAAGGTGTCGTCTATAAAACCTTGATAGAAGAGATGGTGTTCGAGCAGGTTTTGGAACTGCTCACGGAGTCGGATTTGTCGATTACTCAAGTCGGCACAAAGATGGGCTACGCTGACTCCTCTCATTTTACACGTGCCTTCAAACGACAGATGAACATGACACCAAGACAGTATCGAAAAGAGCGGCTAAAACGATAATAGAGGTTGTATCCGAAATAACGACAATATCGAAATAGTCGCTGTTTAGAAAAAAACGGCCGTATCAAAATCATTAAGTAAACAGGACTTGATCCGCATAATCACACATTGTCACCAAATGGCCATTTTTCAACATTGAATACTGTCAGTATTGCTACTAAGTTATTGAATGTTGATGGGATGTTTTTATTTTGTTATTTGCGAGTGTCGCGGGTAATGAAAAACACCTTTGAAACCTCATGACACTCATTAGTAGTTACGGAATCGTTATGGGAAGTGGATTCCACTCATTTATGGATAACAAGGTGTAAAAATGAAAAATACTGGCTTAAAGCTCTCTGTTGTGGCTCTTTCGTGCTCATTTGCTCTTTCTGCAAATGCGGCGTCAACGTTGTTTACTAACGTCGACATATTCAATGGTACAGAAGATAAACTGTACGAAGATCATCACGTATTGGTTGAAGATAATCTGATCAAGCAAATCTCCGCAACGCCAATTGAAGCAGGTGAAGCTGATGTGATTGATGGTCAGGGTAAAACCTTAATGCCGGGTTTAATCGAAGGCCACGGTCACTTGCTGCTGAATGGCGGTAACCTAAGCGATCACGAAAACAACCGCACGATTGAAGAACTGGCCGCTAGAGCGACAGTCAACGCTAACGCTGTGTTTCAATCAGGTTTTACCACGTGGCGTGATGCGGGTGGTTTGAACACGGGCTTACGTAAAACAATCGATTCTGGCATGTTGCCGGGCCCACGACTTTACACATCAGGCGCATTTATTGGCCCGACGGGTTCGCATGCCGATTTCAGTAACCTAACCACGGCTAACCAACACTTCTTTGGTTCATCGACCAGTATGGCTCGAAATAGCGTGAGCTTTAATGCCGATGGTATTACAGAAATCAAAGCCGCTGCTCGTCAAAACTTCAAGCAAGGCAATACTCAAATTAAGATCATGTCTTCGGGTGGTGTGGCTTCAACATTCGACCCTTGGCAGCTGAATGCGATGTCTGCGGAAGAAATTGAAGCTGCCGTGGAAATTGCTGATGCGTATGGCTCTTACGTGATGTCGCACGCCTACAGTAAAAAAGCGATCATGCGTAACTTGGATGCGGGTGTTAAAACAATCGAACACGGTTTCATGTTCGATGGCGATATCGCTGACAAGATGGAAGATAAAGACGCTTACATCACAACTAACATGACCGCGTTTTCACCTTACCTGACGCAGATCGAAGCGATCAACTCGAACCCTGCCTCTAAGCGTAAAGCGGAGTCGGCAACCAAAGCATTCAAAGACTACATATCGAACGTCAACAAGTACCAACCTAAATGGGGTTTCCACACAGACTGTGTCGGTGATGTGGTTTCTTGTATCAAACAAACCGACCACACGATCTTCCTTGCGGGTAAAGAGTTAGGCAACTTCTTCACTTTGAAAGGCATGACATCGGTAAACGGTGAGATCGTTAAGTTATCTGGCGTGATGGACCCATACCCAGAGGGTAAGTTAGGCGTGATTGAAGCGGGCGCATACGCCGATATCATTATTGTTGAAGGCAACCCACTTGAAGACTTGTCAGTGATTGGGGCAAACGAAAAATGGTTTGATGCAGAGCCGCGCAGCCCTGAAATCGACACCATTAAAGTCATCATGAAAGATGGCAAAGTCTACAAAAACACGCTGTAACTCAGTTCGACAACTCAGTTAAAAATTAAGCTTAATGGGTGACCTATTTGGGTAGGTCACCTCTCTTCAAGGTGTTCTATATGCAAAAAATGCTTTCTCTTATCCTGTCAGTGCTATCACTTACGGCCGTTACTTTTCCTACTTTTGCTGAAACAGCGATGAATCTTGAGTGGCAAGACCTGAACTCAGAGTCTCACGAAATGAAAGTAGAAATGCCGGATCTCACCGATCAACAAATGCGTCTATTACAAGGTGTGATAGCAATGAGTGCATCAGAGGAAGAGCAAGCTCAACAACAGGTTCTATTATTCAAACAAACGCTAAAAGAGCAGGGCGTGGACGCAGACGAAATGATCGCACTGCGTGACGAATACATGAAAACCATGCAAGCAAACGCTGAGGCTATCACGACAAAATTTGATGGTAAGAAAGTGCGAGTGCCCGGCTTTATCGTTCCTTTAGAATTCTCAGAAGGCATGACCGCAACCGAGTTTCTGTTAGTGCCAGTGGCGGGTGCGTGTATTCACATGCCACCACCGCCTGCAAACCAGATTGTGCGCGTGTCTTTTCCTGAAGGCTTTCAGGTACAGAATGTTCAGTATCCAGTATGGGTAGAAGGTGACTTTAGCTCGAAAAAAGTGACTGAAGAAGTCTTCCTAGTCGATGGTAAAAGCAACCTCACCATGGGTTATGAAATGAAAGCTTCGATGATTGAAGACTATTACGAGAAAGAAAATTAATGGTTGTCATCAAATGACAATTTTCAATGTGAGCAATGAATAAAATAGAACTCACTCAAAAAGCATTGGTGACAAGATGAATTCAAGATTATCTAAAGTAAGTATGGCTGTGATGGTGCTAGCAACGTCAATGAGCCCAGTGGTTTATAGCGCAAATTTCGAAGGTCCAGACTCTGTTGAAAATACAATTTCAAAACAAAAAGATCAGCAACTGGATTGGCGTGAAAAGCTTGCTGCGGATGGTTTTACATTTGGCGCGGATTACTTTGCGTTAGGCCTTACTTCTGGAGATGGCGTTGGTGGCGATAGTGTTAATGCATCATCAGGCGTCGCACGACTATACGGTTCATGGCATCTACTGGGAAATGGCACAGAAAACTCAGGTAGCTTGGTATGGAAAGTGGAACATAGACATGCTTATGGCAATACTTCGCCCAAAGAGTTTGGCTTTATAGGTTCAGACCAAATTGGGTATGTAGGCTTGATAGCACCAGCTTTCAGTGACCAAGGTTTTCGAGTTACGGACTTAAATTGGAAGCAAAAAATCAATGACGGTAAAGGCACTATCGTTGTCGGTTGGCAGGATGTGACGAACTACGCCGATGTTTACGCTCTAGCCAGTCCTTGGTCTGGTTTTACGAATTTAGCATTCTCGACAGGCTCAGGTGCAATGGGTTTACCTGATGATGGTGTGCTTGCTCTATCTGCTGGTCATATGCTGGGCGAGAATTTTTATGTCGTCGGTGGTATCGCGGATGCAAATGGTCAATCAGATGATATTCTTGATGGCTTTGATACCGCTTTTGGCAGCGATGCGTCTTACTTTACGACACTGGAATTAGGTTGGACGGCTTCGCAAGAGCAGATCTACACCGATAACTTCCATGTGACTTTCTGGGATTTTGGTGATGATACGCGCCACAGTAATAGCCTTGCTGCGGAAGGTGGCTCGGGCGTTAACTTCTCATGGAGTCAGTTCATGACTGATCAAGTGATGCCGTTTGTTCGTGGTGGTTTTTCTGAAGGGGACGTTGCCCTTTACGATAAGTCTATTTCTGTTGGTATGGGGTACTTTGGATTAGGAAAACCGACCAACAACCTTGGTGTAGCGCTAAACTGGGCGGAAGTGAATGGTGATTCTTTTGCAGCTGATGCGAAAGCAATAAGCGGTAGCACAGAGCAATGGACTGCGGAGATCTACTACAACATGCAGTTTGACGACCATTTCCAAGTAACGCCTGACATCCAGTACATAAAGGATCCTGCATTCTCCAATGAAAGCAGCGCTTGGGTGTTTGGTATTAGAGCGAGAGTCTTTATCTAACTTCTTTGCTTGTTAATCGCTGAAACGTAAAGAATAGATGTAAAAAGTGAGCCTTGATAGGCTCACTTTTTTGTTTTAGGTCTGTAGTCTTAGGTGTGTATGAAAAGCGGCTATGCTTTTTCTGTTTTGGGCGTGTCATCGAGTGCGAAGTAGATCTTTGAAACAATAATCTCTGCGACCAAAATCGTGAATACCACAGCGAAGAACGCCACCACACCATTCCAAGGGCCTGTGAAATCTACCTTGTCACCAAATAAGATATTGATGGCTTCCAACATTACAAACTTAGAACCTACTAAGATGACGTAACTGGATAAACCACGATAAATCTTAGGCGCAGTGCCGGGTTTAGACTTGAAGTAATCTGCGAGCCTATGTTCTAAGCCAATAGACAGTTTGAGCAGGAGTTGTAGCAGAATCGCAGCTGCAAATGAGATGGTGAAAGACTCGATATTGACGAAGTCCCAGTATTCATCAAAAAAATTAAGAACGGTTAAATCAACGAGTACGGCGAGCGTGTAACCGACAAAGAGTCGTTGGGGCGTATTAAATCCATATACTTTTTCTATATTGCTCATCTACATCTTCCTGAATAAAGGGTTATAAAAAACTTAGGAGATAAACTTATAACTTTCAAACGCTTATTATTTTATATGCGAAACAGCTCTTAAAGTGGGTGTGGCGCATTATGGTAAGTATCTCTGTCGAGATTGATCCAAGATGGTACTTCGACTTAAAGAGGAGTACGTATGATTATTTATTTTAGGGTACAAGACGTAGAGGAGCTTTGGGGCGCGATAGATCTAGCGACACTCTTACAAATGGAACTGAGAGGGAGGCCAGATTGTACTTAGTCCAAAATTGTACTCAGTCCAAAACTACACTTAGTCCAAAATTGAACGTTGGTAAATCTTCGGCGTAAGACCAGACACACGCTTAAACGCCCGAGAAAAGTGAGAGATGTTGGTGTAGCCGAGTTGGCTAGAGATGTAGGTCAGCGTATGACCTTCTTCCATCAGCTCGCAAGTCACAGAAAACATTAGGTTTTCTTTGATCTTTCGATAGGTCGTATTTTCATTTTTGAGTTTGCGTTGAAAAGTTCGTACAGAAAAATTGAGCAGTTTAGCCGCTTCTTCAAGTGAGAGATCTTGTTCTTTCATGTAGGGCTTGAGTAGCTCATAAACGCTATCGGTAAAGCTGGTGTGCCACTCAATAAGCGTCGGTTTAGCACTGAGTTCTTTAGAGGTTAGGCGAATTGGGAGTTGTAAGATTTCTTCAGGAATCAGCACAGCCGTCGACGGTTGTTCAACAAACAATTGGCAGCTACTTGGCACCAGTGTTTTTACGACATCGATGTCATGTCCTTGCAGACGCACCTTACTAGGCAACCATGGGGATTGGGATAAAATGGTTATTAACTCAATGATATATGTAATTGCAAAAGCTTCTCCCCATTGAAACGTAGGGGAATTTTCTTCAGGTGCAGTTCGGCAAAACCAACTTTGACCGTGTTCTTGAATAAGCTCGACTTTGCTGCCTGGGGAGTCGTAGGCAAAGATTGAATTTAGGTGTTTCAGCGAATCACCAATGGTTTTAAATTCGGTAAATTGATGCAAGACATTTGGGATGATTCGACGTCGAAATGCGAGTCCTAGAATATCGGTGAACCGAGATACGCCAAGTTGCGCCGATGTGAGATAAATCAAACGCTTAATGGATTCCGATGGCACAAAATCGCTTTCTGATTCGATAAGGTCAGGTGGTAAACCGGAATCTTTAAGCAACATATGTAAATCAAGACCATAGTCAGAAAAAACCTGAACCAGAATTTTAGCGTAGTTCGTCTGAATTACTGGGACTTGGTAGTGACTAGAGGTCATGAGAATACAATCCTGTATATATTGTTGCATTATTAGACGTGCATATCATTTGCAACGTTTTGTTTACTAAATCTAACCCTATTTACTTGAGTTTTCCATTGCTGGGTTTATTTTTAAAGTATTAATTTTGTTGATGTTAGTTATCTAGAAGGGAGCTCCATGTCAGAAGCCAAAGGGAATAAGCAAGAAGCCAATGAAGAGGTTGGCCAGCAAGAAAACGGAAAAGACAAAGTAAGAAAGGTCACAAACTACCTATTGTTGTTTGTTGCATTCATGTTGATCTTCAGTGTCATTTCAGACCGAATCATCCCTATTACTGATAATGCTCGTGTAAAAGGTTATATCGTTCCAATCAAGCCAGAGGTGTCGGGTAAAGTGCTCGATATTCTTGTTCAACCTAACCAACTGGTTAGTCAAGGCGATAAGCTTGCGATTCTCGACGAGTCTGATTACCTCATCGCCGTACAACAAGCTGAGCAAAACTTAGAGATCGCTGGGCAAAATGTCGGTGCTCAAACCGCGAGCATTGCTTCAGCTCAAGCGAAACTCACTTCTGCGATTGTTGAAAGACAAAATACTAAACTACAAGCCAAGCGTGTTTTAGAGATGGCCGATAAAGGTGTGGTTTCTAAATCAGATGCAGATAAAGCACGAGCAGCATTAGCAACGTCTCGAGCTGCGGTTGTCAATGCAGAAGCTGATCTTGACCGAGCTAAGAAGCAAATGGGTAAAGAAGGCCAAGAAAATAGCCAAGTGAAAGCCGCGTTGTTGGCTCTTGAACAAGCTCAGTTGAACCTAGAACGCACCGTGATTACCGCACCGACACAAGGTGGGGTTTCTAACTTTAGCTTGTCTGAAGGTTTTTATGCATCAGCAGGGCAACCGATCATGACCTTCGTTTCAACCGAAGATATCTGGATTGAAGCTTATTATCGTGAAAATAGCCTAGGTAATGTCACCGTCGGTGATGAAGTTGAAGTGGCGTTGGATTTCGCACCGGGCAAAGTGGTAAAAGGGCGAGTAAGCAGTATCGATTGGGGAGTTGATTGGGGGCAAAATGATCAAGCAGGTAAGCTTGCTCAAGCTAGCCAACAAACGGGTTGGTTGCGTCAAACACAGATGCTTCCTATCACTATCGAATTTGAACGAGATGAGATGCAAGGCATGCTTCGAGTGGGCGGCCAAGCTGATGTGATTGTTTATAGCGGCGACAACTTTGTGTTCAACGCGATAGGCAAAGTATGGATTCGTCTGATTAGCGTATTGTCTTATGTCCGATAAGCCGATTCCTGACCAACAAACACAGCAACGGATCCTGCGGTTTACCGTAGGGGTCACGTTGGCTGTTTTCTTGGCGGCATGGATAAACTGGCCACTTGCGTTTGTGGCGCCAGTGTTCACTGCTAAGTTCTTAATTGATAAACCAAACCTCCATAAGGAAACGGTCTACGAATTGTTATTGGCTGTTGTTGTCACCATGGGGTTAGGTTTATTGCTGTCGCGAGGAATTACCCATTACCCAATCCCATTGCTGATTTTAGTGGGGCTAATGATGCTTTGGGGTTACTACTTGTTTGTAGACCCTAAATGGAATCTATTCGCTACCATACTGTTGATTGCTGTCTTGATGTTGCCATTCATGGCGATTGATAACCCTGGCGTTTCAGTAATGCTGGCATCAGGTTTAGCGACTTCTGGTGTAGTGTCGGTGACTATTTTTGCGCTTGTTCATGTCTTTTTCCCTGAACCTAAGTCGGAGTTCTCTGGCTTTGCGTCGGTACCTTTCAATAAGACAGAGCGCTGGTATGCGGCTTTCCGTGCGATGATTATCTCTTATCCCGTTGTGTGCTTTTTCTTTATTTTTCAGATATCTGAAGCATTGTTAACTATGATGTTTATTGCGTTGTTATCGTTAATGATCACTTCAGAAAAATCAGTCAAATTAAGTGCATTTCTGGTGATCAGCAATGGCATTGGTGGCTTACTTGCGATAGCGGCTTTTTCAATCCTTTCGATTGTTCCTAATATTATCTTCTACTCTTTATTCATAGGCTTGGTCGCTATTGTGATTGCTAAGAAGATCTACACGGTTCCCGAAAAAGCGCCGATTTTCGCCACTGCATTTAGTACGTTGTTAGTACTTGTCGGTAGCACTTTGATGAGCTCAGGCGACATCGATAGCAACACTTTTATTCGCATATTCCAATTATTGCTAATTGGCATATATATGATTTTGGCCTCTTTATTCCTAGAAACTCGGAATTGGAAGTTTCTACAAAATCAGCATTAATTTTGTCTAACAAGGACGTCTCATGAAGTTAACCGACGATTTTTCAAAACAGGCGATAGACGCTGCCATCAAAATTGCAGCGATTGCTATGCTCGTCTACTGGTGTTTTGCGATTTTACGCCCATTCATTCTATTGGTTATTTGGGGGGCGATCATTGCGACTGCGCTCTATCCAGTTGCTGTCGCGATTTCAAATAAGACGGGAATGTCGAAAGGAAAAGCCAGCGCATTACTGAGCTTTATCGGAGTACTGTTACTGCTCATTCCTTTAGTTGCGCTCTCTTCCGGTATTTACACCAGCGCTTCTGATCTGATGACAGGGCTTCAAGATGGCACATTGTCATTGCCTAAGCCGAAAGAGTCTTTACAAGATATTCCGTTCATTGGGGAGAAGGTATATTCAACCTTGGTAGCTGCCTCCAATAATATTGAAGGCACGTTCATAAAGTATGCTGACGAACTGAAACAGTTTGCGACGAAAGCTGCTTCTGTTCTTGGTTCGTTAGGTGGAGGGTTTATTCAGTTTATTATTTCTACCATCATTGCTGGCGCATTTATGAGTAACGCCGATAAGTGCCAAACAGGGGTCACTCACTTGGTGGCTCGCCTAACCGATGGAAAAGGTGAAGAGTTGGTACAGTTATCTAAATCAACGGTACGTAGTGTCGTGCAGGGTGTGATAGGTGTTGCTGTGATTCAATCCATTATGTCAGCAATTGGTTTAGTGATTGCAGGCGTTCCTGCGGCTGCGTTTTGGGCATTAGCTGTTCTGCTCATTGCAATCATCCAACTTCCGCCGATTCTTGCTTTATTGCCTGCAATTATTTACATGTTCAGTGTTGAATCGACGCTAGCGGCGAGCTTGTTCTTAGTGTGGTGTATTTTGGTCAGTGGCAGTGACGCTATTTTGAAACCGATGCTATTGAGCCGCGGCTCTCATATCCCAATGTTGGTTATTCTACTGGGTGCGTTGGGCGGAATGGCGATGTCAGGAATCGTTGGTCTATTTGTTGGTGCTGTGATACTGAGTTTAAGCTATGAGCTGATGATGGCATGGCTTGGACTTGAAGATAAAAACCAAGAAGAAACTGAGAAAAAACCAGCAGAGGCAGAGGCAGAGGGAAAATAGATGAAGCCAGTCTCTAAAGACGACAACTTCTACTTCTTATTCTATGCACTGTTGGTGTTGTTTTTTGGATGCGCGGTGATGCAGCAGTTTTATCCGCAAGGTCAAAAGACCATTCTGTTTTTGATCATTATTACTTTGGCTGTTTCGATAGTGGGCATACATAAAGAGCGAGCCTTGTATCGCTCTTGGTATGGTCTGTTATTGATAACCGCTACGGTGTCGGGGGTATTCTCGTTTTTGGAGGACTATAACCTTTCGATAGTGACGTTAACGGCATTGGCGGTGTTTCTGTTCTCACATATTTATTCCGCTCTCAAACAGGTAATGAAAGCAAAGACGGTGACGCCCAATCACATTATCGGCTCTATCTGTATTTACTTGTTGTTAGGGTTCGCTTGGTCGACTATCTACTTGTTGATTTTAGAAATCTTCCCTAATGCATTTAACGGGTTAGAAGAGCAAGTTTGGCTAACTAATCTGTTCAATGCGATGTATTTCAGCTTCATTACTTTGACTACGGTGGGCTATGGTGACATTTCACCCGCTTTGCCCGTCGCACAGTTCTTTGTGTTTATGGAATCCATTATTGGCAGTTTTTATTTAGCCATCATGGTGGCGAGCTTGGTGAGTATCCGACTTGCACAGTCTCAATCTCAATAGATCATTTACAAATAATAGAACACATACAAAGAAGCCCAGCAGTAGCCGGGCTTCTTTTTTGTTTTACGTTCTTCAAAGTCAAACGTAGCTTTTAGGTTGAACTCCCTATGAGCTACGAATCTTAAGTGTTAGTGCGAGCTGCAAATATTAAGCTTCAGTGCCTTGAATCTTCTGTAATTCAGCGATAGTTGTTTGCGACACAAGCTGACCATCCATGTAATAGCTCACGTTCTGACCATCTTTAATTCCAGTCAGTGTCGCGGTTTCGCCGCTTGTGTAGACAATGTCCATTTGAATGGTGTTTTCGTCGATTTTCATCATTTCACCAGTCTCAATGGCACGATTGTTTGAAATCGGCCCTATAGGCGCTTCTTTGAGGCTTGGATCAAGCTCATCATTCACTTTGAAGTGGGTATCTGTTTTGGTATCAAAGATGTGTGGCGAACCACTGACAGGGTTTTTACCCGTCCAGAACTCCAATGAGTTGAATACCACATAATCGGCCGCGGTAGTAATACCGTATACAGGCGCTAATAAGAAGTTCACACCAGCACGAGCATAACGGTTGTCGACAACTTCGACGTTAAATTTCATCACTTTCCCTGTTACGGCGTTACTGCCGATACAACCAGTTAGCGCAGAAGCCAAAACCGTTAGTCCTACAATTTTAAGTGCAATCTTTTTCATTTAAGTACCTGTATAAGTTAGAAGTCTGTTTTGTTGGAACAGGTGCAGTATGGATTTTAATCGATGACCAGTTTTACCATTTAACGCCATATGGATTAATAAGTAGCCAAAAGATAACGTATTGAGAGAATTTAAGTACGCACCTAGATATAACCTATCAAGTTACCGAAAAAACGAGGTTATATAGTGGTATGATCGCGGGCTCAGCACCATAAGTGATAAAGAATAGGAAACAGAATGACTCACCTTACAGAGCAGCAAGAAGCTGCAATGGCGACGTTTAAGGAAAACTTACACCTTCCAAATGGTGGTTTTCATAAACTGATTATCGAGCTAAGTAAGGAATATCAGCTGCCTTTCCAAAAGGTGCGTGCGGTTTTAAAGAAAGCTCAAAAAGATGTTGAACGACAGATACGAGAAGACTTTAACAGTGTTGATGACACAGTTCTGAGCCAAGAGAATTGGGTAAATATCATTAAGTCGAAGCTTGTTGAGTTAGCGGAAGAAAACCAAACGGTGATGGATAAGCTGCAACAAAACCTGAAGTATCAAAAAGTGTTGTCGGCAACCGAAGGTTCAATCGCAAGTGAAGACGAACGTGATGAGTTGATTGAAGAGTTGATTCAAGCTTATGAGAAAGAGGTGTTCAAACCTTTACTGGCGATGCTGCATACAACAAAGCTGTATTGGAAGTTAATGCTGGTGGATGAGACATGTAAGATGAATGAGGAGAATCGTGAGAAATTCAGCGATTACCCTCAACACATGCAAGCTGCAGAACACTTATATACTCTTGATCAAAAGTTAAGGTCGATGCCGTTAACTTATTAGTCCATGAATGCAATGATAATGACTCATTGGTGATTCAGAGTTTGATATAAGTTGGTTTCAATAGAAGCACGATAACCTAGCTAGCGTTAGCCGCGTGTGAAATGCAAAAAGGGCTAGGTTTCTGATCTGTTTTACTTCTACTCTATTTTGTTCTGCTAGAGCGAATTGAGGGTGACATCTTTGACTTTTTTTATATCTGTCGAACTAAATGGTGTTTCTTTTTGTAGCCGATGGGAAATGCTATAGGAGTGTGAAATGTCCTAGGGTGTTTCCGTTGCCTGAAACGATAGTTCCGATGCTTTCTCGTTCATTAAATTCAAAGTCGATGAGATAACTATGATGTTGTAGCTTGGGCAATATGTGGCGGTGGAGTATATCGCTATTGAGCTGTCGAATCTCGGTGACCCATGAAATCTCTTCTTTGTGTAAGTCTATTTTAATCTTGAGCATTTATTACCTTTTAGTTTATTGACTGTTTTTTCGCGTGATAGTTGGTACCAATGGGTTTGTCTTGTTGTTCTGCGTGACATAACTGTGCCTTGTGTTTATTACATTTATATTTAATAAGTCGATCTATTTTGAATTCGCTAAAAAGAAAGCAAATGACGAATAGAACGGTAGTGGGATCTAATTTAAAAGCTATTGAATGACTATCTAGGTGAAAGCTGACGCAGAGATGGTGTAACGAGGGAATCGAGAACTGTCTTTGTGGAACTTGGACTTACTTTAGCATTAACAGCTCTATAGATTAGAGCCAGGTGACGGACTATACGCCTAGTTTTTTAAATTACAACCCTATTTCTAATTAAATTTAAAAATATTTTTGAATGATTTGCCGTTGCTTGTTGATAGTTAAATGAACGAAGGACAGGGGATTGACCATGGTATCTGACTGAGGCTCGGCTTTGCACCGCTTCGTATTCTTTGTCATTGGTGGTTTTAATTGATTTATTAACTTGGTGGTAGTTAAGTCTCTGTTATTCTTGGTCTTTACATTGTAAATTACAATCCGTAACTCTGAGGTTTAGCGTTGTAATTAGGAGGTTTAGCGTTGTAATTACAGGGCTTTCGGGCACTTTTCCCCATCAGTTTTTTCTTCAGATTGATGATCATTTTCCTCTTCGCGCTTTTTGCTATTTTTGATTCCTAATATCTCTCCGACTACGCAAAACATGAATACTCACTTTTACATTTCTGAATAATAAAGTTGTTGTGTCGCTAATTTAACGCAAATATAATTGATAATAGTTCTCACTTGCGTTACAAGTTTGTTGTCAAAGCAATGACAGACTTTAAATTATCGTTATTTAGCCGTTGTGTACGCCCCATGCTCATCTATGAGTAATGTGACTTTTATTGTCATGAGTGGTGGTTTGTATCCATGGCAAAGGAAGACACATGAAGAAAACAATCAATTCAGTTCGTCAGTTATTGGGTGGGCTTGCTATCGCTCTTGCATCATCATTGATAATGACCGCTCAAGCGGAAACAATCACTATTGAACACGTAAAGGGCACGGTGCAGTTTACCGAAGTACCACAGCGCGTTGTAGTACTTGGCTTTGGTAGCTTGGATGTGCTTGATCAGATTGGTATACAGCCAGTTGGCGCGCCTCACAGCCTAATGCCTGACTATCTAGCTTCGTACAAAGATACGACGGCAAATACGGGCTCATTGAGTGAACCTGATTTTGAAGCTATCTACATGCTGAAGCCTGACATCATCATTGCCGAAAACCGTATGCTTAAGGTTTACGATCAACTAGCAAAAATAGCTCCGACCATCATGTTCTCTATTGAAGGTGACAAATACTGGGCTGATGCTCAGCAAAACTGGCGCGCGCTAGGTAAGCTCTTTGGTAAGCAAGCTAAAGTAGAAGCGCTCATTAAAGAGACTCAAGCTTCTATCACGGCGGTTAACGACAAAGTCGCGTCTGACGAAACGTCAGCAATGATGCTAATGAACAACGGCAACAACATTGCGATGTTCAATAAGGGCAGTCGCTTCTCAATCATCTTTGACGACTTTGGCTTTGTGGAGTCAAAGAGTGCGACAGTAGCTCCGATTAAAGGGAATCACGGTAATCTAATCTCGTTTGAATATATTGCTGACGCAAAACCTGAAGTGCTTTACGTACTTGACCGCGAAAAAGCGATCGGTAAGTCAGAAGGGCGCGCACAACAGCTGTTTGACAACCCACTGGTTGCGGCAACACCAGCAGCGCAGCAAGGCAACATCGTTTACCTTGATTCAAGTGCTTGGTATCTGGTAGGTGGCGGCGTAACAGCGATTCACAGAATGTTGGGTGACATTGAACGTACGATTCAATAGTTACTAGTCATCAGATTCTCGGGCTTATAAGAGTGTTCTTATAAGCCCTTTTTCACTTTTTTATACGGTCTCCCCGATCCTACCTTTAGTATTACTTCTATGTTGAAACCCATTGCAGCTGCTGTATTTCTTGTTGTGTTATGCGTTGCGTCATTAATGATTGGAGTCGCTGAGATCAGTTTTAGCGATTTTTTCAATGGCAACCAACACGCCAACTCTATTTATGTTGTTAGTCGGATCCCTCGACTGTTCGCGATTGTGCTAGCTGGGGCGGGTTTAAGTGTTTCTGGCCTTATCATGCAACAGATTGTTCAGAACAAGTTCGCTGCACCTTCTACGATGGGCACGATTGATTGTGCCATGTTGGGGTACATCGTCGGTATTCTGGTGCTGGGTAATGCCGCTCAATGGAGCTACTTAGGCTTTATCTTTGCGTTTGCGGTGTTAGGCACCATGCTATTGGTCCGCTTTCTACAACACTTGAAGTTCAAGAATGCGGTGTTGGTACCTTTGATTGGCATCATGTATGGCAACGTTGTCTCATCTCTAACAACCTTTATCGCTTACAAATACGATTTAGTACAAACCATGTCGGCTTGGACGATGGCGAACTTTGCGAGTGTATTGCAAGGCAGCTATGAAATCCTTTACCTCGCGGTTCCTGCATGTGTGTTGGCTTATTACTTTGCTAGTCAGTTCAGTGCGGCAAGTATTGGTGAAAGCTTCGCAAAAAACATTGGCCTCAATTATCAGAAGATCGTCTTCATTGGTGTTGCATTGGTTGCTATCTGCGCCTCTTCAGTGGTGATGATCGTTGGTGTTATCCCATTTCTTGGCCTTATCGTGCCGAATATCGTGTCGTTGATGATGGGCGATAACATGAAGAAAATTCTGCCTTGGACAGCCTACTGGGGCGTGATCTTGGTATTGGCCTGCGACTTGTTAGCTCGAGTCGTTATCTTCCCTTACGAGATTCCAATCTCAATGGTAATCAGTGTCTTTGGCGGCTTGATTTTTATCTACCTGATCATGAGAGACAAGTCGAATGCGTGATTCAGTAAAAATTGCGATTCTGGCTATCGCGTCTTTGGGTATGGCGGCAGTATTTGTGGGGCAGGGACTTACGTGGGATAACTACGAGTTCTTCTTGTCTTTGCGACTACCCAAACTGCTGTCGATTGTGTTGGCGGCGGTGGCGATTTCTGCATCGTCATTGGTTTTTCAAACCATCACCAATAATCGAATTCTAACCCCTTCAATTTTGGGTTTTGACAGTTTATACATGTTGGTGCAAACGGTGCTTCTGTTTGTGTTTGGTGGTACTAGCTTTTGGGTAATTGATGCAATCGCGAACTTTTCATTGTCTGTGACTGTGATGATCTTGTTCTCGTTTGCGCTGTTCCATTTTTACTTCAAGAGTAAGCGAAACAACGTATTTACACTGTTGTTGATTGGTATTGTGTGCGGCAGCGTATTCTCAAGCTTGGCTAACTTCCTTGCGATGTTGATTGACCCGAACGAGTTTGCAGTGCTGCAAAATGTGATGTTCGCGAGCTTCAATAACGTGAAAGGTGAACTGGTTTACCTCAGCCTTATTCCACTGGGTTTGAGCTTGCTTGGCCTGTGGTTGTTAGCGCCTAAGCTTGATGTGCTTTGGCTTGGTGTTGATAACGCGACAAGCTTGGGCGTGAACACCAAGCGATTGACTCAGATTACCTTGGTGATTGTGTCAGTGATGGTGGCAGTGTCGACTGCTTTGGTTGGCCCGGTGCTGTTCTTTGGTTTAATCACTGTCAGTTTAGCGCGTCAGATATTCAAATCTTATCAACATCGCGTGCTTATCATCGCGAGCAGTTTGTTAGCGGTCGTTCTATTGGTTTCAGGCCAATGGTTTATCGAAAAAGTAATGGCGTTTGAAACCACTGTGAGTGTGATCATTAACTTGGTCGGCGGTTTGTATTTTATGTTCTTGTTGTTACGCACCAGAATTCAGTAAAGGTAGTAAGTAGTGATTAAATTAACAGGTTTAAGTAAGAAGTATGGCAAATCACTCGTGGTGGATGATGCCAGCGCTATGTTCCCGAAAGGGGAGGTGACTTCTATTATTGGCCCAAATGGTGCGGGTAAAAGTACACTGCTTTCAATGGCGAGTCGCTTAACAGAAAGTGATGCCGGTGAAGTAATTATTGGCGACAAGCTACTGGCTGAATGGGATACCAAAGAGCTTGCGAAGCACCTTGCTGTGTTAAGACAATCAAACAACATCAATATGCGATTTACGATTCGTGAGTTGGTCTGTTTTGGGCGTTTTCCGCATTCTCAAGGTCGCTTGAAAGACGAAGATCATAAGATCGTCGATACAGCGTTAGAGCACCTTGGCATTACCGATATCCAAAACAGATACCTTGATGAATTGAGTGGTGGTCAGCGTCAAATGGCGTTTATCGCGATGGTTGTGGCGCAAGATACGGATTATGTGTTCTTGGATGAGCCACTAAACAACCTAGATATTAAACACTCGGTTGAAATCATGCAGACGCTACGTCGCCTAGCGCATGAGTTTAATAAGGCGGTCGTTATCGTGATTCACGACATCAACTTTGCTTCTTGTTACTCAGATAACATTGTCGCGATGAAGAGGGGCCAAGTGGTTAAGTCGGGCAAGGTCTCTGAAGTGGTTGAAAAGTCAGTGATGGAGTCGATCTACGAGATCCCATTTGAGATTCGTGAGTTCGATGGTGTTCGAATCTGTATGTATTATTCAGGTCGTTAGGTTGCTGGTTCTCTAGCCTGCTTAAATCCCTAGTTACCGAAATGAGAAGAGCTCCTACACTATGAGGAGCTCTTTTTTTCTCTATGTATAGCTGATTTTTAAGACTTGCTCAGTTTTAGCAAACTCAATGAGTTCATCAATGTACGTAGAGCTAACCGAATCAGATATACACATTACTGGATACCGATTATCAATGACCAACGCTGCTGTTAATCAGTGATCAATTCATATTCAAGTTTGGTAAGAATTGCAGGGGCGAGTGATTCTAAATCGACCGTCGTATACCCATAGAAGTTTGGCCTGATTTCACTACGTAGTTCAGTTAGAGAATCTTTTGTATTCTCTTCCATCATCAATTTGTCATTAAAATCAGCGAGTAACTTGAGTTGTTGCGCAGAGAGAGGGGATAGGTATTCGCTGTAACCACCGACAGAGCTGTATAACAGTTCATAGCGACCACCTTCTGCTTCTTCAATGTAATAATTCCCTGAACGCGCAATATTGGATATGGCAGCATGTTCTGTTGTCGAGTTAACGAAGTTGGTTTCCAAATAAGTGGCGCTGCCTGCGTGGTAGTTCACATCAGCGACAAACCCCGGTTTAGGGAAAATGAGAAAAGCATCTATTGTGTCGTTGGATGTTATTGCAGAAAGAATAAACTTACTGTCTTTGTAGTACTTTATCTGTACCTCACCATTCGACATCTTGGTATAAACCGGAGAGCCAAATGTCTCTTCTAAAATGCCACTGGAAGCACGAATATAGACTTTAGAAAGACGCTCGTTAGATGGAGCATCTGAAAAGTTAGAAATTAAGAGGTCCCAACCTTTGCTTCCCATATCAATAGCATCGTTGAACTGACCACCTGCGATGATCAGCGCAATGATGGCAAGGATAGAGTTTGGTGTCTTCTCTCTCATTATTTCAAGAAAATCTTTTTGATCTTCATTGGGAGCTTGTTGAGTTAAAGACATGTCTTCTTCTGGTGCTGCTTTATCAACAGATGAAGGTAGAGCTTGTTCTGACATGATAAAACCTTATTCAGCAACAACTTGAGGTGCTCGTGCAACCACACGGGTACATAAATATTCTTCGACATCTTTTTCTACAGAAACGCTTTCTGTTACCCAGGTAAACTTCATTAGCTGGTTGGTTAGTTGTTTTGTGGTCGATTTAGCGGTTACGGTTGTAGTTACAACATTGTCTTTACGATCGGCTGTTACAATCTTCTTTTTCTCCGAGGTTCGATTTGTATCGAGCTCTTTTTGCACCATGGCTTCGAGAGATGCGGCTAGCGATGCTCTTGCTTCCATTGAAGCGATGTCCATATCAAGCGTCATGTCTCCCATACTTTCAACACAAGCAACACCCGCGATTAAGCCTTCAGGCAAATCAGATTGTGGGTTCATGCGCCAGCTAGGAAATTCGGAGTTAGCGGCTGCTTGAAATGACAATGTAGTAATTGCAGCGATAATTAGAGTCTTTTTCATGTTTTATCCTTAAATCATATTCTTTTCGTAATTCACTTCTGCTTTACTTACTTTTTTCAAGTAGTTACGAGTTTCCGCGGCAGAATGCTTTTGTTGGATAGTTTGGAATACTTGTTGTGGTTCAAGCTGGTTAATATTCTTGATTGCAACTGAGCGTTTGCCACCGAAAATATGATAGATTGGCCCCATACCTCCATTGTAAGCCGCTGTTATGCAGTACTTTAAGCTCTCTTCATTGGTAACGCCTTTGAAGTAGCGAGAGCGCAGTAAGTGTAAATAAGCGGTACCGACCTCAATGTTTTTTTCGGGGTCGAATAAGTATTCTTTATTCAGTAACTGTTGTTCACCAAATAGGAAGTTTGTCGCATCTAATCCTGCGGAACTTGGGACAATTTGCATCAGGCCAAAGGCTGGAACATGTGAAGTTGCTGTAGGGTCGAAAGCGCTTTCTGTTTTGATGATAGACAGTATAAATTCAGGCTCAAGTTTGTATTTTTCTGCGTAAACCTCCACGGTATCAAAAAAGCGTTGTTCTTTACGATTAAGCCAACTTGGCGGAAAAGAAATAACGGCTTTGAGAACGGTATTGCCTTTACTGTCTTTGGCTTTGGTCACGGCCACATTTTCAAGAGCTTTGTCTAACTCTTGAGCCTGAACCTTTGGTGTTTCGGAAACGGGTAAGAATGTCTTGTCACTGAGTTTCTCAACATTTGTTGCTTCAATCAGTTCAGAGGTATAAGCATCGGCTTGTTGGGCTTCGCCTATGGTCAGCTGAGACGTGCGCACGATCTCTTCTTTGAGTTCTTCTATTGAGGTTGTTTCACCTGCAATAGTGGTGACTTGAATCGTATTTTTCTCGAAGTTAACTTCACGCTTTATTTGTAGAGAGGGGCTGTAGCTGACCCACTTAAATTGGTCGCTAAAGGTAGGATTATCCCAAGATTCTGAAACTTTGATTTTAAACTTATCAAACTCTTGTTGAGCTTGTGCCACATATTGATCGAATTCGCAGTTTTTTTGCACTTTGTAAAGATCAAATTGGGCTTCACTGCAGAGTTTGTATTTTTCAAACTCATCTTTCGCTTCAAAAGGTTGATTGACAAAATGTTCGACGCTAGGGCAACTTTGTTCGGTAATTGAAAGTTCACACGCTTGCTGCAGCGTATCTGCAGATGCCCATCCACTAGAGATCAGTATCGCTAAAGGGGATAGCTGGCAAATTATTTTCTTCATATCTGTTCCTTGACCGAGGGGTTAACCTTTCTCTATCGAGAGCCGTTCCATGACAAAATCACAGTGCTCGAAATAGTTCAGGATCAACCCAAACCCTGGGGTGTCTGTTGATAAACGCGATTCATCCAATCGCTCAAATCTAGAGGTGTCTATTTTTGTAGGGCAGAGCAATGCGATATTGGTATCGTAGGTCTCTTGTCCGTTGTTGAGCAGCGCTTCGATTCCGTCATACTGATTTCTATCTGGAAACTCGATAGAGTCGCCATCTGTGACTTGATGGTTTTCAACTAACACGCCTGTACTGCCATCTTCATAAACTTGAAACAAAGAGAGATAACCCGCTTGGTTTGAGTTGAGTTGAATAAAGTAATGGTCGCCAGCATTGAGTCGTCGCTTGGATGAGCGAATCTTTATACTTTCATCTGAATAGTTGAAAAATAGGTGGTTATACTTTGCTTCCGGTAGTATTAACTGGCCACTACTGTTGGAAAGCATCCAGCCCCCAGCAAACCGCTCGATATCTATATCCGGCAGACATTGGTGTTGTTCCACCCAGTTTTTTAGCATGGTCGTTGTTGACCAGTATGGGTGTAATTCACTGTGACATTGTGATTTCTTTAACCAAGCAGAGAGCTTTTGTGCAAATGACTCGGGGTCATATTGAACTTGAACATAAAACTGGTTTTGCGATTTTTCACTGTTGATAATGGTGACGTTGTTTCGGAAAACCACATTGGATATGGACTCTTTATGAGAAGCCGCAGATTTTTTCAACTCACCATTTTCGAAGGTTTTAGTACTGGTGCTCTTACTGACTATTCGGTTTTCAACACTTTTAGCCAGATCATGATAAGCCGCGTCTTTGGCTTGTTGATAAGTGTTGCCTTTGCCGAACCCATAGCTCAAAGTTGAGTCTAATGGCACTTCCCCGTACCAAGACGGGGAAGCAAAAGCACAAGCACTCGACAGGGAGATGATTAGCGCTAGTATTTTCATTAGTCTTCTTTTTTACCTGGGTAAGGTGCTTGCATAATTGTCCAACTTGCATGCAAACCACTCTTGTTATAAGTGCTAAGGCCTATGCTCTTTCCTGTCTGCATCGCAGACAGGGCATACCCGTTGTACACACCATAATTAAGGTTGCCCTCAGATGTTTTGATCAGTTTTTGATACGTTTTATCTTGTGTGATGACTAACTGATTACCTTCTAAAGGACCACTCAATACTTGTCCTGAACGCTGACTACTGTTTAAGCAACCAATGTTATTTGCTGGTTTTAAGAAGCTCCAACTGGATCGGCCGTTAGAAGTTACCGAAGGCCCTTCAACAAACCAACTGCAATTGTCTGGGTCTAAGTAATGTCCTGCGAGTAGTTGGTTTGCGCTAGTAAAAGCCACTGATTTTATTGAACTCAAATTTTTGAATATCAGGTTGCCATTTTTATCGGCTGCGAACTCTGCGCTCATGTCAAAGAACTGGGTTTGTCCTGTATCTTTGTTGGTTACAGGAACGCGCAGCATGGTTACTTGATTACCAGCGCCTTGGAAATGAGCTCCTTGGAACGCGATATCTAGGTTAGAGTTCTCTACATCCGCAGCGAAGGCTGTTGATGAGATTAGAAGAGCGGATGTTGCTAAAAGTGTTTTCTTAAACATGGATATAAGCCTTAATCAATGTTTCAAATAGGTTGTAAATTGAAATAGTTTTAAAAGTGGTACGATCTTAAAAGAGACATGCTCTTAAAGAGACATAGTCTGGTTACCGGTAATTGTTGGATGTTGACGTTTTAAATCCCCCATCTCAAAAGAGGCAGATTTCACTTTGTCGTAAACATCTTGATAAAGTGTATTCACATTCTTGTTTCCCTCGATCATTGACTTCATGAGGTAATAACTAAACAGACGATGACCTTTTTCTTGGTACATATTGGAATATTCTTTATCGCGTCCCGCGGTGATCACGACCATACGCTCAGGATCGATACTGACTTTTTTCGGTGCCAGTCTTGATGCGGCAACCCCTTTGATGACCGATACACCATCAGTCGCTCCGCTGAAGCAACTGTCTACCATCACGACAATCTTGCCTGCTTTGCTGTTTGACAGTGTTTTGTAGAGGTTGTCGAGTTTGAAGAACTCATCATCAGTTATGTAGTCAGGGATTTTATCTTGCGGGAGAATGTAAGGATCATTATCGGGAATTGCAGGGATACCGTGTCCACTGTAGTAGAAGTAAACCGTATCGCCTTCATCGACGTTGTCTAACATTAAACGTAACTTATCTTTAATCGCACCACTGGTTGCGTCACGGTCAATGAGCTCGTAGACGTGCCTTTCTGGAACACCCAGAACTTTTGTCGCGACGTCAGACATCACTTCACCACTGCTGCGCGCAAAGGCTACTTGATCTGAATTTGCGTAATCTTCTATAGATAGGTTGAAGAACCAGTTGGATGAATTACTTTCCACAGGCACAAAGCCATTAAGTAGTTGTTTCAATTCATCAGAGGCGGTGTTGTCCGTTGCCGATAGGCGTGAATCGACTTCAAACGCATCGATTAAGTTAGGGTTTTGCATCTCTAGCCCTGGAGTCCCGGCACTGCTTGAGCCACTGTTAAGAACCACACTCAGAGCTTCCGGTTGATAATTGCTTTTAGCCACATCGCCGGAGTACATCACGTCATTGTAGTTGCCTTTTATATTTACAAGCTCTAATTGGTTCTCGTCGTAAGAGTAGGTGAGTGCGAGATCAAGCTTATCGATATTGCTAAAGACATCACGAGCCTGTTCTTGAGGCACGTTTAGAATAATGTCTCGCTGATAGTTTTGATTTGACGCTTTAAACAACAGGTGCATTTGCTGGTTTTCAGCATCATAACTCTTTGTTGTGACGACCGGCTTACCCATTACATCTCTAAAAGCCTTAGCAACGAGTCGAGTTTTTTGCACGCCCAAGTTGCCCTTTCGAGAGTCTGCCCCTTCTTGTAGGACTCGAATTTTGGCATTTCGAGCTTCTACTTGTTGACGGTATTTAAGTTGTATAGCGGCTATCTGTTGTTGTCGTTCTATTCGCAATTTTTCGACGCGTTGATCAAATTGAGTTTTGGTTTCAAATTGGTCTTTGACGATTTCTGGCGCTTTGGGCAGATCAGGCTCTCGAACTGGTGGTGGGATGTCTGAGCTGCTCAATGTGGTGTGTTGTACTTCGTATAAAGATGCGACAGCACCAACCAATGACATTGGGTCGTCAGATTGTATACATCCGATAGAACTCGTCATGTATTGTTGTTCGGTAGAGGACTCTTGTCCTGCAAATAGGTCAACATTATTGCTTGCTTTTTTTTGTCCGCCGCGAGTGATGACCTTGCCATTCAGCGAAATAGGAGCATCAACTTGCAGCTCTCCGCCAAGTTGCCAAATATCAGGATTAGATGAACATACAGTTCCCTGTTTAGAGTGCGAAAATTCAAATTGATTGTCAGCGTTAGCAAAACTAAGAGTTGGTGCTAGCGCAAATAGCATACCTGTGACAATTCTATTCCGTGTCATTAGATAAGTCTTCCGTATGGCCGTAGTGTCAGATGAGCTCAAGACCATATAATCTAGTTGAATATCACTCAATAGCGCATCAATCGCAATGAGATATAAGTCAATGTTTGTTTTGTTAAATGTGAGCAAGTTTTAGTTAATTTGGGAGGAGTGTTTCTTAATTTGCTTCTATTTGAGAGGCTTAGGAGGGTGTTGTTCTTACTTATAGAGCTCAATTGATTCGCTTTATTTATAGATGGTGGTATTTTCATGTTAAAAATTATTGCTCTTCTCTTAATCGCTATCGGCGTTTTTATTGGAATTCAACATGGAGATGAGATGGTTAGTCAATTGGATAGTGGTACTGAAACTGTTCTCAATACAATAGAAAAGCTCAAAGGTTAAGGTGAAGTATGTCTATTTTCTCATTTGACGATTTTCTGGAACGCCTGAAGGACTGTGAACGAATCATCATTCAAGCTCATGACTTTCCTGATCATGATGCGGTAGGCTCCGCTTTTGCTCTCGCTTATTTACTTAGGAAGAAGGGCTTTAAACCCCTCATTACCTATCAAGGCTTTATTGACCGTGTTTCTTTACATAATTTGATTGGGTGGCTTGATATTCCCATCGTTAAGTCACACCGATTAGATCTAAAACCCAATGATAAAATCATTGTTGTGGATGGCTGTATTGGTGAAAAAAACGTTACCGATTTACCAGGTATAGAAGTTGGTGTGATCGATCATCATCAGGTTATAGCACCCAGTTTCGTTTGGTTTTCAGATATTCGACCTAACTATGGCGCAACAGCTTCCATTATGGTTGAGTACTTTAATCATTACGATCTGCCTATTCCAGAGCGCGTAGCAACGGCTTTACTTGTTGGATTAACGTTCGATACGGCAAATTTTACCCGAGCAATGAACAAAGCTGATATCAAAGCTCTCTTTCAACTCCAAAGCTGTGCCGATATGAATATGGTAAATCGTATTTGTCGCAATCAAATCGAATATCAAGAATTGAAGTTATTTGATTCCATGTTTGAAACTATTAGGAAAGACGGCAATTGTGCATTTGGCAGCTTACCAGAAGGGTGCCCCAAAAATATGCTGGGAGTGCTTGGCGACTTTCTATTGACCGTTGATGAAATAGATATAGTAGTGTTAAGTGCTCGTAGCCATGAGAGAACATTCGTTTCATTGCGTTCTGAGTGCCCCAAAAATGATGTAGCTAAGGTGATAAAGAGAGCTTTGAATGATACAGGTGCTGGGTTTGGTGGAGGACACTCACATATGGCTGGTGGTGTCGTTAATCAAGTCTTTAATCACTCTAATGAACAAAGTTTTGTTTATGATCTAATTCGTCCTCAGTTGATTGTCTGTTGATTTTAAGCGAGTGTTTGTTGAACTAATCGATGGTTTTTATCTGGTTCACATTCAAAGGATGGATGCCGAATTTTTGACTGGTCATACTTCGACAAACGTTGGTTTGATGTCACTCGAAGATCTACTCTTCATTTTCAATAAACAATTGCTATTTTTTCTGATTAACCTCTAAAAATCGTTCTACACTATATTTATAACTGTTTGATTTTTATACGAGGTATCAATGAGTCGTAAACCCATAGTGTTAGTCGTAGATGACACCCCAAGCAATTTGGATGTGTTGACTGCAATACTTAAAGATACCTATCAAGTCAAAGTAGCAATTAACGGTACCATTGGCATCAAGATAGCCAAGATGGTGCCTCAGCCAGACCTCATTCTCCTCGATATCATGATGCCTGATATTGACGGTTATGAAGTTTGCAGACAGCTCAAAGAACAGCCCAACACCGCGCATATCCCCATTATCTTCGTTACTGCCAAAATTGGACCTGAAGCCGAAGTAAAAGGGCTCTCCTTGGGGGCTGTCGATTACCTAACCAAGCCGATAACCCCTGCAATCGCACTCCAGCGTGTGAAAACGCATATCGCGCTTTATGATCAACAACGCGCGTTGTTTAGTCAGGTAAAAGAGAAAACTCAAGAGATCAATCTCGGTAAGCTAGAGACGCTGAACATATTGGGTAGGGCGGCTGAATTCAAAGATAATGAAACGGGTATGCACGTGATGCGTATGAGCCATTATTGCGAAATTTTAGCCAAGGCATTAGGCATGACAGACGAAGACGCTGAAACTCTGCGTGACGCGGCTCCAATGCATGATATTGGCAAGATTGGTATTCCCGATAGCGTGTTACTCAAGCCGGGTAAATTAGACGCCGACGAGTGGACAATTATGCAAAAGCATGTCGAATATGGTGTTGAAATCCTCGGCAGGCAGAGTGATTCCAAACTGATGCGTATGGCGATTCAGGTGGCGCAATATCATCACGAGAAATGGGATGGCAGCGGTTACCCAAACCAGATCGCGGGTGAAGATATTCCTTTGGTAGGGCGTATTGCCGCGGTTGCTGATGTGTTTGATGCTCTCACAGCAGAGAGACCGTACAAAAAAGCGTGGAGTGTTGATGAGGCACTGAGCTTGTTTGAAGAACAAAAAGGCAAACATTTTGATCCAACTATCGTTGATCTGTTCTTTCTTAAGTTGCCCGAGATTCTTGCGATTAAAGAGAAGTTTAGCGATGAGTGATGGCTTGATGTTGTCACTAAATCGTTTTGTATTATCTCTTATCATTGGCTTACTGGTGTGGTCACTAGTCATTCGCAGTGTAAACGCGGCTGAAGTGACCGATGCTAAGTTAAACCAGTGGTTGGAAAACCAACCGACCATCACATTTATTGCGCTTTCCGACCATTACCCGTACTCATTCATCGATGACGACGGGCTGGTTTCTGGGATCATCAAAGATTGGACATTGGATCTTGAACAGCGTTTTGGTGTCCATGTTCGGTTTATCACAGTTAACTCGCGCGTCGAGGCCAAAGCGGCGTTAGTCGATGGGCGAGGCGACGTGTTCCCATTCCAACAGTTCGACCCAAGTGAAGGTGGACGTTTTCTTGCAAGTGATCCCTATATTCCTTATCAGGTGGCTGTGATAGTCCCTATCGACAAAAAACTCGATGGAAATCTAGATCAAAATAATAAACGCCGCATTGCGATGGTAAATGAAAACATAGACTTGGAGCGTGCAGGAGTGAGGTTGAGCTCTATCGAAAGAGTCGATTTTGAGAATGTTATTGATGCGGTGCGTGCGTTAGGGTCTGGTGATGTCGAAGGCATGGTCGGTGAACCTATCACCACTATGGATCTTGCGAAAAAGATTGGCGTTCATGATCTAGCGGTCAACTATGTTTTGGAGCATTGGAAAAAGTTAGAAGCGTCGATGGTGATTCGAAATGACGAACCAGAGCTACTGACGCTAATCAACAAACAAATTGAAACTTTTGACGTTGCAAATAAGAACCAGATTTTATCAAAGTGGCTAGATACCTCTCCTTATCGAGTGCCACTAAAAGGCGTATTTGGCTTTGGTAACCCTCCGTATATGTATCCAGACAGCACCGCGGTCGGGCTAGAACACGACATTATTCAACGTGCTCTTAATGATATGGGGTATAAGTTGGGTGACGTTGTCACTCTCCCTCCTAGTGCCGCTAGAAAGGCCATCGACAACAATAATTCTATTGCCTTTGTTTCTGGCGTTCAGTTTGATGATCCTAATGCTCATTTCCTAAGTGATAAAGTTCTTAATGTTGAGTTTGTTCCTGTTTCACTGACTCGCCGCAAGCTCAAACTTGAATCTCAGAACGACCTATCACTAGGGGCGTTATTGTTCGACGAGACCTCTCCAATTAAAAATTCTGTTGAAGTACTGAAGGGTAAGTTAGACATTGGTCGTGTCGAAGATTACGAAGGTCTTGAATCGGCATTCTCACAATTGAGGGCTCAAAATGTTGACCTGTTAATGGTTGAACGAATGGTTCTGGAGTGGTTTATCACCAATACTCGTTTTATTGAAATGGCAGAGCTAACGTTACATGACGAGTATAAAGTTGAGTATCCGATCTATGTTGATTTTAAGAGTGAGGAAATCAGAGACAGCTTCAATGCCGCGATTAACAACCTTAAACAGGCCGATGACGGTTTAAGCCAAATTATCGAGATGCAGGTTCAGAATGATCTAAGCCAAGTGCTTAAAAAGGCGAATATCATAGCGCAAATATCCGCGTATTTTATCGTCAATGACCGCTTTGAAGAGTTAACCGAAGTTTTTGACATTTTCGATACGGACAGTTCATTTCAGGTGATCACTGCACAGGCGGATAATAGTAATCGTCCAATCAAATCTTGGTACATCGGTAACCTAGTTGATGAATATGGAGAGAAGAAAAACACCTCTCACTTTTCATCAGTCACCAAGGTGGCAAATTATCGAACCAAAGGAGGGAGCACCAATTCTGGTTCGATGACTTTCTACTTTGATGTTCAGTCGTTAGAGCGGAACCATGTTTATTTTCCATCAGTCGAACAATTTAGTTCATTCGGAGATGCGGCGAAACGCTATATTGCGGATGTTTATCAAGCGAGTAATTTGACTGGAGAGATCTTAAATCTAAGCCAAAAAGAGAGGAAGTGGATCAAAGACAATCCGGATGTTCGGATAGGTATCGATCCAAATTCGTTGCCTTATGAGGCGGTATCCAATACCGGTGAATACATCGGTATGATTGACGATTACCTAACGCTCATTGAGCAGAAAACAGGGTTAAGTATCAACCATGTAGACGTTGCAAGTTGGTCTGAGACCCGAAGCTTGGTTGATCATCATGAAGTAGAACTGGTCTCCGCAGCACAAGAGAACCGTTCGTTAGGAGACAACGTCAAAGCAGTCAAGAGCCTGTTTTCAAGCCGTTTAGCTATTGCATCGAGACGAGACATAAGTAGCTTGGTGCTTGAGGAAGCTGAAGGATGGAAAATCGGTATCTTGAAGAACGCAGCAAATACCGATGCGATTGTCGGGAAATACCCGAATATTGAATGGGTGAAAGTAGAATCCACTGAAGATGGGCTTAACCGACTGGATGATGAAACCCTAGATGGCATGATCGATACTGTCGAAGTCCTAAACTACCTCATTGATTCATTTGGTCATCGTGAGGTCGGAATTATCGGACGACTTGATTTTTTCCTTTCTCCAACCTTACACGTCATTAAGTCTGAACCTTTGCTTTATTCCATTGTGAATAAGGCGATTGAGAGCATTTCCGCTGAAGATCACCAAAAAATATCCGCTAAATGGGCTGCGCCCAAATCGATCGAGAAAGTTGATTATGAGTTGGTTTATACCATTTCACTTTTTTCGTTGGTGATCGTCTTAATCATCGTATTTTGGAATAGAAAACTCACAAAGCAAATAGCGATTGCCAATGACGCGACAGAAGCGCTTCGCAAAGCACAACATCAGCTTTATAACATTTTGAACACTTCACCAATAGCAGCGAGTGTGGTTGTCGAGGAACAGGTTCGTTATGCGAATGATACTGCGAAGCGTCTGTTTGGAGTAGAACGGACAGAGTTGCACTCTATAAATGTTGAAACTATTTATAACTCTTTGTCTGATCGTGATTCGCTATACAAAGAGCTCAACCTCAAAGGTAAAGTAGTAAACCGAGAATTAGTGCTTAGGAAGTTTGATGGAAGTAGTTTTGTGGCTCTTGTTAGTTACTACTTGCTTGAGCTTGATGGAGAAGTAGCCACACTATTTTGGGCGTTCGATATTTCAGAAATGAAACGCCTAAACGAACAACTTGAAGAAGAGAAACAGAGAGCCGATCTGGCTAGCCAAGCTAAATCGGAATTCTTAGCCAATATGAGTCACGAAATTAGAACGCCAATGAACGCAATAATTGGTTTGTCTTATCTGGCCATTGGCGAAATATCTAATCCTGTTGCTCGAAACTATATTGAAAAAGTGCACCGTTCGGGGCATTCACTGTTAAGCATCATTAATGACATCCTCGACTTCTCTAAGATAGAGGCGGGACAGCTTGTCATTGATAGCATCCCATTTGATCCCGTGACGACATTCCAAGATGTCATTGAGTTGATGGAATCGAAAGCGGATGAGAAGCAACTTAAGTTGTCTATGTCGATAGATCCAGAGCTAGATACTCCGTTGATTGGCGACCCATTAAGGCTGTTCCAAGTAATACTTAACCTTGTTGGTAATGCGATTAAGTTTACGGAAACTGGTAGTGTCTCGCTAACTGTAGCCCTTGTTGAATCAGATGATAACAGTCTGACTATGAAGGTGATGGTGGCCGATACTGGCATAGGAATTTCTGATGAGAATCTACACAAGCTCTTTGAAGCATTTAGCCAAGCCGATAGTACAACCACGCGCCGATTCGGTGGCACAGGGTTAGGACTCAACATTAGCCAGAAATTAGTGCATGCGATGGGCAGTCAAATCACGGTAGAGAGTGTTTACGGGCAAGGCAGTGAGTTCTCCTTTATACTGACATTGCCACGATCAAGCTCGGATGCGTTAGCCGATTTCAAAGCCCAAGAGTTGCAGTTGGATTATCAGATAGAGTTCAAAGGCCAAAGAGTGTTATTGGTTGAAGACAATGAGTTGAACCAAGATCTAGCTTTAGCATTTTTCAGTCGCTCTAAATTAAATGCCGATCTTGCTGAAAACGGAAAGGAAGCGCTGGAGCTAGCTAAAAACAACGACTACGAAATAATCTTCATGGATCTTCAAATGCCAATTATGGACGGCTTTGAAGCAACCCGCTTGATTCGTGAGTTTGATAAAGATGTACCAATTATCGCGATGTCCGCCAATGTGTTTGCTGATGCGAAACAGCGAGCGCGAGAGGCTGGAGTCACGGACTTCTTGGATAAGCCCATTATCATCGATAAAGCCACCTCTTTGATTACGAAATACATCGTGCCGGAGGTTTTGGTTGAGGGTAAAGCGTCATCAGAGTCGCCTTTAGTTAGGATGCAAAATAGCAGCTCTAACAGTTCGACATTAAGCTCTGATACTCTGATGGTTCTCCCTGTTTTCTAATTGCCAAGGTTCGATCAGCTGACTCATCATGATGTGAAACTGCAAGAGAAGATGCTTGGTAGATTCTGCCAAGGGGCGCCTGACATTATGTCGGAAACCTTCGACAACCTAATGCAAGATGAATGGGTGACGTTAGAGCGGAATTTACATACGTTAAAAAGCATGGCGGCTTCTATTGGCGGGTTGCAATTGGCTGAACAACTCGGTGGTCTTGAAAGCAAAGCGCATAACAAGGCGTGTGATGAGCAGGATCTTAAACAAGCTGAGCTTGGGTTAATCGAATTGATCAAAACGGTAGAGAGCAGCTTTGATGGCTCTGGTGCTCAAGGTGCTGAAACGGCATGTACTCAAGAAACTGAGGTGAGAAGCGCTGATGCATCGAATTCGCCTAATATCACTCAAGAGCAGCGTGCTAAGTTGTATTCGCTGTTGGATGCTTATGATAAC
Organism: Vibrio atlanticus; assembly: GCF_024347315.1. NCBI lineage: Bacteria > Pseudomonadati > Pseudomonadota > Gammaproteobacteria > Vibrionales > Vibrionaceae > Vibrio > Vibrio atlanticus. The sequence goes on along the minus strand of NZ_AP025461.1, from coordinate 1,414,809 downwards.
GATGCGACCCAATACGTGACTGAATTACTGGCACAGTATCCACATTCAGCAGTTCTTAAAGATGTCCAAAGTGCGTTAGATAATTACGACTTTGAACGAGCCCAAGAGGTTCTGAGCGCTTCTGAGTAGCTGTCTTTTGAACATCACTCCAACATTAAAGCCTTTAGCTCTTGTTGCGAAATAACGAACTAGCTAAAGGCTTTACTTCTTTCTGTGTCTCGGATTAATTACGGACGTGTTGTTTGATTAGATCGATAAGGGTGTTGTATCTGTGCGGCAGTTTTCGATTTCTTTTCTGAACCAAATACAGTGTTTCTTCAACCTTCACTTTAGGTGGCACAACGTGCAACTTCTCTTTGTCTGGAAAGTTTTCGACAGCCCCTGCGGGTAACACGGTGAACCCAAGCCCTTTTGAGACGGGTAATAGAATTTGGTGGAGTTGATTGATGTAGCCAGACTTCGGGATCTCATTGATGTTGATGTTCGCTAAATCTTTATCTCCGCATAGGTCAAAATACAAAGACAGGTAATGAGCAGAGTCTGGATGGGCTATGAGGCCGATATTGTGCAGAGCTTCAGGGGTAATCTCTAAGTCAGCAAGACTATGATGGACGATTAAGCACAGCGCCTCATTACCAATAACTTGGCTCTGATAATAGCTGTCATTGGGTGAATGTCTGACGATTCCAATATCGGTGGTGCCTTGGATTAGGTCGTTCAATATCTTTTTGTTCGGTGCCGCTTCTAGGTTGATGCTCAGGTCTTGATGTTGCTGCTGCAGTTCAAGAAGCTTGGGATACAGACGCAAAGAGAGTGAACCCGAACAGGATAGATGACATTGCCCAGAATAAGGGTTGTCGAAACTCAGAGATTCGAATAGATCTTCTTGGTCTTTTTCCAGTTTAAGAGCGTAGCGATACATAATCCGACCTTGTTCGGTCAGTTCGAAACTCTTATTTTCTCTCGATAACAAGTCACAGTTACAAGCTTGCTCAAGCTTTTTGATGTGTTGGCTAACGCCAGGCTGTGTCATATACAGCTTTTCTGCAGTTTGGGTGAAATGACCAACTTCAACCAGAGTCTTAAATGTATTGAGCCAAAGTGGATTAATCATACTCACCTTTAAATGCTAAAGCCTATAAATAACAGAAAATTATTATTATCTTAAGTAATGATAATTTCAACTCTAGCGTCTTAAGTAACGCTAATCAAAGTCATATGGTGGTAACTATTGATATTGGCCTATTGGCCGCTTTGTAGAGTTACTATGAGTAACAAAGTGTTGCGACTTTGTTGATTATTTGGTCTATTGACCAACTGTGCTCATATTTAGGAACGAAGATGAATAGAAATGTTTGGCTGCTCTCACTGTGTCAGGCCTTGTTGATGACGGGCAACATATTACTGATCTCAGTGATTGGCTTGATAGGCAAGCAGATTGCGCCCAGTGTCAGCATGATTACCTTGCCGGTTGCGCTGCAATTTTTGGGTTTAATGGCAGCCACTATTCCTGCGTCTTTAATTTCAGGCAAGTTAGGGAGAAAGCGAGGATTTAGCATTGGTAATGTGGTTGGCATTATAGGGGCGAGCCTTGCCACTTACGCACTGTCTCAGCAAAATTTCTATCTGTTTTGTTTCGCCACGTTCTTACTTGGGATAGGCATAGGTTTTGGCACGCTTTATCGCTTCGCGGCAATTGAAGTGTGTGACGAAAACGCGCGCCACCGTGCGATTTCAATATCAATGGCTGGTGGAGTATTGGCGGCGGTACTCGGGCCGAACTTAGCGATTATGTCTCAACAATGGTCAGCAGATGGCTTGTACATCGGTGCTTTTGCTTCGTTGATCGGGCTAAACACCTTAGCTTTAGCCTTATTACAAATCATTCAGTTTCCTAAGGTCTCTTTTAATAGCCAGGCTCCCAAAGCCGACCCTTTAAGTGTGATCGTGAAAGCGCCGAACTTTATTGGCGCTGTGTTTGCAGCCATGGTTGCTTACGCAGTAATGAACATTTTGATGACGGCAACGCCATTGGCGATGATTGGTTGCGGATTCGATTTTACTAAAGCTGCTGGTGTGATTGAGTGGCACGTATTGGGTATGTTTGTGCCTGCATTCTTTACGGGTTCCCTCATCGAGAAGTTCGGTTCAAGAATGATGATCCTTGCAGGTGGTGTGTTATTTGTGGTGAGTATTGCCATCAATATCCATGGCGTATCAATTTGGCACTTTAGAGCGGCTTTGGTTGTGCTTGGTGTGGGTTGGAACTTTATGTTCATCGCTGCAACAGGCTTATTCAGCCAGTCGTATCAAGCTCAAAATAAAGCCAAGGCACAAGCGTTCAATGAATTTGTTGTGTTTGGTTGTGTAACTGTCACGGCGCTACTGTCTGGTTGGTTGGAGTCAACAGTAGGTTGGCAGAACCTTAATCTCTACGTATTACCATTCGTGGTCGCAGTAATGGTGATCTTTGCTTTTAGTGCAAAAGTAACGAGATTTGAAAATAGTAGATAGTTATTTTTATTCTATTTCATTCGATTTTAATAGGTTGCACTATTAACTAACACTTAATCAATAGTTTTTTACGTAACCGGTCAAGATAGTTGAAGATAAAACGATAGAAAGTATAATAGAAGCTTCGTTATTTTATTAGTATAACTGAATGATCTAGTATGTTTATATTTGTTAATAGATTTTCACTATAGTTAAAGTTGTTGTATATTGATTGGAGTAGGAATGGCTAATGTTCATCCTAGATTGATTAAAAATGTTGTTGATCAGACACCCAGAGCAATGATAGCGATGCTTATTGTATCGATTGCTTATGGAGCAATGTTTTTCAAGTTTATTCCAATGGATATTTTATGCATTTGGTTTTTGGGTCAGGTTTTATTGGCATGGTCAAGACTTTATAATGCAAAACAATTTATGATTCACTTAAATTGTTTCAATCAGAAAGGCCTAAATCGTAACGAAAGAATTTTTGTAATTCTTAATGTATTTCAAGCTATTACTTGGACAATATCATCATTATTAATTATGAAGTACGCACCACAGCCGTTTGAATTTGTTAGCTTCGTTCTAATTATTGGTATTATAACCGCCGCTGCTCTGTCAATGTCATCATTATATCGTGCGTATATTGTTTTCTTTTTCTCAATGTTGATACCCCAAATTATCATCATGCTTTATTATGGTGAACACCAACATATCAGTTTGGTTATTTTTACAATAATATATATTCCTGCAACTATATTATTATCTAAGTCGATGTTGAATAATAGAATGTCTAGTATTTTGGCACATGAAGAGATTGAAAGAAGCGCCGAAAAATTTAAACAACTCTCTACAGTCGATAATCTGACCAATATATACAATCGTCGTTATTTTTTTGAAATGTCCCAATCATTATTAACGACTGACAGAGAACAAAAATCAATTTCAATGCTAATGATTGATGTGGACAACTTTAAAAAAATTAATGATAACTATGGCCATCAAGCGGGCGATTATGTACTGACTTGCTTAGCGAAAGATATTGAGTGCTTAATGCGTAAAAGTGACCTATTCGCAAGGATTGGAGGCGAAGAGTTTGCGATATTACTCGATGACACCTCGTTTCAGGATGCTAAAAGTATAGCGGGGCGAATTATCAAAATAGTAGAAGAAAGTGAAGTGGTTTACAATCAAAGATTAATTGATGTGACAGTCAGTATAGGTATCTCGGTATTGAATAATGATATAACCGATATTGAAGAACTGTATGCGTGCGCAGACAAACATCTTTATCAAGCTAAAGCGCGGGGAAGAAATCAATATTACCCATCGCTTTGAGGCTTCTAGGTTAATTCAATGGTTCAAAGAGTGCGTAACTTGCAGCAATAATTAGAGACGGTCAGTAACTTGTGTGTCTTGAAGAGCCTTGAGTATTTTTAATGATCTGGTCTTTCATGCTAATTGGATTGACAGTAGCACCCATTGGAAAAAATCCTTTATTTAGGCTCTTCTAATAACAAACCTGAACTAGCTTTAACAAAAATAGTAAAGCTATTTCAGGCTGAGTTAGTCCAACTATGACTGAGAGACATCGCGATAAAAATACCGTTCGCAAGTGCTTGGATTCATGCGCTTAATGACGTTTGATATCACAGCGACAACCAACACCGAGAATACAAGCCTTCCCCAAAATATCGTGTAGAAATCAGCCCCGATGAGTAGGATCAACAACGTATCTTCAATTAAACTGTGGAGCAAGTTGAGCAGCATGATTGCGGTGAATACGTCTCTTGCTGAGATATGCCCTTTCTTGGCTTCATTGATTAATAAGCCGCCACCAAACGAAAGGCCAAGCGTGATTCCTATTATTGTTAGGTTTGTTGCGTCTTTGCTGATTCCCAGTACTCTTAAGAATGGTCTCAGTAATACTGCCATGAGTTTCTCAATACCTAGAACCTTTAAGATCTTGAGTAACAGTAATAGTGCTGAGATTACCATGAAGATAACCGCAAAGTTCTTGAACTGTTCAAGCGCCCAACCAAGATAACTCGTGTCTCCAGATACTTCCGGTTGCCAAAGCACGGTTGCTGGGTAGTTGAGCCAGTCTCCGTATTGATAACTGAGGTTGAGTAGCCATGCCAGCACTAAGCTTCCACCCACTCTCACCGATAGGGTAGCCAGCCAGCTAACACCTGCTTTTTTGGCAATAGCGCCTTCAATTGGCAATGAGTGAGCAAGGAGCATCATGCTGCCTAAAATTGAGGCTTGAGCAACCGTTAAGGGAACATCGGAATTAATAAGGATAATTAGCCCGGCATAGATGTTGGTGAGTATGGTAGTTGCCCATACTAGACCCATTTCTTTGGGTAATCCGACGCTTTCCATTATAGGGCTTAGCCATTCGCTAAGAATCATTATGCCGCCAAGCTCTTCGACGACTTTTATCAATATGATGATTGGAATCATGATACGGAAAAGCGTCGAAGTGACATCGAAGATTTCTTTGAGGAGCTCTTTGACAAATTGATAGGTTGATTTCATCGTTACGACCATAACTCGTTGTGTTGTATAAAAAGATCTTACCGCGATTGTTGTGATTATTATTTCAAAAATAACCTATAAAATTACCCGTGATTTTTAAGTTGTCGTAAAGTAAGAAATTATCAGTCAAAAAATCATGGTTTAAGAAATTATGGAAATAGACCGTATAGATAGAAGCATATTGGTAGAGCTTCAGAAGAATAACCGGATCCCTAATCAGTCGTTAGCCGAGATCGTAGGGCTATCCCCTCCTGCTTGCTTAAAGCGAGTGAAACGATTGAGGCAAGAGGGCGTGATCGTCGGTGATGTTTCGATCATTAATCCTGAGCTTACTGGCAGCAAGATGACCTTAGTTGTGTCTGTTGAAATGGAGCGCGATCGAGGGGATATCTATCAAATTTTTCGCCATTCTATTTCTAAGGCGTCAGAGGTTACTCAGTGCTATCAGATATCAGGCAGCTTTGATTTTATGTTGATTGTTACGGTGAAAGATATACAAGCTTACGAAGACTTTGTTGAGCGAGTATTGCGCAAAGATCTGAATATTCGCAAGTTCCATACCTCTGTCTCTATGAGAACCGTGAAATTTACCACTGCAGTTAGCTTAGATGAGTCATGACCTATAGCCAGATAGAGGTGTGAATAATTAGATTGAAGGCATAATAGATAGGGAAGAGGCTTAGCGTTTAGAGTTATGTGAGGTGCATAGGTTATTTTTGTATAAATACTAGGGCGTGTTGATCTTTGCTGTACATTTTGTGTTCAACAATACATCGGTAGCCACATTAACATGAATGCCAGCGATAACATGCTGGCATAATTCCTTTCTAGCTTGTCATATCTACTTGAAATAGCTCGATAATGCTTAATTCTCCCAAAGGCATTTTCGACCAAGTGACGATACTTGTATAGACACCAATCCATACTGTCTTTGTCTATATCTTGTCCGTAATTGCGTTTAGCAATTACCGTTTCTCCGCCACGTTCCTTAACAAAAGTACGGAAAGGTTCGCTGTCATATCCTTTATCACAAACGATAGTATTAACTTCATCGAGTTGTTCAACTAAGCTTTCGGCATGCACTATATCGTGGCGTTGTCCTTCTGATAAATCAAAGCAAATCGGCAGACCACCACTATCTACGGCTAAGTGAATTTTGGTTGAGTTGCCCCCGCGACTTTTTCCTATTTGCTCTGAGCTTTCAGTAGCTGCACCTGTACTATGCTGATGCGCTCGAACTATAGAGCCATCAAGAAAGACCCATTCAAAATCAGCCATGCTAGATAAGCTTTTGAAAAGTTTATCTAAAATCCCTTTCTTTGACCAAAGATTAAATCGTCTGTAAACGGTACTCCACTCTCCGAACTCAGAGGGTAGATCTCGCCAAGGAATACCTGTTCTCATTCGATAAAGTATTCCTTCAAATGTCATTCGATGTTCAGTTTTATCGTAAATACGACCTGTACTTTTCATAACTTGGAGTAGCAGTTCCCAGCGAATATCAGTTAGCATTGTTCTTGGCATGGTATTGGTTATGGTTTTACTTTTGGCGAAGCAAATTATAACTCTTTACCATGCTGTTCAAAAAACACTCACGAAAGATCAACACGCCCTAGTCATCTGTACAAAATGTTACTTTCATATTTTGTCATAACTTTAATAATTGTATATATTCCTCCGCTACAATAATAATTAACCGAAGTTAATACCAAATGACTGTCAGTTCAGCTTCTCAATCACGTGAAACGCTTCTAAGCGAAAACGAACAACTTGTCTCGACTACCGACCTTAAAGGTGTGATTACTTATAGTAATGACGCTTTTTGCCGTATTGCGGAATACAGCCAAGATGAATTACTAGGGCAACACCATAATGTTGTTAGGCATGGTGATATGCCAAAAGCGGCTTTTGCCGATATGTGGGTGAATCTAAAACAAGGCAAGGCGTGGCGCGGGATCGTAAAAAACAAAACTAAATCCGGTGGGTACTACTGGGTTGATGCTTACGTTACCCCTATTTATGATGGCGGGAAGGTGAGTGGCTATCAGTCTGTTCGTGTTAAGCCGAAAAGCGAGTGGGTGCAAGTTGCGGATAAGGCCTATCAAAGCTTGTTGAAAGCTGAGACGTCAGGTCGCCAATGGTCACTACAGATCAGTGACAGTGTTCGTTACGCAGTGTTACTTGGCTCTTTGGCTGCGCCTCTGATTTCAAATCTTGTAGAAGTAGGGCAAGCATCGCAGTGGATATTGAGTATTCTTCCTGTCTCTGCTCTAGCACTGCTTTTCCGACAAGAGCTCATTGATACTCCATTACAGTTGAAAAAACTGCAATCTAAATTCGATAGTGTCAGTCGCCTTGTCTACTCAGGTAACAGTCAGTTCTCTGTTGCCGATTTTCATCTCAAGCTGATGTCTGCCCGAATTCGCACTGTGTTAGGCCGTATGACAGACTCAGCGAAACCATTGCAAGATTTAGCCGATAACCTTAATGCGACGTCATACCAAGTCACTGAAGCGCTCGATCAGCAGACAAAAGATATTCTTCAGGTACGTGAAGCAACTGAAGAGGTTGAGGTGACCGCCAATGAAGTCTCTACTCGTACAGAAGAAGCTCACCAAATTGTTGATGTGACCTTGCAAACTTGTGCTGGTGCTAAAGAGAGCATTGATCAAACCCACCGTAACCTTGAAAACTTGGCATCTCAAGCGGAGAAAGCGACGCACACGACTTACCAATTGAGCGACCAAGCGCAAAGCGTGAGCAAGATAATGGAAGAGATTGGTGGTATCGCTGAGCAAACCAACTTGTTGGCACTTAACGCCGCGATTGAAGCGGCTAGAGCTGGCGAGCAAGGACGAGGTTTTGCCGTTGTTGCCGATGAAGTACGTGCGTTATCTGGGCGAACGTCAAAGGCCACAGTTCAGATTAAAGAGAGCATCGATACCATGCTGGCGACGATTGAAAGCTGGCAGAAAGATATTCTGGCGAACAGAGACCAAACCGACGCGTGCGGTGATGTTGCGAAGGTGAGCGCAGAGCGTCTATCTGAAGTTGAAAATCTAATGCAATCGATGAATGAATTGATGCAATCTGTTGAAAGCTCTGCTCATAAACAACGTGAACTATCGAGCGAAGTAAACCTGCATATGCAGTCTATCGCATCTACCGCAGAGCAAAACTTGGTTGCAACACATTCCGTGAAAGACCACTCCACAGAGCTAAAAGAGCAAGTGAATGAGTTCTATCACTTAGCGAAGCGCTTCGAAGAAAAATAGCGGTTAGATTTTAGAGTAATGAGAAATAAGAGAAGCCTTGCGAAACTAGCAAGGCTTTTTTGTGGCTCAAAAGAGCAGATTACAAAAACAGAAAGCCCCCAATAATTGGTGTCCAACTATTGGGGGCTTTCATAATGCAGGCTCTTTAGTGTGTTTAGGGCGTGTTGACCTTTCGTGGTTAAATTTTGTTCGAGATAAAAGCGTTTTAATCGCGGCGAGGGGGAAGTAGCCTAGTCACTCTAAGCAAATCTCCCTCAACAAAGAGTAAAACGCTTTTTGCGGGGGCGCCCAGCTCGAACCCTTCGGGCAGCGTTTGCTGGCCATTTCTACTACGTTATCGGCTTCTCATGTAGGCTAGCTACACATCAAAGCCTCTGCCTTGTAGAAATCCCCAGCAATTCGCTGCAAAAATCAGCTCGAAAGATCAACACGCCCTAGTAAAGGGCTAATTTAACGTATGATTATGTGCGCTCTGCCAAGTATGCTTCGTAGTCTGGGATCTCAATGATCACTTCTTCTTCAAGCAGTGAAGAGTTAAACAGGAAGTTAGCGGTAGCGCGGTTGGTTGCTACAGGGATGTTCCAAACACTTGCTATGCGAAGTAGTGCTTTTACGTCCGGGTCGTGTGGTACGGCATTTAATGGATCCCAGAAGAAAATCATCATATCGATCTTGCCTTCAGAGATAAGCGCACCAAGTTGTTGGTCTCCGCCCATCGGGCCGCTGATCATGCTCTTAATCGCTAAGCCTGTTTCTTTACTAAGTAGAGAACCTGTCGTGCCCGTTGCATAAAGGAAGTGCTTTTGTAGTTTTTCTTTGTTCTCTTTGACCCATCTTAATAGCTCAGGTTTGAAATGGTCATGAGCGACCAAAGCGATATTCTTATGCGTTGGCATAGTACGCGTCGTTTTTTGCATGGATGTTCCCTAAATGATTGATTCGTTTTTATTGTTTTGAGTTCTTTAGTCAATATAGCACTAAGGATTCACACTGAATACCGGGCGAAACTCAGAAGGTGACAATGAGTCGGCGATAATTTGATCTTTGAGTGTTGCTGGTGTCAGTGCCTCAATCATGGGTGCACTATGTTTTTCATAAGGTTGACCACGCAAGTAATTGGTGGCTTGCTTTACCGACAAGCGACCTTGTTCAACCATTTTATCTGTTGGTGCAAAAAGCACCTTGTTACGAAGCAAACCGCGGTAGATTCCGTGACTTAAGTAACTTGAAATTAACCCAATATCTTTGGTTTTACCCGCAGCTCTTAGTTCACTTATCGCAGCTTCAATCGCGACTGCACTTCCGACAATATATTGAATATCCGGTTGTTCGATGACTTGTTGTACCAAGTTTCTTTGCAGTTCTTTATCGTTGTCTGCCCAATAGCTGATCGCGATTTTGATATCGCTCGATTTGATTGCATCATAAAACCCGAGCGCCACAGGTTTAGTGCCACCGCTTGCTTGTGGGCCAAGTAATAGGGCGATAGGTGTTTCTCCTGACCCTTTTGGATGTCTTTTCGACAAAAACTCTCCGACTTGGAAGCCCATTTGATACCAGTCGACACCGACCGTGCCTTTTAATACTCTTTGTTGCTCTTTATTGACGGTTAACTCATTGACTGTGGCAAACACAGGGGTTGCTCGGACCCAGTTGGTCAGGTTCTCATGGTAAGCGTCAGGCGAAACGGTGCCTAAAATAATGGCATCAGCCCCCCATTGCGTGCAAAGCACCAGTTGTGAGGCTTGTTTAGCGACGTTGGGGTAACCGCCAGCTTCCAAAACTCTAAGTTCGACTTGTTGCTTTTCTGCTTCTGAGACCATTCCGTAGTTAACCGATAACCAATAAGAGTCTTTTAGGTGCGGATAAATGGCACAAATTTTTTCTTTTTGTGATGTGGCTTCTGCCGGTTTTATTGGGCTCAAAGGCTCACTAGCACTTGCTACAGTGGTGACTGATGCTAGTAATGAGAGAAGAATTTTTGAAGTTAAAGGTCTAGATAGCATGAATTGCCGTTTTATTGGTTTTAGATAAGAAACACTGCAAAATATAGCGTATTCTGCATGGGTAAAGAAGAACGTTTTAAGGTTTAGAGTTTATGTTGTTAGCTTCAGCGTGTATTGGACGCAAGCTACTGGCCTCATTCTTAGTGATGGCCCTGTTGGTTTTATTGTCTGCATTGATCGGTGTTTCTGGTTTTAGCTTTGTAGCAAAGACTGAAAGAAACGTCGTCGATTCTGCTCTTCCTGCCATGATCGAAGCTCGTCAAGTATCTGAGTTGAGTAACCGTATTATTTCGTCGGTACAAACGCTTTCTAATGCGAGAAATGAAGCAGAAAGAAAAGAAGCGGGCACTATGTTGTTCGGTCAACTTGAGTCGCTTCTTCAGCATATCAAAGAACTTGGCGTCGACAGTTTTGATTCCCAACTTCTTAATAAACTCGAAAACAATGTCCAAAGTGTTATTAATACACTGGCTGAGTTGGGCGTGTCAGTTGAACGTAAGCTTTGGTTAAACAAGGAACTGTCTTCTCGTGTTGAAGAGATGCGTCTACTTGCGGAAGAGCTAGAACAGCTAACCCGAACCCAAGTGTTGAACACGGCCACCATCGCAGTTGCCAACGTTACACACATTTATGATCTATTAGAAACCAAGCAAACTGATAAAGCCTACCAAGCCTTAGATGCGCTTGTTGAGGTAGACCTTGATTTGTCTGAACGCTTGCATGAATTACATTTGTTGGCGTACAAAATGCTTAATCAAATTGAAGAAACGCAGACTGTCACTAACGTTGAACGTATTCATCAAATCCAATCTGAGTTTGAATCTAATCTAAGAATTATGGCGCGCCGTGTGAAAGCGGTCGAAGACCCGACTCGTTCAGCGCAGATGTCTCAGCTTCTTGAAGAATTAAGAAAACGCCAAGTCGTGTTCGATATATCGTTAGAACAATATGAGAACACCAAAAAATCTGAATTTCTGATGCAAAATACGCTGGAGCTGTTTTCGCAACTGAATACAACGGTTAACCAATTGATCGACGATTCGAATCTAAGTACCAAAAAAGCGGTTGATGAGCTGACTAGCACGCTGAATCTAGCTCAATGGTCGTTGTCGGTGATTTCGGTTATTGGCTTGGTTATCGTTGCCGTTATTGTGTGGCGAGTTGTTTATATCTCGGTGGTTAAACGTCTTACTGAATACTCTTCAGCTTTGATGTCTATCGCTCAGGGGCGCCTGAATATCGATATCTCGGTTAAAGGTAATGATGAACTGGCGCATATGGGTGAGGCTATTATTACAGCGAGAAACACGGCACAGGCGCTACAAGTGGTTGCCGTTGGAGAAGCGAAGGCGAAACGTGAGCTCGAAGAACATAAAGAGCACTTAGAAGAATTGGTCACCGACCGAACTTATCAACTGCAAAAAACCAATGAGAAGTTGAATGTCGAGGTGGAAAATCACGCTAAGGCTCGTAATGCCGCAGAACAAGCAAGCCGGGCTAAGTCCGCCTTCCTCGCGACGATGAGCCATGAAATACGAACACCGATGAATGGTGTGTTAGGTACGGCTCGATTACTTAAAGATACTGGGCTAGATCCTTTGCAATCGGGTTATGCCGATATCATTAACCGCAGCGGCAAGAATCTTCTCGCCATTTTGAATGATGTACTTGATTATTCAAAGATAGAAGCGGGGCATTTAGAAATACGCACGGCTTCGTTTGATCTCTACCAAATGGTTAAAGATACCTACCAACTAATGGAGGGACGTGCTGCTGAGAAGAAACTTAATTTCGATTTCCATATTGAAAGTAACGTACAACGTTATTGGCGTGGTGATGTAACACGAATCAGCCAAATTTTGAACAATCTGGTTGGCAATGCGATTAAGTTTACTGAAACAGGCTCAGTCGATATCTTTATCAGCTTAGATATAGAAGATGAAAATCGAGTGATGTTTGAAGTGTCAGACTCGGGGGTTGGCATTGATGGCAAAGAGCAAGCTTGTTTGTTTGATGCATTCACCCAAACCGGTAGTGGTCGCAATAAAACTGGCGGCACTGGGCTAGGGCTAGCGATCAGCAAAAGTATCATGCAAGCAATGAACGGTGATATTGGTGTTCATTCCGAAGAAGGTGAAGGTAGCCAATTCTGGTTCTCAGTACCTTTGTTCGCGGGTGAGAAGATTGAAACGAAAGCACCGACTATTGAAGCTTGTATCCGTGCCAAAGTATTGTTGATTGAAGATAACCCTGTTAACTGCATTGTTGCTGAAGGATTTCTGAATAACCTAGGCCATGACGTTGTGATGGCGACAACAGGAGAAGAGGCCAGAGCTATATTCAGTGAGCTGGCGTTTGATATTGCGCTGGTAGACATCAACCTACCCGATTGTGATGGCATAGAGCTGATTCAACAGTTAAAAGCGATTCTAGAACAAACGTCCACGGCTGAGCCGCTAAATATACCACCTATGGTGGCGGTGTCGGCGCATGTATTCAATGAAGAAGTCGAAAGCTATTTAGCATCAGGGTTCGATGGTTTCTTGCCTAAGCCGTTGGAGAAAGAGGCTCTTTCTCAGCTTATCGTTACTCAACTCGATGGTAAAGCACTGTTGTTGCCACAGCCTGATCCGAATGATGCTGTTTGCAAACAAAACTATAAACGCGTAATTGAGAGTAACAGTGATGAACGGAACGCCACACTGATGGCAGATGTATTGGCTAATCACACGGCTACCATTGATGCTAAATATGATACAACTGATTCCCAAGACAGAGGAGATGCTCCGGTGAAATTGATTGATTCCAAAGTGATAGAGGGTGATCTGTCGATTCTTGGATTAGAGAAAATGAAACAGATCGTGGCGCTGTTTGATGAAAGCAGTGACCTGACCTTGAATGAATTAGCTGAGGCGAGTCAAGCGGATGATGGACGAGAAGTGAAGTCCTTGGCGCACAAACTTAAAGGGTCAGCGGGTAGTTTGGGTCTATCAGCACTGTACAGCTTGTGTCAGAGCATTGAAGCAAGCGAAGAACCATTATTGCAGTATCGAGATAACGACCAAGCTTTATCGGAACTAGTTAAAGACTCGTTGAAGGCACTTGTGCCCTATGTTTCAGTTTAACGATGTGAGCCTGTTTTAAGCTTATACCTAATCTGCAAGCCAAATAAAAAATCCTCTGAACGACTATTCGTCAGAGGATTTTTTATAGCATGTGTACCAATGGTTCTTTAAGAAAGGCTTATCAAGATTTCAAGCAATATGACCGACGATTAAGGTGGCATGGCCGACGTTCAAGGCAATATAACCGACGTTCGAAGAAATTTACTCAATGCTCAAAAGCTAGAATTAAGGTATACCGTTTACTCGCTATCTATTTTTACTATCTATTCTCAAAGCGGTTGTAATCCAATAAACCAAACTCAATCGGTTGATCTTGTTGATACCAACGGTGAACTCGGTCGCTGAATGGCCAGAACTCAGGCGAACTGCGTCGTACTGCAAACTTATCCAGTAACGCGACGTAATCTTTTTCTGTGTCCAAGCTTTGCAGTGCTTTAACCAGAGTCGGTATATCGCGCTCAGTTAATGACAGATAAGCGGCAGGGTAGCTACCTATAACCCCACGTACCAGTGTTAAGTCGTCATTGGCGTAATCTCGATTACCCTCTTCATTGAACAGGCTTGAAATGTTGCTGTGAGCGTTATTGTGAATCATAGTGAACAGCTGCTCATCGCCGTTCTCGCTTTCAATCATGATCGTCACTAATTGAGGCACATGACGCAGACCAACTCCCTTAATCAAATTCACTTGTTTGAGCAGAGCTTCGTTTTTCCGACTAAAACCTGTTTCGACAATATCAAAGCGATTATCGAGGATCGGCGCGAGCTTATCTTTGATCATATTAAGCAGTTCACGCTTAGGGTTTGTCGTTTTGTATATCACGTTGGTTGGCTGGTCAAAAGGTGCAATATTACGCTGCAAGTAGTCGCTCAACTGTGAGCTTTGGTTTTCATACCAACTTGAGTGTTCAATGTGTCGTACGTCTTTTGGAAGAAGGGTCAAGAAGTTACTCTCACCCTCAAGACGCAAGAAATCCATAAACATACGGGTAATCAGTTGGTGGCCGAAGTTACCGTAGACATCAAAACCAGCAACGAGAAGGTAATGGATACGTTCTAGAAGGGCGTAATCAAGAATCCACGCTGTCTTGGGTTGTGGGCCAACTAAACCTTGAACAACTGAAGCGCTATCAAAGTGTCTAAAGATAGTAAGCGCGGCATTAGGGTTCGTGCCATTGCCATCCCAAATGATATCTGTGTCTAGATTTACGCCGCTATCAAACCATTGATTGGTGAAGTCTGATTTTGCATTAAGGTATCGAGCTTGTTGCTTCGCGTAGCTCACCCAGCTTGTGACAGGGACAGTGTTGCTTTCTAGTTCACTAGGCAGCTTTAGGTTTTGCTTCTGGTTGGCATAAAACTGATTAATTTCAGGCAGATCTGCTTTATCAGGATCGATGAATAGTACCCAGAACCTATCATTGATCACGTTGAGTGCGAGCTGCCCGCGACACACCGGCCCCTTGATAAAGGCCATGATGGTGTTTTGTGCATTGTCCAGCATGAAATGGAAGCGCGAGTTCACCGGAAGTGCTTCAAACGAAGTCATTGGATTCGCCGCGACGTCAATCGCGTAGCTAGGAAGTTGTTTGACAGCGTAACGAGCATCCACAAACCATGTGTTCCAATTGTTCAGGCGTTCTTCATTTAATGCGAAAGGCATGTGTGTTTTGTGGACGATGGTGCCTTGCTCTGGAATCAGGCGATAATAAACCCGATCCACTTTTGGATCGTCGTAAGGTCGACGACTGGTGATGCGTTGAACCGCTTCACCAGGAGGCGTCGCAGAACGAACCAAGGTGAAGAAGCGTGTTGGCTGAGCTAAATCAGAGAAATAGAGGTGTGATAGAAACAGATGTTCATAGATATAACGTGCTGAAAGTTGGCTTTTATTGTCACTCTTGTTGAGAAAGCCCTCGTAGATATCAACGAGCTCTTGTTCCGCATCATTCAGTGGAATATGGTCATTCATTAACGCGCCGTTTTCCAACCAACTCATTAAAGTCGCGTATTCCGTTTTATCTAAGTTCGGCATTCCATAAGGCATTCCCCACGTCGGGTAATCTCTTTCGTATTGAGCGTACTCTTCAATGGTCGGACACTGTTGGTCGCGATCGGTTGAAAAGTCGAAGCCTTCAAGTTGCGTTTGATCTGGAAGAGGGTGGTTTTCTTTTTGCATCAACATACGAGAAACAAGCCCAGCATCAAGGTTAGCCGTTGAATTCTGCATACGTTCGTTTAGCACTGGATGAAAATCCGCATCACGCCACTCTTGTGTGGTTATCGCGTCTTCAAACAGGCGGGTAGGGGCTGAGGCGGTTAAACGGGTGCCTTGATAAACGAGTGCCTTACTCGCCCCTCGGTCGATACCTTCAACTGAAGACATTTTTAGCTGGCAAGGTGCATCATAACAAGCGTGGCAAACAACACAGCGGCTATCAATGATAGGCTTTACTTCGTCAATGAAATGCTGTGCTTGAGATGAAAGAATAGGCGTTTGGCGATCACGGACTTGTTGTTCACCAAAGAGCTGATCGAAGTTCAACCCCGCGTAGACGGCACAACCTGAGAAGACGCTAACAAAAGCTAAAATGAAGAGTTTTTTCAAATTCATACGTATTAAAGATTAGGCATTTTCTCTAATTATATCGAAAATGATTGAAAAAGCTCATGTTCTGACTATTTTATAGATAAGATATTGATGTAAGTTATTTACTAGAGACTAGAGACTAGAGACTAGAGACTAGAGACTAGAGATTAGAGATTAGAGATTAGAGACTAGAGATTAGAGCTAGGCAACTATCTAATGATTGACGTAGCAAACCGAGAATGGAACAGATAATCGCTCGAACTCTTTGATCCATCGCCACTGGTTATCTTGCAATTTATCGCCGGGTCCTTTGACCTCAATCCAATGAAATTCATCGTCCTTGAAGGCAATCAAATCCGGCATCCCATTTCTAAATAGCTTTAGATCACTCAATATCACTTTGAATAGCTCGACGATTAAGGCGTTCGGAATAGCCTCTATGCTGTGCTCAATGAGTGCTTTAGGGAAATGGTTCCAATGAACGAATGGATTTGCGATACCATATTTCTGGTCGTAGATATCAAGCAATTGGTTTAGTCCTTGCTCGGATATGGTTTGAAACACAGCCTGGATCTGTTCAGCTCGGTTGTCTATGAAGTCTGAATGGTACATATCCAGAGGGCGATGTTGGTAACGATTAATAAATGCACTCTCAACGTCTGCGAAAATCACTTCCCAAAAGGCTAAGCCAAACAATCCACATAAAAAACTGTTCTCTGAAAAGTAGACTTCCCAACCTTGGTTTTCCAAGTGTTGCTTCACCGCAAGTTCAACTCGCGTTTGGCTGAGGTCTAATTCCAGTTTTATTTCTTTGCAGTTCGGTTTTATGGTTCGAGAAACTTTGTGGCCCTTCTTTGTAGATAACATTTGCTTGCGTAATAACCTTTGCTCAAGCTTAGCCGCGACTTCCAGCTCTGATACATCTGATGGATTCGCTTTCATTTTCGTGACAATGTCACACATTAAGTTTAGCTCATCTTGCTTGTCATAGATGCGTGCAAGTCGTTCTCTGCTTGGGGGAAGTACGGATTGTTTGAACCAAAAGACAGCTTGATCGTTTTGGTTGAGCCTTTCTAGATCGCGAGCGATATCATTGATCAAACGCGATCGTTTTCTGGCAATGCTTCTGTGCTCTGATTCTTCAGGAATCGAGTTTAAAAGCTGCTCAAGAAACTTACCGTCTTTGCGGTCCCCTTCTGAATACAAGCGTTGAATATCACGTATCTGGAGCAGTTGATTGAGCTGTTCTCTAGAGGTGAAGAAACGACGCTGTTTGCTTAACGGGTAATTTTCGAAGGTGTTGAGTCCAAGATCGCTAAGAACGAATTGGCTTAGGTCTTGATAAGTATTGGCAAAGAACAGTAGTAGCAAGACATCAATAACTTCAGATTCGACAACGTAAATACAATCGAATGACAAGTTTTGGAACTGGTCAAAAGGTTGGTGTTCGAGCAAAGCCAAGAGTTCGTCTTTCTTCGCTGTCTGATTGTTCATAAGAAATGGGAATGCGCTGAACAGCTCTGGTTTAGTCAGTAGATGCAATCCTAATTCGAGATCACTAATGACAAGGTTATGTTGTTCGGTAGGGTGACTTAACGCAATGAAGTTCGATGTGTTTAGCTCTTGTAGTGCGCTTTTCAGGTCTGGAATTTCAGCATAGTTGAGCTTATCACTTCGAAACCAGCAGCCCTTGCGAGAAAGCAAACGAATCATTAGACACTGGCTTGAAACGGAAAGACGTTTGTATTCAGACAACCAATGGCATTCATCGTCACTCAGCAGATCAGGATAGAGTGTTTGAGCGTGTTCAATCAGTCGATTGAAGTTGTCGAGATAATAAGTAGGGGAGAGCTGAGAAGTGGTTTCTATCGTCAATGGATTAGTCGCTTGATACAAAAAGAGCCTAACCCTAAGGTTAAGCTCTTTCTATTTTTAATCAATCGAGAACTGAATTAAGCGCTTGCTTGCTTAAGTTCAGTTGCTTTCGCTTCTGAGATTGGCTTAGTCACGATAGCTAGAACAATACACACGGCCATCATAGCAGCAGAGATTGTGTAAGCTAGGCCGTAACCTTCGCCATTCGTCATTGAGTAACCAACAACCGCAGCACCGATAGCGCCACCAATACCCCATGCCGTGTAAAGCACGCCGTAGTTAGTACCGTAGTTTTTCAGGCCGTAGAATTCTGCAGTTAGTGTTGGGAATACAGCTAGAAGTGTACCGTAACCAACAGCTGCGATAGCCGTACCAATGATTAGTGTGAATTCAGAGTTGAACGTAGCGAATAGAGCCATGTTCGCGCCTTGAAGGATGAACGCTAGAAGTAGAGTACGTACGCCACCGATTTTATCTGCAAGCATACCTGCAGCAACACGACCGCCTGAGTTGAATACAGCTAGGATAGACGCTAGGTAAACCGCGTTTGGTAGGTTCGCTTGAACGCTAGCAATCGTAGTGATGTTACCGATGATCATAAGACCAACAGAAGCAGCAAATGCGTACATGATCCATAGAGAGTAGAACTGAGGAGTCTTCAGCATTACTTTCCATGTTAGGTCTTCAGTCTTCTTAACCGCTTTAGGTGCTTGGCCTTCTTTTACTTTAGGCTCTGCTGGCGTGTAATCCGCTGGTGGGTTGTTGATCGTTGCCGCTAGAGGTACTGCGATTGCAAGTACACCAACACCAAGAATCATAAAGCTTGTTTGGATACCCATGCTATCGATTAGCGCAGAAGTTAGTGGTGCTAGGTAAATAGCAGCAAGACCGAAGCCTGCAGCGATTAGACCGTTAACCATACCTTTTTTAGAAGAATGGAACCATTTCATTGCTGATGGAGAAAGACATGCGTAACCGAAGCCGATACCAGCACCTGTCATCACGCCAAACGTTAGGTTTAGCATCATAGGAGTCGTAGCGAAACCAGAAGCAATCATACCTAGGCCAGTAAGCGCTGTACCAAGAATAAGGATCTTACGTGGACCCATACGGTCTTGTAGGATGCCTGCAACAAGAAGACAAACAGAGAATGTGATAGTTGCAATAGCGTAAGGTGAAGATGCTTCAGCAGCACTCCAACCAGCTTCAGTCACTAGCGCCTTGTTAAATACACTCCAAGCATACAGGATGCCAAGACAAAGGTTGATACAGAAGCCTGCTAGCAGGATACGTGATGCTTTATCAATCTTGCTCATTTTTATTCTCAGTTTTGTCGTTGGTCAGTGGTGAGCCACTCAACTAAAGACGGGTTATTGTGATTGTTTCTTCAAAATTAGTTTGCGTTTATCAACAGACAACGCAAAAGAGCGCGGATTATAACCAATAAAAATGTGATTGGAATCTCTTTTTCCATTTTTGGTAAATAAACTCAAAATTGTTAATGGGTTGTTTTTTGTTGGTTTGTAAGTTGTGTTCAATACCTTTCTATTTTGTTCTTTTTAGCGTGGCGGGCTTATTTTTTAAGGGATTCTTCGATACACATTTCAGATTGTCCACGTATCCCGTGCGGATATCACAGAGTTACGAATTATTTTAAATATTTTCCAAGGTTAATTTTGTGTAACAAAATAAATCGAAATGACGCTTTATTCATATGAGACAAGGGTTAACGGAGGTTTATTAAAAACAGTATGTTAAATGATTGTTAACTTGGGTTTTTGTTAGCACCTTTGCTTACATTTTGTTCAGCTTGAGGGGTTGTGTTGAACAAAAAAAGTGGGAAAATAGTACGCAAACTGAGATTCCAAATTTGAAAGGATGCGTTTCCAACCTATGGTGAGGCGAGTATTATGAAACTGTTTTTAATTTTATTGATGTCAATTTCTGGTGGTGTAGCGGCAGCTGACCATATTCACTCTTTCCTATTCGGCTTCTATATTGCGGCATTAGCAGTTGGTAGTTGTTACTGGCTGGCATTCCGTAGCACGCGTTTCCCACAGTTGGCATTAATGCTATTGATGTGTGGTTTTTTTGCAAAAATTGCAGTGACCGTTATCGGTGTTTCTTGGGGTATCTCAAACGATATCATTCAATCGCCATTCATTTTCTCATTGTCATACCTTTTCTTCTTGGTCGTAGTGACTTACGTTTGGTTTGCATACCGCGATAAGTTGACGCTTAAAAAGCGCGCTAAGCAGGTAGAAGAGTCTCGTAAACAAGCCGCTGTATAATTCAGAATTCTAAAAAGGAGCCTTCTTCGGAAGGTTCTTTTGATCTGGCCTCTATTAACTCTATTATTTGGTTATGACGGCAGATAAAAGAAACCCCAGTATGGTGACATACTGGGGTTTTTTGTTATTCGAACGACTCGCTTTTACAAAGAAGGAATCGTTTATTTCTTCATCAACTTCGCTAGATCGGCGAAAGGGTTGTGCGTCGCTGATTGGTGGTCGTCTAAACGAGCCTTGGCATCAACGCCATAACGGTCATGATCCGTGTATTTTGAGTGTTCATGATCGTGACAGTAAAGGCACAATAGTTCCCAGTTACTTCCGTCTTCAGGGTTGTTTGTATGGTCGTGATCCACGTGGTGGACGGTCAGCTCTCTTAAGTTCGAGTAAACAAATTCACGCGCGCACTTACCACAAACCCATGGGTACAGTTTTAGTGCTTTTTCACGGTAGCCTTTCTCTTGGCGAGCGTACGCTGCACTCGAGCCAGTGTAATCAGAAGACATTGCCAAATCCTTATCAATTGTAATCTCCCGATTTTATCACAGCTTTCTTTAACCTGTAGGCATGTCGTGACTAAATCATGTTTCGTACTAACCGTTATGTGGCTTAGGTTTGATTGGACACTTATCTTTTACGTGTGCTATCTCATAAAGCAGGTTATTTCTTTCTGGAATAAGCCATGCTTAACAGTTTGAAAAGAAATTGTATTTAGGGGTTTTAACCAAGGGAGCGTGACCTAATATCAGTTAAAGCTACCCTATATTAATAAGGAAATATCATGTCAGAACAATACACACCGCCAAAAGTTTGGGTTAACGATACTGATGGTGGTAACAAGTGGGCAAATATCAATAGTCCTGAATCTGGCGCTCGCTTTGATAAAGAGCTTCCTGTTGGTGACCATGCTTTTCAATTGTATTCTCTTGGTACACCTAACGGTCAAAAAGTCACTATCTTGCTGGAAGAGTTGTTTGCGGCAGGTGTTAAAGAAGCTGAATATGATGCGTATTTGATTAACATTGGTGAAGCTGAACAGTTCTCTTCTGGTTTTGTTGGAGTGAATCCAAACTCCAAAATACCGGCACTCGTTGATAAGTCTGGTGCTGAAGATGTGAATGTTTTCGAATCGGCATCTATCCTGATGCACTTAGCTGAAAAGTTTGGTCACTTCTTGCCAAAAGAAGGGGCAGCGAGAACACAAACCATTAACTGGTTGTTCTGGGCTCAAGGTTCAGCACCATTCCTAGGTGGTGGTTTTGGTCACTTTTACGCTTACGCTGATGAAAAGCAAGAGTACCCAATTAACCGTTTTGCGATGGAAGCTAAGCGTCAGTTAGACGTGTTAGATAAACAACTCGCCAATAGCGATTTTGTGGCGGGAGAAGAGCTAAGCATCGCTGATATCGCAATTTGGCCTTGGTATGGCAACCTTGTACTAGGAAAAATCTACGATGCCGCTGAGTTCCTACAAGTGGAGTCTTACACCAACGTAGTGCGCTGGGCGAAGCAACTAGAAGCGCGCGAAGGTTTCCAACGAGGTCGAGTAGTGAACCGTTCATTTGGCGAAGAGTGGGAGCAAGTCCCCGAGCGCCATTCTGCAGAAGACATTGACGGAGTTTTAAAGCTTAAGCCTTAGTCGCTTCAAAATTAACTCGCTGTACATAACTAGAGTTTGTTTTTGATTACTTCGAATAACAGACTCTAGCTTTTCTCTCTTATCGCCCCTCTCCAATCAAGTTCATCTATTAAGACTTAGCTATTAAAGGCGGTTTAGGTATAAACTTGCGACATCATAATTCTAAAGGATGGTGCCATGTACCACGGTCATATCTATTTCCCTCTGCGCTTTGCAGAGCAGGCAGAAACACTGCGTCAGAAAATTCTATCAGAACGTAAAGATGTGTTAGAGACTTTCCCATTAATACAGCGTTTGGTTGGCCCACATAAGATGCCAATGTTTGAGATTCACTTTGCTAACAAAGAGTCAGGCATTGTTGAGTGGTTGGAGCAAGAACGCGGCGATATGTCAGTGTTGATTCACCCAGTAACGGGCGGTGAAGAAACTTTGGATCACACAGTACGCGCGACATGGCTTGGTCGTGAGCTAGGTGTGTTTGAAGAAACGCTGACCAGCTAATTTAATTCGCGCCCGACAGTACGTACCTAATCAACGTACTTAGTAAATGTTGCTGCTGTCGGGTGTGCCAATACTCACTTATGTTTTGAACTATGCTCTACCTTAAATAACTAGCTTCTCCAGCTATTCCCCAATAACAGTGATACCGCTACCGACACACCTAATGCGATCAATATATTAGGTAAGTACAGCCCCCAAATCGCGACACAAACCGCCACCGTTACCACAGCCCACAACAGTGTTTCTAATATCCAAGTGCCCATAAAATAACTCCTAACTAGATTGTGCGACTAGCATAACCAAGTGAGGGTAAACTTTTGGTCACCATCCAATAACCATTTAGAAAATCGCTATAGCATGACTTTGACGATGAACTCATTGTTGTGAACTTGATGAGTAAACTGCCAACCTTGGTTCTGACAAACGCGATCAATTAGCTCTAGGCCGATACCAAAAGAGGTCTGTTGTTCAGAGTCGTTTGCTAGGTTTTCATCTTCCAAACGATTGGTTACCTCAAACTGATGTTCTGTCAGTGTGATTCTGATATCTCCGCTACCACCGTGTTGGAATGCATTTCGGACCAAGTTGGTGAGCACAACTTCTGTTAACTCACGGGGAAGGGAGTGTTCGCCTTGGTCGACCTTGGTGTGGATCTCTACTTCTTTGTTTTTGAGAAGGTAACGTTGGCTTTCGATGATGTTGTTGAGCAGGGGAGTCAGCTTGATTTGCTCATAGTTGGTTTCCATTTCGCTATTACGACTCATCCACAACAGAGTCGTTACCAAGGCTTTCATGTTGGTGGCCGAACGTTGGATTCGCGCTACCGCTCGTTGGCCACTGTTAGGGATAGTTTCAGATAACCGAACCAGCATATCGCCACTGGCTGAAATAGTGGCAATCGGTGTTCTTAACTCGTGGCTAGCTGCTCTTAAGAAAAAGCTCTCACGCTCATTGGCCTGTCGTTCGCCTTGAACGCTTTTAACCAGTTGCGAAGCCAACTTATGGATCTCTTTATACCGAAACTGAGTCAGCCCTTCAGTGTCGTCCACATCCAGAGATTCAGACCATTTTGATAGCGTAATAATCGGTTTGGTGACTCGGTGTATCAAAAGGCGAATGATCAAAAACACCAAGAGTAAAAGGGCGCCAATGGCAATGAAGGCATTGTTAATTTGGTTCACGGAATCGGGTGGGTTGAGCTCGAACAGATTCAAGTAGATGGCTTCATCGTACTCAGAAATGATGTACAAGGCTTCGTCTTTACCAGAAACTTGATGTTTGGCGGCATAGAGGTATTGCCCTGATTTATTGTTAGGTGAAGGCTGGTAATGATCATAAATAGCGTCGTTATCAAACGCTTTCCAATCAAAGGCTTGTTGAAATTTAGCGGGCAGCTCCGAATAGGTTAGAAAGGCTTGGAATGTCGGGTTTTGATAGTCTGGTAATTGCCCTGTTTCGATGTAACGTTGTTCTGCGACTTCCAATTCATACAAGAATCCATATTTTGCCGATTCATTAAGACCAATGTGGTAGCTCTGTGAAACCATCAAACTGTAGATGGCAGTCAGTAACACCACTATTCCAAATAAATAGAGATAGATGTCGCGCTTAATACTGACTCGATTCATGTTCGCGTGTTTCATGATGGCTCCTCATGCAAGACAACACCAATACCATGAACTGTGTGAATCAGTTTTGAGTCAAAGGGCGCATCAACCACTTGTCGAAGCTTAAACAGGTGCGCTTTCACGCTGTCAGAGCTTGGCATTTCGTCTTCCCATGCTTCTTCAAGCTTGGCTTTGCTCACCACGTTAGGGCTGTTTCGCACTAACATCACAAGCATTCGCCAACAGACTGGGGACAGCCTCAATAGCTTGCCGTCTCTAAGGGCTTGGTGCTTGTCTAAGTCCAGTTTGAGATCTGCCACAGACAGTGACGTCACCGATCCTTGAGAGCGACGTATCAGCGCCATAAGCCGTACTTTCAGCTCTTCCATCGCAAAAGGTTTCACTAGATAGTCATCCGAACCCACTTCGAACCCAGCGATTTTGTCTTGTAATGTGTCCCTTGCCGTTAACATAAGGATAGGTGTCGTGACACCTTGGTGGCGAAGAGATTGACAGACATCGAGCCCGTCTATTTTGGGCATGTTGATGTCCGTCAAAATGATGTCATAACGCCCCTCTAACGCAAGATTGAGTCCTGCGCTGCCATTGTAAGCAAAGTCGAATTCGAAACCGTCGAGTTCCATATAGTCTGCAATGGCTTCTGCTAAGTCGCTGTCGTCTTCAATCAGCAGGGCGTTAATGCTCATAAGTGTCCTTACTTTGTTTCTCGTTCTCTTTTCCAAGCCCAAATAGGCGGCTGAATAAGAAGCTGTAGTCGATAATTCCAATTTGGCGCATGCCATAACTGTTGGCATAGTTTAACGTAGCCGTGGAAATATACCTTAAATGGGTTCACAGAGTTGATTCTCGGGAACACACCGTATCTGACTTCTTCCTCTTCTTTAGCGAAGGTGCCGAACATACGATCCCAAATGATAAAGATGCCAGCATAGTTCTTATCAAGATACTGCTTGTTGGTCGCGTGATGCACTCTGTGGTGTGAAGGCGTATTAAACACCGCTTCAACAGGGCGGGGCAGGCGCTTAACGGTTTCGGTGTGCAATAGCGTTTGATAAAGCTGCACAAAGGTTTCACACATCAGCACCACAAACGGATTGAATCCGAGCAGGATTAACGGCAAATAAAAGAAGAACGGGAAGAACCAATCCAAAGGCCCGAATCGGTAAGCGACAGAGATATTAAAGTAAGGCGAGCTATGGTGAACAGAGTGCGTTCCCCAAGCTAAACCGTTGCTGTGCAAGAATCTGTGTTCCCAGTAGTACGCGAGATCGGCCAAGATCAAGCAACCCAGAATTGTCCAACCAGATATCGGTAGCTGAGTTAGGCTGAAATTCTCGTAGGCGTAAACAAACGTGCCCACATAGGCTAACCCGACAAAGAAAAGGGTCACCAACAAGAAGAACAAGGTGACTAAGTTAGTCGCGCTGTCTCCCAACATATTCCAGCTGAGCTTTTTCTTAAAGGCATAGCGGATAAGCTCAAAGATAAACAGAGCCAGAGCAAGCAGCAGAAAATTATCATCTACCCAAGTTTCGGTTAGGATGATGCTCGTTTCTGTGAATGTTTGAGAGAGAAAATTCCCAATGCTATCCATAGTGAAATTCATAACTAAATCCTTTACTGGTTGTTCTTATAATAGACGTATAACTCACTAGAATCTGGCAAACCATGCTGGTTCAGCTGGTGATGTTCTATAACCATATCCACTTCTTTTAATATCGCGATACCTTCCCAAGCTTGTGCTAATTCCTGTTCGGTATGTTCGCCTTTACCTAGCAGAAGGGTGCCTTTGGCTTTACTTAGAATTTTAATTAAGGATTTGTTTTTATTTGATTTTGATTGCTGAGTAGGGAAGCCTATCGTGATCGTCGCTTCGCTAAAATCTAAGTTGATGTCTTGATAGATCACGATGACTTGTTGTTGTGCACTCTCTTTGTCATTGACTTCGAGGTTCTGATAGAAGTCCACCCATAACTCTTGAACATCCTCGAATGGAATCGTCTTGCTCAAGCCTTGCAGATACGTTGAGTGTGCAGTCGTCTGTTGTTTGACCTCTACGGACTTGTTTTTTGGCTGTTTGTCGATTGATGACTTGTTCGTTGATAACTCAGCGATTGGCTGCTCCGTCGATGCATCCGCAATCGCAGGCTGAATATGTAATAGCCCCCAGACAGCACCAGTAATACCGATGGTCGTGAGTAATGAAGCGAATAATTTCATGCTCTTTCCTTGTTGTTCAATTTTCTTATCAAGGACAGTAAAGGAGGCGAGGTAAACAAAAGGTAACCGTGGGGATTGTTTTGGTCAGAGGGTATAGGTGATTCATTAAAAAAGGCTCCTCAATTGAGGCTGTCTCTTGATCACAAGTCTGGTTAATCAAGAGACTTAGCGAGTTCATACCCTTCAAGGATGGTTTGTAACCTAAACCATCCTTGCCATAACGTCTTTATAGAAGCACGACCTGTTCGCTTGGTATTCTTCCAACCACCTAACCGAGCAATACCGTTGTAAGCCCATGATATATTAGGCGCTTCTTTCGGTAGTTTTTTGCTCTCCAACTTGAGCCACATTAACTTCCACGCTTTGCCTTTTAATACCTGCTCACAACTGGTCTTAGATAACTCGTCTGATTCATTCATAAACCTCAATTGGAGTAACCGAGTCGCGATAAAAGCCAAAACGACGCTGAGCCTTTCTAAGTTATCCTTACTTTGCATTCTCAGTTGCTCAACTTCAGTCCCTTCACTTTTCCAGACTTTATGAAAATCTTCTATTAGCCAGCGCCGCTCATAATAACTGACGATTTTGAGTGCCTCTTCCTTGCTCGTTATCGGCTCTGAAGTCAGTAAGTGCCATGCGAGCTTATTACCACTCTCTCCTTGTTCTATACATCCCACGTAGTAAAGCGGAATGTTATCGAACTCTTTCTTGTTAGCAGGAGACTTGAGTGTCACGGGGGCATATTTGATATCTAAATGAGCCTTGCGAGCTTTACGACCGCCTTTTTGCGGTATTTCGAGCACTTTCTCTCCGGCTGATAACAGGGTAGAGGCATAGCTATAAAGACGATTATCATGCTCTTCAATACAGCGGCTTTGCATTGAGCGAACGAGGAACCTTTGTTGTTGCTCTCGCTTGTAAGTGAGGTATTCAAATAGGTCGGCTTCTCTATCGCACACAGAAATGACATCCGAAATTTTATCGCCAAGTCGCTCAGCGACATGGCGAGAGGCTTGTTCCCACTTATAACTTTCTTTCTCTTTGTATGGTCGAGTCGCATGCTGGTGCCTTTGACCTCGCTTTTCTATATCACGAGTCCAGCGCTGTTGTTCAATTAAACCAATAACAGATTGAGTGTCGGGAGCAAAAAGTAAGGTTGAGTGTACGAACATGGCGCGATGTCGATTGCCTTGATTGGAGTGCCCGAGTTCATCTCGAATGCTGCGATGGGAGTAACTGAGAGAAGTGGTGTCTTCTAAGGCAAGAAGTGTCTGTTGCTCTAATGCTTCTTGTGCAGTGACATAAAAACCCGCCTCTGCGATATCTTCTGCTTTGATTTGCTCATTACGGATGAAGCGATAAGCCCCTTCCATTTCAGCAGGGGAGATAATGAGTTTCGAGACGGGTACGCCAGGTTGCTCGGCCAGTGAGGCTGCGAGAGCAACGAGTCTTTGAGTGCGTCTAGGGTCATTAAGGTGGGCTTGACCGAACTGTTTTTGTGCCCAAAGGGTTGGCTCTATATAGGTCATGATAATCATCCTTGTCATTGCTTAGATGATCAGATCATGAAACCTAAAAATAGTTCAAAAAAAATCCCCAAGCGTGGCTTAGGGATTTGTGTATAAGAGACAGCCTCAATTGAGGAGCCTTTTGCTTTACAAAGGGACTGTTTTATCAAGAGCCTCTGTTCGTCAGCTTTAACCGCTAAACAGAGTAGGGGGATTAAGCCTCGGCAGTCACTTTAGAATCGCTCATCTTTTTAAGAGCTGCGTAACCAAAACCTGTTACCGCTGTACCTGCTGCAATCGCCACTAGATACATAAGAACTGGAGAGATAGCACCAGGAATCAGTAGTACGAATAGACCGCCGTGTGGAGCCATTAGCTGAGCACCAAACATCATTGATAGTGCGCCAGTTAGTGCACCACCTGCCATACAAGCTGGGATCACACGCATTGGATCTTTCGCTGCGAATGGAATTGCACCTTCAGAGATGAAACATAGGCCAAGAACGAATGATGCTTTGCCTGCTTCGCGCTCGCCTGCTTCAAACTTGTCTTTCACTAGGAAAGTTGCAAGGCCCATACCTAGAGCCGGAACCATACCAGCAGCCATGATTGCTGCCATTGGCGCGTAAGTTTGCGAAGCCAATAGACCAACACCGAACGTGTAAGCCGCTTTGTTTACTGGACCACCAAGATCGAAACACATCATTGCGCCTAGAATCACACCCAGAAGAATCGCATTAGACGTTCCCATGTTGTTTAGGAAGTCTGTCATTGCGCTCATCACGCCTGAAACTGGACCACCAACGATGTAAATCATGACCAAACCAGTGAACAAACTCGCGATAAACGGAATGATCAGAATTGGTTTGAGGGCTTCCATGGATTGTGGAAGTTGAACCTTGTCGGCAATGAATTTTGCTGCGTAACCCGCAATGAAACCCGCTGCGATACCACCTAGGAAACCTGCGCCTGTTGAGCTAGCCAACATACCGCCGATTAGACCTGGAGCCAGACCCGGACGGTCAGCAATAGAGAATGCAATGAAACCAGCAAGAACAGGAATCATCAGTGCGAATGCAGAACCACCACCGATAGTCATCAATGCTGCTGCTAATGTGCCTTCTTCTTTAAACGCTTCGATACCGAATACAAAAGACAGAGCGATGATTAAACCACCGGCAACAACCACAGGAAGCATGTGAGATACACCTGTCATTAGGTGCTTGTACACACCTTTCTTCTCATCAGCAGGCGCTGAATTTGAAGACGCTGTGTGCTGGTATGGCTTAGCTTCAGCGAATGCTTTTTCCATCTCTTGCTTTGTTTTCTTCAAAGCAGGACCTGTTGTCGTTTTGTACAGCGCTTTGCCGTTAAAACGATCAAGAGGAACGTCGATGTCGGCAGCGATGATAACAAGATCAGCGTCTGCGATTTCTTGGTCTGTCAGTTGGTTTTTCGCACCTACAGAGCCGCGAGTTTCCACTTTGATCTGGTGACCTAGGCGTTTGCCTTCTGCTTCCAGCGCTTCAGCAGCCATAAAGGTGTGTGCAACACCAGTCGGGCAAGCGGTAATCGCTACGATCTTTTTGCTGCCTGTACTTGCTGTTGTAGAAGGGTTTGCTGAAGTACCGGCCACTTCAACAGTGCTTTCAACTTGAGAAGCATCTAGTACCGTTGCTTGGGCTACCGCTTTCTCTAGAAATGCTTTTGCATCTGCTGTGCATTCAGAGATAGCTGCTTGGTACACTTTTTTGCCAACAAAGCGCGCTTTATCAATGTTTGTGTTGGCAGCAATAACCACAACATCGCTGCTGTCGATCGTGTCTTGTGATACTGGAGAGCTAGGTAATACGCTAGATTGACATTCAATAGCGGCGTTCCAACCCAGTGTTTTTGAAGCTTGCTCTAACAAGCCTGCTGCGATGATGCTGTTTGCTACGCCACTTGGGCAAGCTGTGATGATGGTAATATTCATAATAATCCCTTTGTCCTATTTACTTGTGTCTAACTGACTAGTTGGAGCACTAAGCGCCTGTAATTGGATATTTTGTCGTACTGAATCCAGCTCTTGTTGGCTGGTTACACCCACGCCTACCTGTGAAACTGCTAGAGCAGATAGGGCGGTTGCGAATTTAATAAGTTCTGGTTTTGGCATCTGTTGCATTTGACCCCAACATAGACCAGCAACCAATGTGTCACCTGCACCTACCGTGCTTACTACTTGCATGCGCGGAGGTTGAGCGTGTAACCACTCACCTTGGTTAAGCCACATCACACCTTCAGCACCAAGTGACACAACGATGTTATCGATGCCTTTTTCACTTAGGGCTTGGCCTGCGTGTTGGCATTGGTCGCGTGTAGTTAGTTCGGCGTTGAATAACTGAGATAGCTCTTCATCGTTTGGCTTGATCAGCCATGGTTGTGCATCGAGCCCCGCTTTAAGTGCATCACGGCTGCTGTCGAATAACACTTTCTTGCCCATATCGTGAAGTTTCTGAATCCACGATGCGCATAACATAGGTGAAACGCCTTGAGGTAAGCTGCCTGCAATCACGAAATATTCGTGGTCTTCAGCTAACCCGAATAGAGTGCGCTCAAACTGCTCGATGGCAATCGGTGTTACCGCTACGCCAGGGAAGTTGATGTCGCTAACTTGACCACTTTCTTCTACTAACTTCACGTTGATGCGAGTTGCGCCGTCGACACGAATAAAGCGGTCAGTTGCGCCCATCTGTTCGAACAGTTGGCAGAACGGTTCTTCGTTATTGCGACCAAGGAAACCTGTTACGGTGACTTTAGCGCCAAGCTCTGAAAGTACTTTTGCTACGTTTACGCCTTTACCCGCTGCATGCAGTGAGCTTTTGTTCACCAAGCTAACCGAACCTACGTTTAGCACATCGATGCTACCTGTCAGATCCAGAGCAGGGTTTAGGGTTACGGTAACGGCTTTGATTTGTTTATCAGACATATCGATTCCTTAACCTTCGCCAAGGCCAGAAGCGATAGCTTTGCCAATAGACTCAAGTGCTTGAGCTGCATCTTCACCTTCAGCAACAAACTGAAGCTGATGGCCGTGTTTAACGCCAAGCGCGATTACTTTCATCAAGCTCTTCGCGTTCACTTCTTTTCCATCGCCATCTAGGTTTGATACGCGGATAGTTGATTCGAACTTCTTCGCTTCAGCGACTAGCATTGCGCCCGGACGAGCGTGTAGGCCGTGTGCATTTTTGATTTTGAATACCGCGCAGTTGTCATCGTCTTGAGAAGCTGTAGAAACCGCTTCACCTTTTAGAAGGCCAATCACTTGTGCTGCGTCAGCGGTTAACAGTTGTTGCTGTTTACCTTCGAAAACCATCTTGCTTAGGTTTGCCAGAATAGATTGGTGTGCGCTGTTACAAGCGGCGAATGCTACCAATGCTTTCACTGGTGTGCCTTCGTATTCACAATGGTTCGCTGTTGAAACGAAAGATACGCCAGTACGTGTTACGCCTTTATCGCTGCCCAACAACCACAGGCCTTGGCCTAGGTGAGTCGGTGTTTTTGTTACTAGGTCAGCAACGAATGCGTTGTCTGTACAACCTGTGTTCTTAAGTAGGCCGCCTGCCACTGCCGACATTTGAACCATGTCGCTTGCAGGGAACAGTAGCTGAACTAAAGAAGCGTCTAGGTCTGCTTCTAGCTGAACTTCGCCGTTAAGTAGGGCGATGATTTCGTCTTCTGATTTCGCTTGCTTTAATTTCTCTTCAACGCCGTCAGCCGCTAGCACTTTCGTTAGTTGCTTAAGAATGCCTAAGTGCTCATCAGATTTAGCTGCAATACCAATCGCAACGTAAACACGGTTTCCGTCTGCCCAATCAATACCTTCAGGGAAGTGGTGTACCGCAACGCCTGTCTCTTTCACTAGGCCACGAGTGTCAGTCGTTCCATGAGGAATCGCGATACCGTTGCCAAGGAACGTAGAGTTCTGGTTTTCACGGTTCAGCATTCCTTCAACGTAGCCAGAGTCAACTAAGCCTTTGGCTGTTAGGTCGCCTGCAATATTTTGGATTGCTTGGAACTTATCATTGGCCGTTTGGCCTAGAGTGATGTCAGATTTTGATAATTTAAGCATGGTGCCTCTTTAGCGTATCGCTTGAGAATTTGTGTGTCGCTACGATTCCAACTAGAGCAAGAATTAGTGAACTTTACTCTTTGCTTTACTTTAGCTGAATCGGTTCAGCATTCAGTGTAAAAAAATTCAGCAAAGCCAATTTCGATTTTCAAAATAGTTTTGCTGCGTGTCGTTAATTCGGTCTGATTCGTGGATAACGAAAAGCTAAATAACGAAAGCTTATTAACAACAAATGACGCTCAATTCATTCAAAAGGATGATTGAAGTCACTTTTCAGATTTTGCTGAATCCTTTCAGCTTTTATACTGAATCGATTCAGCATATAATTCAACTAATCCAGGGATCAGATCATTCGTTATATGATCCTACGCACAAAATACAGGTCACTCATATGACACTTGATGAAATCGCTAAGTTGGCTGGAGTATCGAAAACCACAGCCAGTTATGTCATCAACGGCAAGGCGCAGAAATACAGAATCAGTGAAAAGACTCAACAGAAAGTCATGGCGGTTGTAGAAGAGTATAATTACCGTCCAGACCACGCCGCTTCGTCGTTGCGAGCTGGTAATAGCCGTTCATTTGGTTTGATTATTCCGGATCTGGAAAACAGCAGTTACGCGCGTTTGGCAAAATTGATAGAGCAGAATTCACGCAAAGTGGGCTACCAGATATTGATTGGTTGTTCTGATGATGATGCTGAAACAGAACGAAAAGTGGCTGAAGCTTTGGTAAGTCGTCGTATTGATGCCTTGCTGGTTGCGAGCTCAATGCCAGACGCCAACGAGTTCTACTTAAAGTTGCAAAACTCAGGAACGCCTGTGATCGCAATTGACCGTCCGTTAGATGATGAGCACTTTGCTTGCGTACTCAGTGAAGATTTCGAAGCCGCGTTTGAATTGACGCACTCGATTCTCGATGACAACATTCATAGTGTTGGTTTGATAGGTGCACTTCCTGATCTAAATATCTCACGTGAACGTCACCTAGGTTTTGAAGCTGCGAATAAAGCACATACTCAACAAACAGGGCTAGCAGAAAACAAGCCGATGGTTGTGGGTTATGGTGAGCACTTTGATAGGGAATCTGGACGAGAGGTTTTTGAAGAGTGGATAGCTAAAGGCACAGTTCCTGATGCGATTGTGACTATGTCTTACACTTTGTTAGAGGGCGTGTTGGATGTGATGGTTGAAAAGCCAGAGCTGATCAATCAAGTAAAACTGGCAACCTTTGGTGATAACCGACTGCTCGACTTCTTGCCTTTTAAAGTCCATTCACTGCCGCAGCAGTTTGAAGTAATTGCCGACAGCGCTTTTGCTTTGGCGTTAAATGCATCCGCTAAGCGTTACCAAGCGGGTATTGAACTCGTGCCGAGAAGCTTAGTGAAACGAGGCTAATTCCAGTTAGTTTACACAAGCTAGGTTAGACTTGGACACTTAGCTCGAACTTGGAGTTAACTCGAACCAAGCAATAAGCCCAACTCTACAATGGCAACAATGCCGAGCAACAAAGCCAACACCTTCCAAAACTGGATTGGATTTCGGTTTATCAAAGGTTGCTTGGCTTTGCTTTTCACCAAACTTTGGTTTGGCGTGTAAAGGTCTGCCACAAAATCCCCCAACACTTGATGACGTTCGCTCGGCGATTCCGCGCAGGCTTTTTGTAACACCAAATCCACCCAGCTTGGTAAGTCAGTTCGTTTTTGAGTGATGGGTTGGTATTCCCACTGATGATGACGAGATTGCTTAAGTGATTGTGCGGTCATTTCAGAGTAGGGCAATTCACCGGTTAACATCTCATAGCCGATCACAGCGATAGAGAACAGATCAGAGCTTGTGGTCGCGGTATTGTGCTTGATGGTCTCTGGTGCAATGTAATTGACCGCCCCTAATGGAGTGTCGTCTTTGTCTGCGAGCTCTCCTTCTTCAAGTCCTCTCACTAATACAGCGCCGAGGTCGATGATTTTTATCTCACCATCACGTTGAAGCATGATGTTCTCGGGCTTTAAATCTCGGTGCACCATGTCTGCGCGTTGTAATACTCGAATACCTTGCGTGATCTTTTCTAGTATGTCGCGTACTTCATTGAGTGACGGTTTTGGATTGTCGTACATCCATTGTCTTAGCGTGATGCCTTCAACCCATTCGCAGATTTGATATAAGAATTGCGAGTTCTCTGGCGTTGGGTAGACCTTCATTACTTTCTTATTGTTCAGTAAGATCCCCGCCCATTGTTCATTAAAGAAGGCTCTCAGTTGCGACGGGCTATCGTGGTATTGAACGGAAGGGACTTTTAGCACGAACTCGGTTTGTGTCTCTTTCTGCATCACACGATACACATGGCTTCTAGAGCCTGCATACAACACCTCAAGTACCATAAAGTTGTCGATACTTTGCCCGAGCTTTAAAGCGGGTGGGATAGCACGTTTAGCCAGTTTTTCATGGAACTCGATGAGCGAAGGTGTAGGTAGGTGACTGACCTGCACAATCAAGCAGCTCACGTTGTCTGAACTGTTGTGGCTTAAAGCGGTGTTACAGATCGTTTGTGCGGCGTATTCGAAATCCACTTCAGGTCTATCGATGTGTTCTTTGAAAGTATTGGGAGCAACAAATTCATGCACGCCGTCAGAGGTCAGGATAAAGCAGTCGTCTTTCTTGATAGGCAGGGTTTGATAGTCAACGTTGAGTTGATTATCCATGCCTAAGGCGCGTGTTAGGTAATGCTTCTGCCCCATGTTCTTACGAGTGTGGTCACGGGTCAGTTGGCGTAATTCTCCATCTCTTAATAAGTAAACTCGACTGTCACCGACATGGAATATATGCGCTGTGTTGGATTTCAATATCACACTGCTGAATGTAGAAACTAGGGCGTTGTGGTTCACTTGTTGAGCGGGGTGAATGTTAGAAACAGACGTGTTGAACAGCCAAGAATTGAGCGAGGTTAAGACCTTTTGCGCTGAACGCTGAATGCTCCAGCTTTGGGGAGTTGCGTAATAGTCGTCTATAAACTGCATCACGCTGGTGTGACTGGCTTTCTGGCCGTGTTCACTGCAACTCGCGCCGTCGGCTATACAGGCAACACTGCCTTTTAGCTCTTGCTC
The DNA here is from genome assembly GCF_024347315.1 of Vibrio atlanticus. Lineage (NCBI taxonomy): Bacteria > Pseudomonadati > Pseudomonadota > Gammaproteobacteria > Vibrionales > Vibrionaceae > Vibrio > Vibrio atlanticus. The sequence continues at coordinate 1,379,904 of NZ_AP025461.1, read as the reverse complement.
TGCACGAGTCTTAGGGTGTTTTACGATGATGGCATCTTGGTTTTCATCACGTATGCCTTTATTCGAATAGCCACCAAACTTCAAAGTCAGTTGGTTATTGGATTCTGGCGTGACGACTTGCCCTTGGCTGAATGAAATTGTCATAACTGATCTTCTTCTTAACTGTTCTTCTTCCCGCTTCCTTGGCAGAACATCCTAGGAAGAACAAAAGCTCTAGTGAACGTAGAGCCTTTGAACGAAGCACCTAGCGTTGATATATCCGCTAAGGTGCCTCTCCCGATTCAATAATATCAATGCTTCTTAGTACAGACCCTAGCTTGAAACATTAATCAGTGTGACACTGCCGTCGTCGTTTACTTCGGCGATTTGACCGTTAGGCTCTTCCATGAACAGTAGAGTTACAAAGCCAAGTACCGCTGTTGCAGCAATCACTAAGAAGAACGTTTGGTAGCTCACGAATGACAACACAGTTAGGTAAACTACCGCACCCACGTTACCGTAAGCCCCGGTCATACCTGCAATCTGACCTGTCATACGACGCTTGATTAGAGGAACTGTTGCGAATACTGCACCTTCACCCGCTTGCACGAAGAAAGAACACGCCATCGCTGCGACAACCGCTAGCCATACAGGCCATGTACTGTCGACTTGACCCATTGCGAAGTAACCCACAGCAAGACCAATCGTTAGAATAAGCAGTGTTGGTTTACGACCGAATTTGTCTGAAATCCAACCACCACCTGGGCGAGACATGAGGTTCATAAAGGCATAAGCCGATGCAACCATACCTGCAAGAACCGGTGTTAATTCAAAGGTGTCAGAGAAGAACAGTGGCAGCATAGAAACAACAGCCAGTTCAGAACCAAATGTCGCAAAGTACAATACGTTAAGTACCGCAACTTGCTTGAATTTGTACTGGTGAATCTCTGGTACTTCTTCTTTAAATACGTTCTTGTTTACTTTCCAAACTTGCGACACTTCGTACACGTAAAGCGCAGCCAAACCTGCATACACAGAGTAAACCGCCATGTCAGACAGCATGTTGATGTTGCTTGGTGATAGCTTCCATGTCAGTAGCGCTAGTGCGGCATACATCGGGATCTTCATAATGAGTAGGAAGAAAAAGTCACCCTTTGATGTCACTTCCATTGCCGTTACTTGAGCAGGCTTGAAGTAAGTCGAACCTTTTGGTGTATCCGTTACATTTTTGTAGAAGATAAACGAGAACGCTAAGCTCATAAGGCCAGTAATACCGACCGCATAACGCCAGCCGTCTTCACCACCAAATGCTAAAGCCAGAGTTGGAAGTGTAAATGCCGCTGCAGCTGAACCAAAGTTACCCCAACCTCCATAAATACCTTCTGCTGTACCCAGTTCATTGTGTGGGAACCACTCAGACACAAGGCGAATACCAACGACGAAGCCTGCACCGATGAAGCCTAATAGGAAACGAGCAATCGCCGCTTGAATGAAAGAGTCTGCCATAGCAAACATAAAACAAGGGATTGAACAGACCGCGAGTAGCGAAGAGTAGACCAATCTTGGCCCGTATCGGTCGGTTAACATACCAATGGCGACACGCGCCGGAATGGTCAATGCAACGTTGAGAATAAGGAGTGTTTTGATTTCCTCAGTTGAAAGGCCCAGCGAGGTTTTCACCATTTGCAGTAGTGGGGCAAAGTTGAACCACACGACAAAGGTGATAAAAAAGGCCATCCAACTTAGGTGTAAGGTTTTCATCTTACCCGTAAATGAAAGCAGCGAAAATTTTGTGTTATCCATGGTTTAAATCCTTTAAATCTGGAAAATTACCCGGCTTTAGCTCGTGCGTTACTTCCGAAATGCGAACGCATTAATGTGGCTAAACCCTGTGCCGAAATTGCTCACGCTGATAAAGCGTTTAAATGATGATGTCGGCGTTTAGTTAACTGGCGATAGCAAGTGGTGCGAGAACCTGAACCTGTTCTCCTTGCTTGCGAACTTCAAATTTCACGAGCTTGAGTTCTGGTTGTTCAAGGCACGTGCCAGTTTCTAAGTGGTAATGCTGCTTGTATAAGGGTGAGGCGACGTAAGGCTCACCGCTTAATGAACCAATGATACCACGTGACATCACATTCGCCTTGCCGATAGGGTCGTAATTAGAGAGTCCATAAAGCGTGTCACTGCGCTTGCAGTAAAAAATAGCCACTTGGTTATCGTCTACTTTGGCGCAAATACCACCGTTCGGGGTTAGGTCGCGGGTGCTGCATACGGTTGTCCAATTTTCCATGACTTTCTCCTAGTCAAAACATAAAACTAATAATCAATTTAATTAGGGTGATAGCCGACAGCAGTTTTCTTGGGCTGAGCCACTGTCGACTATCGATATTGGGTTTAGTTGTTACTGATTCACTGACCGTCAATTCGGCTTACGAAACTTCCGTGACTTCGATTTGGTCAGCCTTGGTTAGCATTTCATCGCGTTGTGAATCTGAAGAAGAGCTCAAGCTCGGCTTAGGAAAACGCTGCTCTCGTTCTTTGATGAATGACAGGCTAGTGTCCATTTCTTCGCTGTTGATGTAGTGCTGGAAGCGTTTCATCTTTTCAGGGTTTTCGATGGTGGTTTTCCACTCACACTGGTATTTTTCGATGTTAAGGGCGATGTCAGCTTCAAGTTCTTCAGCAACATTGAGCTTGTCTTCAATCACGACTTGCTTGAGGTATTCGATACCACCTTCAAGGTTCTCCATCCATACTGATGTTCGCTGTAGGCGATCTGCGGTACGTGTGTAGAACATCAAAATGCGGTCGATGTATTGCAAAAGAGTGGTTTCATCAAGGTCGGTAGCAAAAAGGTCACCGTGGCGAGGACGCATACCGCCGTTACCACAGATGTAGAGGTTCCAACCTTTGTCGGTAGCGATAATGCCAAAGTCTTTTGATTGGGCTTCTGCACATTCGCGCGTACAGCCAGAAACCGCAAACTTGATCTTGTGTGGTGAGCGTAAGCCTTTGTAGCGGTTTTCTAGTCGAATCGCTAAGCCAACACTGTCGTCTACGCCGTATCGACACCAAGTGCTACCCACACACGATTTCACGGTACGTACCGATTTACCGTAAGCGTGGCCAGTTTCAAAACCAGCATCGATGAGCTTTTTCCAGATGATTGGCAGTTCGTTAAGTTGCGCGCCAAACAAGTCGACACGCTGACCACCTGTGATCTTGGTGTAAAGGTCGAACTCTTTAGCGACTTCGCCAAGCACGATTAGTCTATCGGGTGTGATTTCACCGCCAGCAATGCGCGGAACCACAGAGTAGGTGCCGTCTTTTTGCATGTTGCCGAGGTAAATGTCGTTGGTGTCTTGCAGTTCGATGTGTTGATCTTCGAGGATGTAATCGTTCCAGTACGAAGCCAAAATTGAACCGACTGCTGGCTTACACACAGTACAACCTAATCCGTTTCCGTGAGAATCTAACAATTCATCAAATGTCTTAATCTTGTTGACGCGAATGATGTCAGTCAGCTCTTGGCGAGAATAGGCAAAGTGCTCACAGATATCGTTAGAAACCTCGACACCTAGGTTACTCAGCTCGCTATCGAGAACCTGTTTAGCAAGGGCAGAACAACCACCACAACCTGTCGAAGCGTTGGTCGTTTCTTTCAGTGCCGCCATCGTGGTACAGCCAGCAGATACCGCGTCTTTAATGTCGCCTTTAGTCACATCAAAACATGAGCAGATCACAGCGCTATCGGGCAGAGCTTCAACACCCATTGCAGAGCCTGAATCATCGGCCACGTTAGGTAAAATCAGCACTGATGGGTTTTCAGGAAGAGGCATGTCATTTTGTTTGATTTGCAGCAGCGAACCGTAAGCTTCGGCGTCACCCACCAATACCGCACCGACAATTTTCTTGCCATCAGCCGATATGATTAGGCGTTTGTAAACTTGTTCAATTTCATCGTTATAGGTATACGATTGAGCGCCTTCTGTTTGGCCGTGTACTTCGCCAATACTGGCTACATCAACACCCAGCAGTTTGAGCTTGGTACTCATGTCGGCGCCAGTAAATGCAGTATCGTTAGTACCGCCGGAGACAATATGCGAAGCCGCGACTTTCGCCATGGAATAACCGGGTGCCACTAAGCCGAAGATCTTGTTGTCCCAAAGCGCACATTCACCAATCGCGTACACATTGTCGATGTTGGTTTGGCAGTGATCGTTAATCACGATGCCGCCACGTTCACCAATGGCGATATCAGAGCTGCGAGCTAGGGCATCTTGAGGGCGAATACCCGCAGAGAATACGATCATATCGGTTTCAAGATGGGTGCCGTCGGCGAAGTTCATTCTGTAGCGAGCGTTCTCACCCGCGACTATTTCTGAGGTTGCCTTCTCGGTGTGAACTTGCACGCCAAGGTCTTCAATTTTTCTGCGTAAAAGCGCACCGCCACCATCATCTAACTGTACGGCCATCAGGCGAGGTGCGAATTCCACTACATGGGTTTCCAAGCCTAGGTTTTTGACTGCGTTTGCGGCTTCTAAGCCAAGCAGGCCACCACCAATCACCACGCCAGATTTACTGCCTTTGCTAGATAGTTCAATGGCGTCTAGATCTTCGATGGTGCGATAAACGTGGCAGTGTTCTTGGTCGTTACCGGGAATTGGGGGAACAAAAGGGAATGAACCGGTCGCCAGAATCAAGGTGTCATAACTCTCGGTATGTCCCGATTCAGTCACAACGCACTTATTTTCAGTATCTAGTTGAGCGACTCTCGCGTTGAGAAGGTAATTGACGCCATTACTTTGGTAATACTCTTCGCTGGTTAATGCCAAATCATCAGCATTTCCGCGCTTGAAGTAAGCGGTCAACTGAACACGGTCGTAGGCCAACCTTGGCTCTTCACTAAAAGTAATAACATCAAACTCATCACTGTCTGATTGCAGGATGTTGTCGATAAATTTGTGTCCAACCATGCCGTTACCCACAACGACGATTTTCTTCTTGCTCATAATCCATTCCTTATTCTCGGCGTCACCATCACTAGCATCTAATTTCTAGTCGTTAGCAGATGAATACCGGGTTGAGATTCCACTCAATTCATAATCATCAAGAAAAACAAAAATGTTTTTTCTAAGTCTTGGTTTTTAGTGGAGCAAGGAGGGTGCCAGATTGCGAGTTGTTCATTTAAATAAAATTTAATCTATATATTTCAGATATTTAAAAATTGAAGGTGGCACGCAATTACCCCTAAAGTGGTATGTGAAATTTTTGTTAGATTTATATAAATGAGCGTTTGTGGTGCAACTTTCTGCAAGATGGTGCAAAAGTTAAGTTTCTATCTTGGTTAAGTTCAATTTTGTTCAGCGTTGATATTTTTCATTTAATTAAGTTGTTGTTTTTAAATAAAAATATTTCAATTTGTTCGGGTGGTGTTAAGTGGCGTGCTATTTGCTTGGTTTGAGTTATTACAATTATGGATAATTGAGCGAGAAACGGATGACCGATTCAAACAGCGGCTGGATAAAATCAACCTGTGCTTATTGTGGTGTAGGGTGTGGAATAGAAGCGAGACCGACATCGTTAGGAAAACTAGAAGTACGTGGTGATAAAGATCATCCATCAAACTATGGAAAGCTATGTACTAAAGGGATTGCGCTCGGCGACACCGTCACGCCTTTAGGACGCCTAACACAGCCTGCTCATATTCAGAATGAGCAAAAACAAGAGCTGGACTGGAACAGTGCCACTCAGTTGGTCGCAGACAAATTCAATCAAACCATCGAAGAGTTTGGGGCCGATTCGGTTGCGTTCTATGTATCTGGTCAGCTGCTTACCGAAGACTATTACGTTGCCAATAAATTGATGAAAGGCTTCATCGGCAGTGGCAACATCGACAGTAATTCTAGACTGTGTATGGCTTCAACCGTGGTTGGGCATAAGCGAGCATTTGGCGCAGACACAGTACCGGTTTGCTACGAAGATCTCGAGCAAGCCGATCTCGTCGTGATTACTGGCTCAAACCTCGCTTGCTGTCACCCTGTGTTATTCCAAAGGTTAAGAGCCGCCAAACAAGCCAACCCTGCATTAAAAGTGATTGTCATTGACCCGCGTTATACCGATACCTGTGAAATTGCCGACATGCACTTGGCGTTGGAATCCGGCTCAGACGTGGCACTGTTCAACGGTTTATTGGGTTACCTCGACGATAACGACAAGCTAGATTCAGACTATATAGAAAACCACACTCAAGGCTTTACTGAAGCGATTCGTTCTGCAAGTCATTATCGTTATACCGAATCAGACTATACCGAATCAAGTAAGGGAGACAAAAGCATTTCTGAGCTAACAGGGCTTACCGAGCAGCAACTCGAACAGTTCTACAAGTTATTTGCTTCAAACGAGAAAGTGCTCACCATCTATTCCCAAGGCGTAAACCAATCCACACAAGGGTGTGACAAGGTGAATGCCATTATTAACTGCCATTTAGCGACTGGAAAAGTCGGTAAAGCGGGAATGGGGCCATTCTCTGTAACGGGTCAGCCGAACGCCATGGGCGGGCGTGAGGTGGGTGGTTTAGCCAATACCTTAGCGGCGCACTTTGAATTTGGTGATCCACAATCACACCAAACCGTCAGCGAGTTCTGGCAAACCGACAGCTTAGCCACACATGCGGGTTTAAAAGCGATCGACCTGTTTGATGCCATGAATGAGGGAAAAATCAAAGCGGTGTGGATCATGGCAACTAACCCAGTCGTGAGTTTGCCTGATAGCGAAAAAATCAAAACCGCATTAGAGAAGTGCCCGTTTGTGGTGGTGTCGGATTGTATTGCCGATACTGAAACCACTCGCTTGGCCGATGTGGTGCTGCCCGCGCAAGGGTGGAGTGAGAAGTCGGGTACCGTGACTAACTCTGAGCGTCGAATCTCACGCCAACGCCGTATATTACCAAGCCCAGGGGAAGCCAAACCCGATTGGTGGATATTAAAAGAAGTCGCACAAAAAATGGGATTCAAAGAGCAGTTTGATTACCGCCACGAAGGCGAGATCTTCAAAGAGTATTGTGAGATGACAGCGCTCGGCAATGAAACAGGCAAAGCGCGTGACTTATGCTTAATTGGACTCACGCAACTGGATGAGAAAGGCTATGGTGAACTCACTCCACAGCAATGGCCAGTGTTAGAGTATCAACCCGAGATCATTGAGCAGCGCATGTTCACCAATGGCGAGTTCTTTACCGAATCTGGCAAGGCGCAGTTTATTGCAGTTGAGCACGACAAACCGATTGCCGATACCAGCGTGGAATTCCCACTTATCATGAACACAGGGCGAATCCGAGACCAATGGCACACCATGAGCCGCACAGGTTTGGCGGCAGGCTTAGGTGAGCATACCCCTGAGCCTTTTGTTGCGATGCACCCAGATACGGTTTCGGAACTAAACTTGGATGAATTTGGGCTAGATTCGTTCAACCGCACGACTATTAATCCAGTGGTGAAAGTGCGCAGCGCACAAGGCGAGTGCCAAGCGCGCTTAGTGGTGACCAAAGAGATGCGCCGCGAACAAGTCTTCATGCCTATCCACTGGAACGCACCCACCGCCAAAGACAGTAAACCGTGTGACTTGATCTTGCCTCATACCGATGCTGCATCTGGTCAGCCAGAATTCAAACACACACCTGTTGTGGTAGAGCTGTGTGGCTATCGCAGTGAAGCCGCACTGGTCAGTGACAAGGTGATGGATTGCAGCGGTTTTGATTACTGGGTACGCCAAAGAGTAGAGGGCGGTTTTCTGTATCGCATCTCATCATCCAAGAACCCAATGGAGCTGGTGATTCAGCTTGCCAACACCCTCGATGCATTACCAGAACCTAACGCGGAGGCGATCAAATCACTCCATTACCACGGCAATAAATCATTCAAGAACTACGGCTCCGCCAAGCTGGGTCAGTCTGGTGTAAAGCAAGCCTTCGTGGTGAACAGTAAGCTAGACCATCAAAGCATCGAATGGCTGGTGGAATGCCTAACCCGAAAAGCCGATGAAGAGTTCGAAGCCGAGTTTTTGAGTGCCATGGCAAAGTAGTTACTACCTCTTATTCACCCATATTTATAACGTAGACGCCGACTATCATGTCGGCGTTTTTGTTTGAAAGCACGACTCCCAAGATATGAACAACTCACATATTGGGTGGTTTTCTGCTTTTCGTCATGTCTGATACGAAGATAAGTAGGTAAGATGATGTTATTAAATGGGTTATTGGACCTAGTGCAGCGCGTCTTGGAAACTAGACAGAATTGTTTCAGAGACAAAATTCAGGATTATTCTGTCTAACATAGCTGTTATGTGATTAGGTGTGAATGTTTAGGTAGAGTGGAAAATGTATGAAAAATTCTGAAGTGGCGTCCTTATAAAAATACAAGCCCCTGAATCAATTCACACTAGATATTATAGCTTCAGAACGCATTAACTATGCACTACCTGAGTCATTTAATGATCCTTTCGATACGAAATGCTCGTTTCCCAGCAATACCGCCATGACTTCATCTACTAATGTAAATAAAATCGCACGAGCCTTTCCCAATGAGCCAGACATTATGGCATTCAAACTCAAAAATGTAATTCCAGATATTGATAGGTTTCATCATCATTTGAAAACTTCGGAATCGTATTACTGACAGAAAACGCAACTGATATTCTAATGTGGTCTCATTATGCTGATAATCACAATGGAATTTTTATTGAGCTAGAAAGAAACGAGCAGAATGAATTGGGCAATCATGAGGTAACTAGAAAAGTAAAATATACTAAAAGTTATCCGTCATTGAATACAAAAATTTTACTTGAAAAAGATAGGTTTAATGCATCATTGCAAAGAGATTTTATACACAAAATATTTGCAATGGAAATATGAAAAAGAGTTGCGAACTTTTAAACCACAAGGTGATAGAGGTTATCCGTTACCCGGAAAAATCTTATCAATCTCTTTTGGCGTAAGAGCGTCACCAATAGACATTGAAATAGTCAAGAAATTAATAGTGGGCACGGAAATAAAGTTGTTCCACGCTGAGTTAAAGCAAGGGGATTTTGGCATTAAGTTCAAAAAATCACATAATAAAAATGTTAGTTGAAGCGTGTATTATAAAGGCCTCGTAGTAGAGGCCCTTAGGAACTAGTTGTTTGGCGTACCACCAAGACAGATTAGTTCGTTTGCTTCGTCTTTTGTCAAATCACTAAGTAAAAGATCTAGTGTTACTTGAGTACGTCGTTCAGCGGAACCAAATTTATCAATGCCACCGCACTTTACTGTGTCAATTTTTACTAGTGCAATCGTTTGACCTTTATCTTTAACCTCAACATTTAGGTAACGCATATAAGTAGCCATATCCCACCACCAGTTTGCAGAATATGTTAGTTTTGGGGCGTCTGTGGTTTTTGAGTTGGACTGAGAGATATCAATAACTTGGTAGTCATATCCGTATTCGTCTAATTTTGCAGCAATGATTTTTTTAATTGAGTCTTTTGTTCGGCCATCGTCAATTATCAGTAGTTCCTTGTTTTCTAAATACGTTGTATCTAGTTTTTGTAACTCAACAATTGCGTTGTTAGCGCAGCCTGCAAGTAGCATTATTGAAAAAGTAGCGACAAGTTTTTTTAACATTGGTATTTCCAGGGTGGTGTAAATCGCGTGCATACTATCATGCACCAATTACCAATTAAATGGTGCGATATTCCTTATTATGCAAAGGATTGATGAGTATCATTTCCCGTTTTTATTTTGAATGGGGTAAGAATGCCGGGAAGTAGAAAATAGCGAGGTTTAGCCCCGCCAAATAGTGGCTTGGTTAGTTACAAATTGTAATGTCGCCAATAGTGCTACATGTTTTATTATCACGATCGCCATTGATAATAGTCGTGTGTGTGTTAGCAAATACATTCGCTGTGAAAAGAATTGCAATTATTGCGATTGTTTTTTTCATTTTGACGTGGTCGTCCAATCTAACTTTATTTTAAATAGACATAACATAACACAACTCGGTGTCATGCATTGAGAAATTAATTCTTCTAACTGCTCTTCTGAAACTGTTTTTTTATCAATGTAGAAGAACGAGTACATTAGTAGAATTAGTGACAATGACGCACACCTGTGCGTGAGTCTACGTGACAACCGTAACTGTCTGTGCCACCAGAGTGTGCGTAAGCAGTAAAAGCTGAAAGAGCTAGAAATAAAGCTAGTGCGATGTGTTTCATTGGTGTTGTTTTCTTATCATGTAAATTAAAGAGCTCGGATTTTAGTGAATTTCCATAAAAACAGAAATGAAAAATTTTTATCGTTACCATTAGAGGTTATGTCTGGCTTCTATTAGTGCCTGGAAAACATCACATAACGAATAAGGATTAAGGTGTTGCGCAGCCAACACTAAATCCCAAGTGTTGAACAAGCCCAAGATAAGGTTGCGATAGCAATCTTATCAACCAGTTAGCTGTTCTTGGTTTCTTTCGTCGTCACATCTCCTCTGATTTCGAAAATGCCATTCTCTTTATTATCGATGCCTTTCGGCTAGGTTAAAGTCACCATCAAATTACGAACTGACATCATCTGTGATAATGAGAACTAATCGCGTTAATTATTTACCTTGCAAGTTTTGACTGATAAGGTGTTGTTAAAGAAAGGGTTATCGTATTGCCGTTGGTTGGCTCTATGGAGGAGGAACAATGGAAAGTGGCAAAAAGAATATTTGGCTTGAGTTTGATTCGATTGTAACAAGGAAGAGCCCAAAGCCTCTTAAGCTCAATACGTTAGAAAATATATACGTTAAAGAGCATGACATTAAAAGTAAAATTACAAGGTCGTTTTTTATTGCGGTTGTGTTTAGTTTACCTATTTTCCTTTTTCGTCCACTTGCTGGTATTGGTGTGTTTTCCATAATTGGCATCGCTGGATACCTTTTAACCAAAAAGTATGAGTTACGTGTCGGTGTTTTCAATAACGATGACGTTGGTGTTGTAGAGTCTGGGTTATATTCGTCAAACGAACGCGAGGAACTCGATGGAATAGTAAGACTCGTGATGGAATATAAAGCAGACAAGTAATAATAAATCAGGATTAATATGATGCGTTACGCTCGGCGGTTACGCTCGATGGTTACAGTAAGAGTACCGTGTACTTAACTAGTTCTGTGGGGCTCACCTTCTTGCGAGCGTAAAGATTAGTATAGATTATTTACACATATAATAAGTTGGTTGGTAAAAACATGAAACAAGCTGTAGAAATGAAGAAATTTAACTTACCTATTAAAAAGCTAGGTGCCGGAATTACCGTTGCTTTTGTTCTCTTTAGTTCAGTTTATACTGTTAATGAGGGGCACATTGGTATTGTTAAGCGCTTTAGTGAAGCTAAAACACAGGTAAGCCCAGGCTTACACTTCAAAGTCCCGTTTATCGACAGCGTTGAAGAAATTGAAGTTCGAACACGCAAGAATGAAGAGAAAATGGCCTCTAGTACAAAGGAGCAGATGCCAGTTACTGTCGTCGTATCCGTTAACTGGACGGTAGATAAATCTGCAGCGTTAGATCTTTTTAGACAGTATGGCGGTCTTCCGCAATTTGAAGCTCGTATTCTTGACCCTAGGTTTAGGTCTGCAACCAAGGATGTTATTCCCAAGTATGATGCAGAGCAGTTAATTCAAGATAGAGCGAGTGCTATTCAGGCGATTGAATCCAATTTAATTGAAGAAATGGCCGCGTTTCCAGTAAGCGTAGATAATATACAGATTGAAAATATAGCCCTACCCAAAAAATACCTTACTTCAATCGAAACGAAGCAGACTGAGAAAAACTTAGCCGCAGCAGAGAAACATAAACTGGCTAGACAAAACTTAGAAGCTCAAAGAGCCGTAAATACGGCAAAAGCCGAAGCTGATGGTATTGAGCTTATCGCTATAGCTGAAGCTAAGGCGATTAAATTAAAAGGTTTTGCTGAAGCAGAAGCGATTAATGCAAAGGCCAAAGCTCTTGGGGATAACCCGTTAATTATTAAACTGACCGAAGCTCAAAATTGGGACGGAAAGCTACCAGCAACAATGTTGGGTGGTGAAAATATGCCTATTTTGGACATGAGAGCTAAGTAGGGTTAAGGAAACTAAAAGTTGTTCCCAACACAGACTTCATGTCGGTGTTGGGTTTGTGCTTTATACCAATCTAAACCAAATCACACTTCAGCGTTGAGGTACAGTTCCTCAACGTTATCTGATTCAAAATCTTGCTGTTTGATCAAGCTAATGGCGAGGCTTATTGGCATAGGTTTATAGAAGTAGAAGCCTTGGATGTAGTCGACGCCTAGTTTCGACAAGATCTTCAGTTGTGACTCGTACTCAACGCCTTCAACTATGACCTGCATGCCTAAGGTGCGTGATAACTGAAGCATGGATTCTAATAGTGGGATACCAAAACTGGATTCGTCGGATATGTTTTTCACGAACACGCGATCAACCTTGAGAATACTGAACGGAAATTGCCTTACAAAATCTAGTCCTGCGTAGCCAGTACCAAAGTCATCTATGGCAATTCTTACACCAAGCTCAGAGAGCTTTTGCAAGTTGTCCTTAATTTTGACCATATCGGCATCAGAACACTCACCATCCTCTGTCACCTCGAAAACCACTTGCTTGAGAATCTCAGGGTGTCTTTTAAAGATGCTAATCACTTTATTCGTGAAGTTACTGTTGGATACAACGTTTCGGCTGATGTTGACGCTGATGTACTTTGATGCAAACACCTCTGGATTACTTTTCAATGTCGTTAACACTTCATGCAGCACGAAATAGGTCAGCTTCTCAATCAAGCCTAAACTTTCAGCCAATGGAATGAAGATAGCAGGAGAGACGTTACCTTCAATTGGATCGTTCCATCTCAATAATGACTCACAGCCTACGATTTTATTGGTGCTTTGATTAACGATAGGTTGCATGTGAACATGTAGGTGTTTGTTTTTCAGAGCACTGGATAGCGAATATTCTAAGCTACGTTGGCTCTGTTTTTTATGCTTGAGGGAAAGGCGAATAATGGTCGTAATTCCCGCCATAAGAAAGCCAAACCATAAGTGACTCAGCATGAAGTTAATATAATACTGATAACCAATGTATGAGGTGACGGTAAATGGGTAGATGTCTGACTGTATCCGTACTGTCGCGTTGTATGAGCCGAGGTCGGTAGGGTGAATGTCTCTTTTGATCACCTCAACTTTAGAGTTAATGCCCTGGCTATTCAAATTAGCTTCTACAAGCTCAAAGATGAAGTGCGGAGGAATCATCAGGCTCACTCCTGAGCCTTCCTTAGTCGAGAATATTAGCATGATGGATTGCACCTTAGTAATCGCTGAGTTTGAATACGATAAGGTGGTTAAATTTGGGGCTTCATTGAGCCGCTGCCTGATGGTGTTGTATAGGCGAAATGAAACTTCACCCTCGGTGGTTGAACAGTAAAATCGGTTCTCTTTGTCGAACACCGCGGCTTCTTTCACCCAATCAGCTTCAAAAACGTTTTGTCGAAGTTGTCTAACAATCGTGTCGCAAGGCTGATCTGGGGTAATTTCAGATAAAAAACGGTCGAACCTTGATTGAATCCCTTCTAACCTCGTTTCTACTAACCTTGATGTGTCTTCGGTTAACGTTTGGTAATGAGAAGGTGTCAAAGGAATGAGCAATGCCATGAAAAAAAAGAAAGAAATGGCAAAGAAGAACGAAGTTTTGGCAAAATGGTGGTACTTGATATCCATATTAAGAGAAGCGTGACCGATTGGTGTGTGCATGCAACTTAATTTATAAATTTAGCGATAATAACGCAAGCTTATGCATAAATAGTGTGAACAAAAGTCTGAGTTATTGATATAAATAGCGTAACGCATGGTCGCACTATAGAAATCAGGATGTTAGCCGTACCTTTTGTTTGATGATGACGTGATGAATTTTTGTTATTGGGTCTCAGTTGAATGGCTGAATACTGGTCCGTTTTTAAACTAATCGATAATATTGCTATTTATTTTGGTGGTGACAGGATTAAGGATGTTTATGAAAAGACTTATATCAGCACTCATATCTGTGTGCTTTTCATTCTCTGCACTGGCAGGTGAAAACGTTGTTGATTGTGAGAATGCAATGACTACATTGGATATTAATCACTGTGCTGCAATTGAACTAGAATCCGCACAAGTGGAGCTTGAACAGTACCTTGAAGCCAGCTTTGAGCACAATGCTTATGATGCGGAGTTGGTCAGTTCAATCAAGGTGGCTCAAGACAGTTGGCAAGCTTACATCACGGCACATTGTGACTCGGTGTATACCCAATGGCGTGATGGTACCATTCGAGGGGTTATGGCGCTTTCTTGCAAGATAAGGTTAACCAAGCAGCGTACACATGAGGTATGGGCGAATTTCTTGACCTATATGGACAGCACGCCAGCAGTTTTACCAGAACCCAAGCTGCTGAAGTCGAAGAGTGAAACGCAATAGAATCGAAAAGGGCAAGGTTAGATAACCTTGCCCTTTGTGATTTAGTCTGTGGAGGGCTGAGCCCTAAATCGCTTTTACGCTGCTTCGCTCAACTAACGTTGGCTCTAACTCAACAACCTGCGGATACGCATCAGGTGTTTTGAGTCGGTTCAAGAGAGTATCTACGGCCGCTTTACCTAAACGGTGCTTTGGCTGGTGGATAGTGCTCAATGCTGGGGTCATGTATTTTGACAAGTGGATGTCATCGTAGCCAATGATCGAAAGATCGTTTGGAATCGACGTGCCATCTTGTGCGGCAGCGTGAATCACCCCCATTGCCATCATGTCATTACTCACGAAGATTGCTGACGGCATTACGCCTCGGGTTTTTAGTGTTTGGTAAGAGTCAAAACCGCCGTCGCATTCGAAGTTGGATTCAACAATCCATTTAGCATTGATCTCTAGCTTTGCTTCTTCCATTGCTTGCTTGAAGCCTTGATAACGAGAAGAGGCTTGATTGCGGTGAAGTGGGCCGGTGATACAACCAATCTGAGAGTGGCCGTTGTCTATCAAATGCTTGGTCGCCATATAGCCACCTTGGTGCGAGTTGTCTTGGATCTTATCACTCGCGAACAGCATTGGACCCCAGTCCATGACCACAACAGGTAGTTCTGGGTAGCGTTCAAATACGTCAATATGCTGCCCTTCAAGGGTTGAACACATCAACATCAAGCCATCGACTCTCTTTTGCAACAAGGTATCGATAGATGACTTCATACGGTCGCTGTCGCCTTCGGTGTTACACAAGATAAGGTTGTAGCCTTTCTCATAACAACGACGTTCAACCCCTTTTACTACTTCGCCAAAGAATGGGTTGGTAGAGGTAGTAACCAGCATACCCAAGGTTTTGGTTTGCTTCATTTTCAAGCTGCGAGCCAATGCAGACGGTGCGTAGTTGAGTTCTTTAGCCGCACTGTTAACACGCTCAGCAATCTCTTCACTGACAAAACGTGACTTGTTGATCACATGGCTGACGGTTGAAGTTGAAACCTTTGCTAGCCGAGCGACGTCTTTCATTGTTGCCATAAAAAATCCTTGTGGGAGTAACTTGCCACGTTGCGCGATATTCTGCCCGAAAACAGGGGCTTATGCTTGTTATTTGTTGTTACCGAATTTGAAGGCTAACATCCGTTAACTACGGTTTAGCTCAGGAGTTAAGCCTTCAAATGGGTCTAAAGTTAGGCAGATAATTGATCTGATAAAAACGCATCGGTTTCAGCACGGCTTGGAATCGACGTTTGAGCACCAAAGCGAGTTACGGAAATAGCAGCAGCGGCATGAGCAAACTTAATCGCGCGCTCAAGTGGCATGTCTTCAAGCAAGCCTGTCACCAATGCGCCGTTGAAGGTATCACCAGCAGCGGTTGTATCCGTTGCTTCAACGCGGAACCCTGCAATGAGCTCGCCTTTGTCGTTTTTACTTACCCAAACGCCCTTCGCGCCAAGCGTGATCATTACCGTCTCGATGCCTTTTGCGTGCAAAGCTAAAGCTGCCTGATGAGCGGATGCGCTGTCAGTAACAGTAATGCCTGTCAAAACTTCTGCTTCGGTTTCGTTGGGTGTAATCACATCAACACAAGCAAGCAATGAATCCGATAATGGACGAGCAGGAGCCGGGTTTAGAATCACTTGAGTGCCACTCTCTTTTGCTACTTTTGCTGCGTATTCAATGCCTTCAATTGGCGTTTCAAGTTGAGTTAGAAGATATTTAGCGCCGCGAATCTTCTCTAGATGCGGTTCAATTTGGTCGCAAGTCAGCTTGTTATTGGCTTCAGAAGAAAGACAAATGCTGTTTTCACCTGTTGCTGATACTTGGATCATCGCGATGCCTGTCGGCGTGTTGTCTGCAACGATTACACCATCGATGTTGATGCCGTCTTTGGCAAAATCTTGACGAATATTGATGCCGAATGGGTCGTCACCGACACAGGCGATAAAGCCGATATCTGCGTTTAATCGCGCTGCAGCTACCGCTTGGTTTGCGCCTTTGCCGCCAGGGATGACCTGATAGTTACCGCCAATCAAGGTTTCACCCGGACGAGGGAACGAAGGAACTTGCAGTACGTGGTCAGCGTTAACGCTACCTAAAACAATCAGTTGAGTCATGATACGAGCCTTATGATATATCGTATTTGAAAATGCATGGGTCTTTCTCATTACGTAAATTGCTCGCCTTGTTAGACGGCTTATGAGAAACAGCGATGCACTGTCGGTTTTTTTGTTTTTTCTTGAGTCAGCAAGTTAGTGAGCTAATGAGCAGGGAGATAGGGGACTCCCTGCTTAATTAGATTTCAGCGTTAAACTGAATTACTTAGTAACAAACAAGCTTACTTAGCGATGATTTTTAGAGCTACTGGTACGTACTCGTCTACTGTCTCGCCTTTCAGTACTTTGTCTGCTATTTCAATACCTAAAGAACCGATTAGGTCAGGCTGTTGTGCAACCGTTGCGCCTAGTAGGCCGCGGTTAACAGCAGCGATACCGTCTTCAGTGCCATCAAAGCCAACGATCATCACTTCTTTACCTGAAGCCTGAACGGCGCGAAGAGCACCTAGTGCCATTTCATCGTTTTGAGCGAATACCGCTTGTACATCTGGGTTAGCAGCAAGCAAGTTTTCCATTACGTTCAGACCTTTAGTACGGTCGAAATCAGCAGGTTGGCTTGCAAGAAGCTCAAGGTCGCTGCCGTTTACTGCGTTCATGAAGCCTTCGCCACGTTCACGAGCAGCCGATGTACCCGCGATACCTTCAAGTTGAATTACTTTCGCTTTCTCGCCCACTTTTTCCATGATGTAGTGACCCGCCATTTCACCACCAATTACGTTATCAGAAGCAATGTGGCTCACTACGTCACCACGGCTTGCACCACGGTCTAGTGTCAGTACTGGAATGTTTGAACGGTTAGCAATGCGAATTGCGTTAGACACTGCATCTGAATCTGTAGGGTTAATCAGGATTGCCTTAACACCACGAATGGTTAGATCTTCAATGTTCGAAAGCTCTTTGCTTGGATCGTTTTGAGAATCAAGAACGATAAGCTTGTAGCCTAGCTCTTCTGCTTTCGCTTCTGCGCCATCTTTCATGGTTACAAAGAATGGGTTATTCAGTGTAGACAGAACGATTGCCATTGTATCTTGCGCCTGTGCAGACACAGATACTGTTGTAGAAAGAAGGGCAGCAGAAATAAGAGTCGCTAATTTTTTCATGGTGTAAGTCCTTTATGTAGGGTGAGCTAGGTTGGATAACCCTAGCTCGTTGTTACATTATTTATAGATTTAATGTTTATAGGTTTGTTACTGATAGATCTTTTCATTAAAGGTGCTTTTTCTATGGGTTTTCTATAGATAAAGCAGGGTGTTGCATTGACTCAAACTAGAGTCTTATTTGTTTTTGTTGTCGACCAATACTGCCAGAAGAATAACCACTGCTTTTGCAATCATCTGGTAGTAAGAAGATACGTCTAATAGGTTTAGGGCGTTGTTTAGGAAGCCGATAATCAGTGCACCAATCAATGTACCCATAATGCGACCACGACCGCCCGCTAAGCTTGTGCCGCCAAGAACCACGGCTGCGATGGCGTCTAATTCATAACCCATACCTGCGGTAGGTTGAGCAGATGACAAACGCGATGCCACGATGATGCCAGCCACTGCAGCTAGCAGGCCACAGATTGCGTAAACGCCGATTTTCACTTTGTCTACGTCGATGCCTGATAGGCGAGTTGCTGATTCGTTGCCACCCAGTGCGTAAACGTAACGACCAAAGCGTGTGTGGTTTAATAGGTACCATACTGCTGCGAACACCACGACCATGATCCATACTGGAACTGGGATGCCCATTGCGTAGCCTGTACCGAACCAAGCGAATGCGTCTGCTGTGTCTGTGAAGCCTGTTGAGATAGGTCGACCGTCGGTGTAAACCATGGTTACGCCGCGAAGTAGTGTCATGGTTACAAGCGTTGCGATGAAGGCTTGGACTTTACCCTTAGCGATAATCACACCACTAATAGCACCTAATGCTGCACCAGCTACTAGAGCGGTTGGCACTGCGATCATCACAGGGATTTCCATGCCAATCATGCTGGCTGCGAATGCACCACAAAGCGCAAGTACAGAGCCGACACTCAAGTCGATACCCGCGGTTAAAATAACCAGTGTCATACCGACTGCGATAATCGCGTTAACTGAGGTTTGACGCAGGATATTCAGAATGTTGTCGACAGTAAAAAAGTTTGGGTTTAAGAAAGAAACGACAACAATCAGGAAGATCAAAGCAATCAATGACTTTTGATCAATCAGCCATTCTTTGCTGATTAACGGTTTTTTCTTTGGCGCTTCAGTTTCAGTTGTTTTGCTCATGGTTTTAGTACTCATGCTGCGTCCTCGTTGATCTTTTTACCGACCGCACACGCCAGTAATAATTCTTGGTTTGCTTCTTTAGCATCAAATTCACCGCTTACACGGCCTTCATGCATCACCATGATGCGGTCACTCATTCCTAACACTTCTGGCATTTCGGATGAGACCAAAATAATGCTCATGCCATCGGCTTTAAACTTATTAATGAGTTGGTAAATCTCTTTCTTAGCACCGACATCGACACCACGCGTTGGCTCATCGAGAATCAATACTTTTGGTTTTGTCATCAAGCCTTTAGCGATAGCCACTTTCTGTTGGTTACCACCAGAAAGGTTGCCAATGATTTGCTCGCGAGTCGGGGTTTTGATGTTGAAGAGCTTGATGAAGTCATCCACGGCAATCACTTCGTCTTTATGTTGGATTTGACCGCTCTTTGTCAGTAGGTCAAGTGAACATAAAGACATATTCTCTTTCACTGAAAGCCCTAGAACTAAGCCATCGCCTTTACGGTCTTCAGAGATGTAAGCAATGCCATTCGCCAAGCCATCTTTCGGGCTTACAGGGTTGATGGTTTTGTTTTCTAGGTTGATGACGCCGCGTTCACTTGGAAGGGCACCGTAAATCACTTTCATCAGTTCGGTACGACCTGCACCCATTAGGCCAGATACACCAAGGATCTCGCCGCGCTTTAGAGTAAAGCTCACGTCATGAACACCAGAACCAGTCAGGCCAATCACTTCAAGGCAGGTTTCACCGTGGCTCTGTCCGATACGTGGATATTGCTCGTCCAGTTTACGGCCAACCATCATCTCGATTAGGCCATCTTCGTCGGTGTCTTTTACTTCACATTGTCCAATGAACTTACCGTCACGAAGCACGGTGATGTCATCACAAATCTCAAAGATCTCTTTCAAACGGTGAGAGATGTAAACAATGCCACAGCCTTCATCACGTAGTTCGTTAATTACTTTAAATAGAGACTCAGTTTCGGTATCGGTTAGTGCATCCGTTGGCTCATCCATGATGATGACCTTAGATTCAAACGATAGGGCTTTCGCTATCTCTACCATTTGCTGCTCACCAAGGCTTAGCTGACCTAAAGGAGTTTTTGAACTGTGTTTTACGTTAAGGCGTTTAAGTAGCTTGTCCGCTTCTTGGTACATTTCGTTCCACAAGATACGTCCCATGGTGCCTGTGATTTCACGACCTAAGAAGATGTTCTCGGCGATGGTTAGCTCAGGAATTAGGTTCAACTCTTGGTGAATGATGCTAATGCCGCCTTGTTGTGAATCACGTGGTCCTTTAAATGCTGCGGGTTTACCTTGGTATGCGATAGTGCCGCCGTCCAAGTGGTAAATGCCGGTAAGCACTTTCATCAACGTTGATTTACCTGCACCGTTTTCCCCCATTAACGCCATTACGCGCCCTGGGTAAACGTTGAGGCTTGCCTTATCTAGTGCTTTCACACCTGGGAAGGCTTTCTCAATTGAGCTAAGTTCTAAAATGGCTTGAGTCATGTCGGTTCCTTTACTCGGGGCCAGTTGTATTTGATTGTTCTGCATAAATATTGTTTTGGTTCAGTGATGACACTGAGCTGTCGTTGCGCTTAGGTTCAAACGCTGAGCTTGAGCTAAAAGGTTACGCCAGCTTGGAAAATAACATTTGCGTATGGCGTGCATTCGCCAGTGCGAATAACCGCGCGGCTGTCATGCGTTCGCTCTTTGAATTCTTCATGAGTGATGTAAGTAATCGAAAGCGATTTGCCGCAACGCGCTTCTTCTGTCTTAACTAAATCAATCAGTGCAGCGTGATGGTCTGGGCTTACTTTCGCAAACTCTTCTGCAATCACAACGCCTTCAATCTGAGATTCATCCAGCATGGTTTTTACTGTTTGCTGAAAGCTCGGAACACCATGAGTTAAGGCAAGATCAATACGAGTTACGTGATCTGGAATCGGCAAGCCCGCGTCACAAATCGTGATTTCATCTGTGTGGCCAAGAGTCGCCACTAAGTAAGAGAGTTCAGAATTAATTAGAGTACTTTTTTTCATATCACGACCTATCGAAAAATAACGTTTAATGGGTTGAGAACAACTCAAGAAAAACCATCGAAACGTTTCGATAGTGATAATAGTGTCTGATTTATCATTTGCACTCTTCGCTTTCCTAGAGTGTGATAACGATCATCGAAACGTTTCGATGGGGCGTTTTTTAGTGATCTTAATCAACGCTATTGATTGCATAAATACGTTCACAATGGAGATATAAAGAGTGCGCTACGGCGTGTTGCTCATACAGTTTTGACACAATGTAGTGTCGCTTAAATTTAATTAAGTGGGGTCAACCGACAAAATGTAGCCAAACTTGGTGATTGTGGTTATCTGAATGTCTGGTGTTCTTAAGCGCGTAAAAACATTACGCAGATTATAGATGACGTTAGCAAGTATGTGAGGAGAGGTGAGTTCCCCTTCCCAGCACATATCAATAATATCTTCCCTAGAAACGGGATCCCCTAGATTTTCTGCCAGTAAACAGAGCACCGAAAGTAGGTGAGGGCGTAAAGTGATTTTATTCCCCTGTTCATTAGTAATCGTTCGAGAGTCAGTATCAATGATTAAGCCGTTGAGCTCTATTGTGTGGTTCATCGTGTTTCTATTCGTCTTATTCTGAATGGTTGAGATTGAGTTAAGTCGCAAGCTACTAAAGCGTGTGGATTATGCAAAATCACGCCACTCTTGAAAGTAAGCTTGCGTAAGTGCCAGGTGAAAAAACATAAAAACCGGATGATTTGAAAGGGGATGGATTGTTAGAGTCAATGCGGGGTGTTTTTTATTTCTTTTTTATTCAGTGGTTTGTTGTTTTTTAACTGATTCTGTTGGCTGGGATTATAAAGTGATTATATTTTTATTTATTTTTTTGTTTTATGTGAGCTTATCCTGCTTGCGAATTCGACGGGGTGTCGGATAACTCTAACAAGATTGTGTAGCAGTGGAAGTCGCAGCGATCTTGATTTGAAATAAGTAAGGTCAATCAATAATGAACAATAAATTAATTCTAAGCATCGCAATGATGTCAGCGTTTGCAGCGAACAATGTAATGGCAGATGACAGTGGCTTGTATCTCGGTGGTGCCATTGGTACTTCTGGCGTCGATGATGGTGGTTTATTTTCATCAGTTAGAGAACCAGTGACGTTTGAAGCAGAAGACAATGCTTACCGAATCATTGCTGGTTATAAGTTTAACCGTATTGTCTCACTTGAGCTTCAGTACACGGATTATGGTGATGTGGTTGCTAAATACCCATTAAGTAGCAACGCTGGTTTTACATGGACTCCTCAAGTCTTCTCGATTGCTGCAAATCTTGGTTATACGTTTGATAACGGAGTTCGCCCATTTGGTACAATTGGCTTATCTTCAATCGACCTCGATATGAAGTATTCAGACGGTTCACGTCCTTCAAGTTCTGAGTTCGATGATTCTGGTGCAGGTGTACGTGTTGGTTTTGGCGTTGAATACACCCCAGAAAAGCTATCTGAATTAAGCCTAAGACTTGGTTATGAAGCTGATGCATTTACAGCAGAAGTTAACGAAGGCAACTCTTGGAGTCAAAAAAAGGTAGAGAAAGATATTGTATTGGCTTCTTTCTACCTTGGCGCAACCTATAACTTTTAGGTTCCGTAATTGGATAAACGGTAAATCGGTTTCTAGATGGGGCGTCGGTTGGCTCAACCCGTTTAGCTAAAGTGGAAAGCCGCAGTTTTTGACTGCGGTTTTTTTCATGTTCTACTCAGGTAACTCTCGCTTGAAGATGTAATCGAATAGCTAGGCTTCACGGATATGAGCGGTGACAGCAACGATGGCATGGTCAGTACTGAATTGGTCGTGTTCAAAGCTGGGATTGATGAGGTGATGGTCGAGCACTGTGTAGCAAGAGATCTCCATCATGCTTGATGAGTTCTGACAGTCAAATTCGTTCGACATTAAAATGTAATCCAGAACAGAACCAGAGGCACCGTAATAGTGGGTTGGTTTACGTTGTTCAAGTAAGTCTTGTTCATGCAATTGATGATAAATATCCCAGCTGTCTTTTAACCGGAAGTGGGAAAGCCAATGCTTGCTGTTTTCGTCTTTGTTTATTGAATAACTTAATAGCCCTTTAAACTCGTCGTTGAATAGAGGCTTATTAAAGTCACCCATTAACACAACAGGCTGATCGGTTTGGTAGCGTTGATTGGTGATGTATTGATGCAGCATCTGAGCTTCAAGGCCGCGCTGCACACTCGATAGCCAAGAACCAAGTTGTTCTTGATGAAGCTTAACCAGCGTGTCACTTTGTGGTTTTTCACCTTGCTGAGCGTTATCCACATCGATAGATTCAGTTCTTGGCTCTGTCGGACGCTGTGATTTGAAATGCACAACATAACAGTCGGTTGAACCTAAATGGGGTAACGTAATGGTGGCGTGAACAGGTGTTCGGTTGAATGAGAATTTGTCGCCAAGGTTGAAGGCTGAAAGTAGCTCTGAATCTGGCGTAACAGGCTGCACGTTTTCAATCGGGTAGCGGGATGCGATACCAACGACAGGTGAGGTGTATAGGTAATCATCTTCAACGTGTGCGCTATCGACCACAGCAAAGTATGGATAACCTAGCTTGTTCATCAATTGCTCTAAAGACTTCGGGCTAAATATCTCTTGAAAGCCAATCACATCACAATCTAATGAACGAATAGCTTCAGCCATCCAATGTTGCTTCTTCTGCCATTCTTCGAAGCTGTAGATGTTCTCAAAATCATAATAAGCATTCGGTGGTTCGAGATAGTTCAGAAGGTTGAACGTTGCGAATGTTATGTGGTTTGGTTTGTTCAAAGTGTCATTCCATTTAGACCTAGGCTGCAAGGATACTCCAGTAAAGTATAGTTTGTTGATTATTTAGAACCTAAATTTCACTTCAGAAGCGAATCAAAGGGAATCTAAACCGTGGAGGCTTATGTCATTCCCGCTAGAGCAATCTCCGTGCCTCTGCCTTACCCCGTACTTTCCAACGCCACCAAGCTAATTAAAGGAATCAAAGCAATCAGCGCTAACTGCATCCAATAGTTTCGAGCGGTGACGAGTAATTTGTAAATAAACCGTCAGAGATGAAGTGCTGATGGTTTTATTAGTTATTACATGATGTTAGATTTGAACCTATACTTGTTTTAACGGTATGCATTCAAAGCCGATTAATCAACTTGAATATAGAATTCATAACATTTGAAGGGAGAGTCAAATGGGAACAGATTTCCGAAGCAAAGCCTCGCAGCGCACTCAATTTTTCAGGTCTAATTTGAAGTCATGTGCAGTCATGCTGTCGCTAATTGCTCTATATCCCTCCGTTACACACGCCTCTGATACCGAATCAACTTCCGCTGTTACCGTTATTGAAACCACACAACTGGTTGGTTTTGGTGAAGCGAAATATCCAGCCGATTTCACTCACTTCGATTACGTTAATCCTGATGCGCCAAAGCAGGGTAAAGTGACCTATGGCAGCATAGGTACGTACGATAGCTTTAATCGATTCGGTTCCCGCGGCGTTGCTGCCAGCTATACGGGGGAGATTTACGATACCTTGATGTTTTCTCCGAGTGACGAGATTGATGCGTATTATCCATTGATCGCTTCAAAGGTTCGCTACGCCAGTGATTTCACTTGGATGGAAATCGACATCAACCCAAATGCTAAATTCCAAGATGGTAAACCTATCACCGCTCACGATGTTGCCTTCACCTTTGACAAGTTTTCGAAAGAAGGTGTGCCTCAATATCGCGTGTATTACAAAGAAATCGAGTCTGTAACGGCTGTTTCTGATTCGGTTGTTCGTATTGAGATGAACAAGCCAAACCGCGAGAAGCTGTTTAGCTTTGCGCAAAGCACTCGTGTACTACCGAAACATTTCTGGAAAGACAGAAAGCTGTCTGAGCCTTTAAGTGAACCACCAGTAGGCAGTGGTCCTTATAAGATCATTAGCTACAAATCTGGTCAAAGCGTTACATACGGTTTAGATGAAAATTACTGGGCTGCGGATCTACCCGTTAACGTTGGACGTAATAACTTCAAGCAAGTGCAGTACGATTACTATCGCGATGACACGGTAATGCTGGAAGCCTTCAAAGCAGGGGAGTTCGATCTTCGAACTGAGAACTCGGCTAAGTTCTGGGCCAATTCATACACGGGCGCAAACTTCGACAAAGGCTACATCATTAAAGAAGAGATCAACCATGAGAAGCCAGAGACGACTCAAGGTTTTGTCTTCAATATTCAATCTCCTGTGTTCTCTGATCCTAAAGTTCGAGAAGCGTTAACCTATGCGATGGACTTTGAGTGGATGAACAAGAACATGTTCTACGGTCAATACAAACGTACTCGTAGTTATTTCCAGAACACCGACTATGAAGCGAAAGGCTTACCAAGTGCAGCTGAAGTTGAATTGCTGTCTCAGTACAAAGGTCAGATTCCAGCGCGAGTGTTTACCGAAGAATTCCAGCCATCAGTCACCGATGGCAGTGGCCGTATTCGTAGCCAAATGCGCACAGCTTTCAAATTGCTGAAAGAAGCGGGTTGGGTGCTGAAAGACAAAGTGATGACCAACGAAAAGACCGGCAAGCCGATGTCATTTGAGTTGCTGATTTACAGCCCAACCACCGAGCGTATCGCAACACCGGTTCAAAAAAACCTGAAACGCATGGGTATCGAGATGAAGATCCGTACCATCGATACCACCCAGTACATCAAGCGTCTTCGTGATCGTGACTTCGACATGGTTTCGTCGTCATTTTCCGCAAACCCTTATCCTAGCCCGAACTTAATGATCGTTTGGAACTCTAACTACATTGATTCTACTTACAATACTGCAGGTGTGATGGATCCGGTGGTTGACGCGTTAACAGAAGAAATTGCGCGTAACCAACAGCATCCTGAAAAGCTGCTTACGTTAGGTCGTTCACTTGACCGTGTATTGCAGTGGAATTTCTACAACATCCCGCAATGGCACGTCGGTGAATATCGCGTAGCAATGTGGGACAAGTTTGAGCGTCCAGATGTATTGCCTAAATACGATTTAGGTATCGATACATGGTGGATTTCAGAAGAGAAGGCGGCTTTGCTTCCTGAAAAACGTCGCTAGGAGTTAGTTAGCATGGCCGCGTATATATTTCGGCGTTTATTGTTGGTGATCCCCACGCTGTGGGCGATCATCACCATCAACTTTTTCATCATTCAGATCGCCCCTGGTGGCCCGGTGGAGCAAGCTGTTGCCCAATTAGAAGGGCATAACTCTGGAATTATGGAGCGCTTTTCTGGTGGTGGACAAGAAGTTGATTTAAGCGAAAGTGACCAAGCTTCTGCCAGTGGCTATAAAGGCTCACGCGGGCTTGATCCTGAAGTGGTTGAAGAGATCAAAAAGCAGTTTGGCTTTGATAAGCCGATTCATGTTCGCTACTTCGATATGTTGAAAAATTACGCGACCTTTAACTTTGGTGAAAGCCTGTTTAAGGGCGGTAACGTGATTGATTTAATCATCGAGCGGCTGCCCGTCTCCATTTCTTTAGGGTTGTGGAGTACGTTAATCATCTATGTGATTTCGATACCTTTAGGCATCATGAAGGCGATACATCACGGATCTCGGTTTGATATTTGGTCAAGCGCGGTGGTGATTGTCGGTTACGCCGTTCCGGGCTTTTTGTTTGCGATTATCCTGATTATTTTGTTCGCGAGTGGTAACTACTTCAGTTGGTTCCCATTGCGTGGACTCGTGTCGAGTAACTTCGACCAGCTCAATTGGTATCAGCAAATTGGCGACTACTTCTGGCACTTAGCTTTACCTATTTTCGCTATGGTCATCGGCGGCTTTGCCACACTGAGCATGCTGACTAAAAACTCCTTCCTTGATGAAATTAACAAGCAATATGTGGTTACTGCGCGAGCGAAAGGTTTGGACGAGAGCAGTATTCTCTACAAGCACGTTTTCCGTAACGCTATGCTGATCATTATTGCCGGTTTCCCTAGCGCATTTATTAGTATTTTCTTCACGGGTTCTATGTTGATTGAAGTGATGTTTTCACTCGAAGGCATCGGTTTGCTTGGCTTTGAATCGACTATTCAACGTGACTATCCCGTGGTGTTCAGCTCTCTCTATATCATGACCTTACTTGGCTTGGTGCTGAGCATTATCTCCGACCTGACTTATACCTGGGTTGATCCTCGAATTGATTTTGAAGCGCGTTAATGGCGAACGAATAAAAAGGTATTGATAATAAATGTTTAACAACCCTTTAGCTGAAGCTCGTTGGTTACGTTTTAAAGCAAACAAGCGTGGTTTTATCTCCCTTTGGATATTTACCATCTTGTTTGGATTGAGCCTGTTCGCTGAGATCATTGCCAACGATAAACCACTCTTGGTTTCTTATGATAATCAGTGGTTTGTACCTGTTATCAATGAGTACGCCGAGACAGAGTTTGGTGGCGAGTTTGAAACCGAAGCCGACTACAAAGACCCGTATGTTATCGAACTCATTGAAGACAACGGTTACATCGTGTGGCCAATCATTCCTTTTAGCTACGATACGATAAACTTCGATATTTCAGGCGCGGTGCCATCGGAGCCAGATTCAGTGAACTGGCTAGGAACCGATGATAAAGGGCGCGATGTGCTAGCTCGCATCATTTATGGGTTCCGTATTTCCGTTCTATTTGGTTTTATTCTGACGATTGTATCGAGCGTGGTCGGCGTCGTAGTCGGGGCGACACAAGGTTATTACGGTGGTTGGGTCGACTTGTTCGGGCAGCGCTTCATTGAAGTTTGGTCTGGCATGCCGACTCTGTTCTTGCTGATTATCCTTTCCAGTTTTATCGAACCTAATTTCTGGTGGTTGCTCGGAATTATGGTGCTGTTCAGTTGGATGAGTTTGGTTGGCATCGTGCGAGCTGAATTCCTACGTTGTCGAAACTTTGATTACGTAAGAGCCGCGCAAGCCATGGGTGTTGACGACAAACGCATTATGCTTCGTCACATGCTACCCAACGCGATGGTTGCTTCGTTAACCATGATGCCGTTTATCTTGTCTGGCTCGGTCACTACGTTAACCTCATTAGATTTCTTAGGCTTTGGTTTGCCTGCGGGTTCGCCTTCATTAGGTGAGCTATTGGCGCAAGGTAAAGCTAACTTGCAAGCGCCTTGGCTTGGTATCTCAGCTTTCGTCGTACTTTCACTGATGCTTACGTTACTTGTCTTCGTTGGTGAAGCGGTACGTGATGCTTTCGACCCACATCAACAGAAGTAAGGATAAGTTATGACTTCAAATACAGCTCCTACTTCAGGGTTAACAGCAGAGGTTTCTAATGCATCTCCAGTTCTGACCATAGATAAATTGTCTGTCGGTTTCGGGCGTAAAGACTCAATAGAACAAGTGACGCAAGATGTCTCTTTAGAAATATACAAAGGTGAAACGCTCGCGCTGGTAGGAGAGAGTGGTTCAGGCAAATCGGTTACCGCTAATTCAGTATTGAAACTGCTACCTAAAGGCTCATCGCACTACTTAAACGGTAAGATTAATTTCTCTGGCACCGATATTCTGAGTTGTTCTGAAAGACAATTGCGAGGGATTCGTGGTGGCCGCATCGGCATGATCTTCCAAGAGCCCATGGTTTCGCTTAATCCACTTCATCGAGTCGGTAAGCAGCTGGTTGAAACCCTCGCGATTCACCGAGGTATGCGAACCAATAAAGCTCAAGCCTTGGCGATAGAGTGGCTTTCAAAGGTGGGTATTCGTTACCCAGAGCAGAAGATATCAGCGTACCCACACGAGCTATCAGGTGGAGAGCGTCAGCGTGTAATGATCGCAATGGCTCTGATTAACGAGCCAGAGCTGCTTATCGCTGACGAGCCGACGACTGCGTTGGATGTATCAGTACAAGCGCAGATTCTCGACCTGTTAAAAGATCTGCAACAAGAGCTGGGTATGGCGATGCTCTTTATCACACACGATTTGAGTATCGTTCGTAAAATTGCCGACAGAGTGGCGGTAATGAAAGATGGTCGCTTGGTTGAAAGTAATGACTGCCATACCCTGTTTAATGCACCAGCTCACCCTTATACGCAAAAGCTTATCAACTCTGACCCGAAAGGTTTGCCCGTTCCAGTTTCTCCGGAAAGTGAACCTCTGCTCGATGTTAATCAACTTCGTGTTTGGTTCCCGATTACGGGCGGTTTATTCAAGCGAACCATTTCTCATGTCAAAGCTGTGACCGATATGGAGTTCACTTTGAAGAAAGGGCACTCAATCGGTTTAGTTGGCGAAAGTGGCTCTGGTAAATCGACAACCGGTATGGCGATACTCAAATTGGTGCAAAGTGAAGGTTCAATTACTTACGCAGATGAACAAATTCAAGGCTTAAACCGCCAACAGATGCTACCTTTTCGAAGCCGTATGCAAGTGGTCTTCCAAGACCCGTTTTCTGCGCTAAACCCAAGAATGTCAGTCGCTCAGGTGATTGGCGAAGGTTTGTTAGTGCATCAACAATTGGATGAGCACGAACTCGACCAACGCATCTGTGATGTAATGAAAGAGGTCGACCTTGACCCAGAAACTCGCCACCGTTACCCAAATGAATTTTCTGGCGGACAAAGGCAGCGTATTGCGATTGCTCGTGCTTTGATCCTTAAACCAGAGTTTATCTTGCTCGATGAGCTAACATCGTCATTAGACAGAACCGTCCAAGCTCAAGTACTGGATTTGTTGAAGTCACTTCAAGAAAAGTATGGCCTAACCTATCTGTTTATCAGCCATGATCTGAATGTCGTGAAATCCTTGTGTCATTACACCATTGTGATGAAAGCAGGCGAGGTAATAGAGAAAGGTGACACTGAGACTTTGTTTGGTAATCCGCAGCATGAATATACGCAGCAACTTGTCAGTCTTTCGAATGTTGGTGGGTCGATGTAAAGTGTGTTTGTAATGAGAACAAAAGAGTGCTTGGTGAATTCAACATGGTCATTTCGTTGTTTTAAGATTACACTGCGCCCAATATTTCAGAAGTACATATTTAGGTAGAGGTCACCATGGACCAAGAACATTACGAAGACGCTGACTACGAAGGCCAAGAGCTTGGCGAAGAAGGCGAAGAGATTGAGATTGAAGCAATTGGTATTGATGTATCGTCTCAGCCAATCGAACTCTACAAAGTGTTTAAAATTGCTAACCTAGTGAGTGGTGGCGGTGAAGCTAAACACATAATCTCTGAAGGCTACGTAGCGGTAAATGGTGAATTAGAAACTCGTAAACGTCGTAAAATGTACGATGGCGACTTCTTTGAATTCAACCAAGAATACTATGTAGTGGTATGTGATCAGCCAGTACAAGAAGAATCAGAAAAGCCGAAAAAGAAAGAAGCGCCTAAAAAAGATAACAAGGCGAAGAAAGGTCAGTTTAAAAAAGATTCTAAGAAGAAAGAATCTAAGAAAAGCAAAGCAGAAATGCTAAGCGCAACGGCTGAACCGAAGAAAGAGAAAAAAGAGAAGAAGAAAGAAAACAAACCGAGAAAGAAAGCGGATACGCCTAAGCCACAACGTGACGACAAAAGCGGCCGTAACTCGATTGAATTCTTCTAAGCTATAGTTCTATAGTTCTATAGTTCAGCTCTAAACTGCTTTTCTAAAACGAATCTTTTAAAACTATTCGTTTGAACATCAAGCAACGTTAGACCTCGGTTTTACGTTAAGCAGATATCAAAAGGCTCACTATCTAGTGAGCCTTTTTTGTATTTGTTTGCTAGCACAGCTAACGGCCAATAACGCTTATTCTCAGTGTCGAGTGCGAGAAGACGTCAGTTCTGATGCGCGAAGCTGAGCAACGGCTTTTGCTAGTTCAAGCTGAGCTTGTGCAAAGTTGATGTCGACATTGCCCTTATTGATATTCTCTAGGGCTGCATATTTCGCTTCTTCTGCGCGAGCGCGGTCAATATCTTGGCCGTGCAAGGCAGTATCGGCTAACACCGTTACTACATCCGGCTGAACTTCCAGCATCCCGCCAGAGACATACAGCACTTGGCCTTCTGATTTAGGGTCTGTAACAAACACGGTCACGCCCGGTTTGATCTTACTGAGAAGCGGGGAGTGACCGGGGCGAATCCCCAGTTCACCATCAGCGCCAGAAACGGCTAGGGCATACGCTGGACCTGAAAACAGCGTACCTTCCGCACTTACAATATTAAGTTGAAATGTATTATCTGTAATTCCGATAGCCATGGTGCACCTACCTCTTAGAGTGATTTTGCTTTGTTAAGCACTTCGTCGATAGAGCCACAGTACAAGAACGCTTGCTCTGGGATATCGTCATATTCACCGCTTAACAGACCTTTAAAGCCTCTTAGTGTTTCGCTTAGCGGTACAAAGACACCTTTCTGACCGGTAAACACTTCGGCTACGTGGTAAGGCTGCGTTAAGAAACGTTCAATCTTACGAGCGCGAGATACGATCTGCTTATCTTCCGTAGAAAGCTCATCCATACCAAGAATCGCGATGATATCTTTAAGCTCTTTGTAACGTTGCAGTGTTGTTTGAACCGTTTGTGCAATGTCGTAGTGCTCTTGACCAACCACGAGAGGATCCAGTTGACGAGAGGTCGAATCCAACGGGTCAATCGCAGGGTATAGACCCAATGCAGCAATGTTACGAGACAGTACAACGGTCGCATCTAAGTGAGCAAAGGTTGTTGCTGGCGATGGATCCGTCAAGTCATCCGCAGGTACGTATACCGCTTGGATAGACGTGATAGAACCTTGTCTGGTTGATGTGATACGTTCTTGCAGAACACCCATCTCTTCGGCAAGCGTTGGTTGGTAACCTACTGCTGAAGGCATACGACCTAACAGTGCTGATACCTCTGTTCCCGCAAGCGTGTAACGGTAGATATTATCAATGAACAACAGTACATCACGACCTTCATCACGGAAACGCTCAGCCATAGTAAGACCAGTCAGCGCAACACGTAGACGGTTTCCTGGTGGCTCGTTCATTTGGCCGTAAACCATGGCAACTTTGTCTAGTACGCCAGCTTCTTTCATCTCGTAGTAGAAATCGTTACCTTCACGAGTACGTTCACCAACACCGGTAAATACAGAAAGACCTGAGTGAGCTTTAGCGATGTTGTTGATAAGCTCCATCATGTTGACGGTTTTACCTACACCCGCACCACCAAACAGACCGATTTTACCGCCCTTGGCGAACGGACAAATAAGGTCGATAACTTTAACGCCGGTCTCAAGAAGTTCAGTGCTGTTTGCTTGTTCTTCATAAGAGGGTGCTTCACGGTGAATTTCGTAGCTTTCTTTTTGACCGATTTCACCACATTCATCGATAGGCTGACCAAGAACGTTCATGATACGGCCTAAGGTTTCTTCGCCCACAGGAACGGTGATTGGAGAACCTGTGTTTTCAACAGTTAGGCCGCGGCGCAAGCCATCTGACGTACCCATTGCAATACAACGAACGATACTGCCACCCAGTTGTTGCTGAACTTCCAATACGAGAGAGCTTGCTTCCTCGCTCGTCACTTTCAATGCATCATAAACGCGTGGGCTGTTGCCGCCGCTGAACTCGACGTCTACCACCGCGCCGATAACTTTAACTATTTTTCCAACACTCATCTCTAAATCCTCAAATTCTATTCTTAACCCACTCTTTTCTGCCCTTAGACAGCTTGAGCACCTGAGACTATTTCACTCAGCTCTTGGGTAATGGCAGCCTGTCGCGCTTTGTTGTATACCAACTGCAAATCATCGATGAGTTGGCCTGCGTTATCGGTCGCCGCTTTCATGGCCACCATTCGGGCTGCTTGCTCACAGGCAATGCTCTCTACGATGCCTTGATACACTTGCGATTCAATGTATCGATGTAACAGCTCAGAGAGGATGTCTCTTGGTGCTTGTTCGTAGATGTAGTCCCAACGACGTGCTTTTTTCGCGCCTCCATCGGCCTCAGAATCTGAAGGGTGGGGCAGCAACTGCAAGGTCGTTGGTTCTTGAACCATGGTGTTGATGAACTGGTTATACACGAGATACAAACTGTCGATTTTTTCGTCGTCGTAATGCCCTAGCATCGCGTTAACCGTACCTAAAATGTCTTCTAATTTAGGCGCGTCACCAAGGCCTGACGTTTGCGCGATAACATTGCCGCTACGTTGGAAAAATGAGATAGCTTTTGAACCAATTAAGGTCGTTTCTACTTCAACGCCTTTGGTACGCCACATCTCCATTTCTTCTAACACTTTCTTGAACAAGTTCGAGTTCAAGCCACCACATAAGCCTCGATCGGACGAAATAATGATGTAAGCAACGCGTTTTGGTTCACGCTGTTGAAGGTAGGGGTGCTGGTATTCCAGCGACCCTGATGCGACATGAGAGATAACTTTACGCATGTTCTCGGCATATGGACGTGTTAGCGTCATATTGTCTTGAACTTTACGCATCTTACTTGCCGCAACCATCTCCATTGCACTAGTGATTTTCTGAGTGTTACTAACACTGCCTATCTTGGTGCGAATTTCTTTAGTATTTGCCATTATCTGCTCCTAATTTGTTTTGATTTCCAGCCAACAAACCGGAGCGTTTACCAAGCTTTCAACGCTACAAAGTCACCGAGAAGTTTTGCAAGTGCACTGTCGATCTCGTCGTTGTAGTCACCGTTAGCGTTGATGGTGTCGAACAATTCTGGGTTTTGACCTTTTGCGTAAGCAATTAACTCTTCTTCAAAACGTGCAACTTTGTGCAACTCTACGTCGGCCAAATAGCCTTTTTCTGCTGCGTAGATAACCGTTGCTTGTTCAGCGACAGACATCGGCGAGTATTGCTTTTGCTTCATCAGTTCGGTTACACGCTCACCATGATCAAGCTGCTTGCGCGTCATGTCGTCTAGGTCAGAAGAGAACTGAGCAAATGCGGCTAACTCACGGTATTGAGCTAACGATGTACGAATACCACCAGATAGTTTCTTGATGATCTTGCACTGTGCTGCACCACCCACACGAGATACCGAGATACCTGGGTCAACAGCAGGACGTAGACCTGAGTTGAATAGTTGGGTTTGTAGGAAAACCTGACCATCAGTAATTGAGATTACGTTGGTTGGTACAAACGCCGATACGTCACCCGCTTGAGTTTCAATGATCGGAAGCGCGGTTAATGAACCTGTTTGGCCTTTCACTTCACCGTTTGTGAACTTCTCTACATATTCCGCACTCACTCGTGCTGCACGTTCTAGTAGGCGTGAGTGGAGGTAGAATACGTCGCCAGGGAAGGCTTCTCGACCCGGTGGGCGTTTAAGTAGCAATGAGATTTGACGGTAAGCGACGGCTTGTTTTGATAGGTCATCATAGATGATCAATGCATCTTCACCGCGGTCACGGAAGTATTCGCCCATGGTGCAACCCGCATAAGGAGCTAGGTATTGAAGCGCGGCTGATTCTGATGCTGATGCTACAACAACGATGGTATTTTTAAGCGCATCGTGGTCTTCGAGTTTACGAACAACGTTTGCGATAGTGGATGCTTTCTGGCCAATAGCCACGTACACACATTTGATGCCAGAATCTTTCTGATTGATGATCGCATCGATAGCTAACGCTGTTTTACCTGTCTGACGGTCACCGATGATAAGTTCACGTTGACCACGACCGATAGGCACCATGGTATCAACGGCTTTATAACCAGTTTGAATTGGCTGATCGACTGACTTACGCTCGATTACGCCGGGTGCAATTACTTCTACAGGGTCGAGTCGGTCACAACTCACTGGGCCTTTGCCATCGATTGGCTCACCTAGTGTGTTCACTACACGGCCAAGCAGTCCATTACCTACAGGTACTTCTAAGATACGACCTGTCCCTTTCACTTTCATACCTTCAGAAAGGTCAGTGTAGGGCCCCATAACCACGGCACCGACTGAGTGGGTATCAAGGTTAAGAGCAAGAGCGTATTTACCACCTGGAAGCTCGATCATCTCACCCTGCATGACATCCGCAAGGCCATTAATAGTAATGATGCCATCACGAACCGAGACTATGGTGCCTTCGTTGCGAGCTTCGGTGCTCACATTAAACTTCGAGATGCGATCTTTGATTAGATCGCTGATTTCATTTGAATTTAATTGCATAATTGTTACCTATCTCGCGTGAAGTTGATGGGCTAATCGGCTAATTGATGTGTTCAAAGAACCATCGATGACGGTTTCACCCGCCTTGATGACGATCCCGCCAACCAGCGAGTCATCAATAACCTGTTCCATTTCAACCTGACGCTCTAATTTCTTCTCAAGTGCAGCAGTGAGTGATGTCACTTGATCTTGTGTAAGCAATTCTGAACTGGTGACAGTGACAGGGATTACACGTTCATGTTCGTCCTTTAGGTCGCTGAACAAGTTAAACAAGTCTCTGATCACTGCAAGACGGCCATTCTCAGCCAAGACTTTAATGAGATTAATGACGTGGTCATCAACGAGTCCTTGGCATACGTGAATGATGAGATTGACCAGTTCTTCAGATTGCTGTGTGTGAACACCTTCTGCTGATGAAATCTGCTTAGCGATCGTTTCTTCTTCCGCTACCGTCACAAGAATGGACAGCATTGAGTGCCACTCTTGTAACTTGTTTTCACCTAAAGCAAAGTCGAACGATGCTTTAGCGTAGGGATGAGCAATATTGGTGTAATCTGACATATTGCCTCCGTTTAGAGTTCGCTTATCATTTGATCAACTAACGCTCGGTTCGTTTCAGAATCTAGGTTTTTGCTGATCAATTTCTGTGCACTTTGAATAACAGCGTCTGCCATATCCGCCTGAAGTTCACGGCGTAACTTTTGACGTTCGCCTTCTAGCTCAGCTCTACCTTGCTCTAAGATGCGCGCTTTTTCTTGCTCACCTTCTTGGTGAGCTAAGTTGATGATTTCGTTGCGGCGTTTTTTGCCTTGCTCAATCAGTTCGGTCACATTTTTTTTCGCATCTGCGACGAGTTGTGCGCCATTTGATTTTGCTAGTTCTAGCTCTTTCGCTGCATTCTCTGAGTGGCGTAAGCCATCAGCGATTTCTTTTTGGCGCTCGTCTAACATCGCGGTGAGAGGGGGCCATACATATTTCATGCATAGCCAAACAAAAATCACGAATGAGATTGCTTGACCAAACATGCTGGCATTTAAATTCATACCTTCCTCACTAAATCTTGATTATTTACAAATCGATCTTTTCAAAGCTTTTAATTAAGCAACGGCAAAGATGATGTATAGACCGATACCAACACCGATCATCGGTACAGCATCCACAAGGCCCATCATGATGAAGAATTGAGTACGAAGCATTGGAGTAAGGTCTGGTTGACGAGCAACACCTTCAAGGTATTTACCTGCTAAGTTACCAATACCAGATGCTGCACCCGCTGCACCTAAACCGATCAGTAATGCACCTGCTACATATAAAACTGCGCTTACGATATCCATTTGTATCTCCGATAAATAATTTGTTAGTTAATTTTTAGTTATTAATTAATGGTGTTCTTCTGTTGCCATTGCTAAATAAACAACGGTCAGTACCATAAATATAAATGCTTGCAAGAATACGATTAATATGTGGAATAAGGCCCATGGAACACTGAGTGCCCATTGCATCCACCAAGGCATTAGTGCGATAAGGATGAATATCATCTCGCCTGCATACATATTTCCGAATAATCGTAAGCCTAGTGATATTGGTTTTGAAATTAATGTTATTAATTCAAGAACGAAGTTAACAGGATATAAAAGAGGATTATCAAATGGCTGAGTAGTGAGCTCTTTGATAAAGCCTTTCAAACCTTTATTTTTTAACGTATAAGTTAACAGTAGAATAAACACACCGAGTGCCATCGATATTGGGATATTTACATCCGCTGTCGGTAGATCTCTAAAGTGTTCTAAACCCATTACACGAGTTAACCCTGGTATTAAATCAATTGGTAATAGGTCGACTGCATTCATTAACAACACCCAAACAAAAGTGGTTAATGCCAGTGGCCCTATTAATTTATCCTCCGCTTGAAAAATCTCTTTGACTAGGTTGTTAACGAAATCAAAGATAAGCTCGATAAAACATTGAAAACGACCTGGAACACCGCTAGTGCCCTTGGTCACTACATATCGAAAAGCTCCAATAAACAATAAACCCGTAATCCAAGATACCAACATTGAGTCAATGTTGAACGCCCAGAAACCATCACCTGTAGTTAAGAAGGTTAAGTGATGCTCTATGTATTCGTGAGCGGTAGTGACTTGATCCATACTACACGTACTCCGATCTTGTAGAGGCAGTAATAAATGGTGTTAAGAAGTACCCAATCATTGTGAAAATGTACGCGTATAATATTACTGGGTTATCCAATTTAAAAAACTGGAATGCCAAGATAAACATTAAGAACGTATAGGTTATTTTCACGACACGACTCATTTGCATTAAGTCACGTAAACTATAATTAGGATTCTTGTGCACCTTTAGGCTTGCATATATAAAACCAAACAGCGGTGGTAACATCGCGATTACGACACCCAAAGCTGAAGACTCCATATCTACTTTATTACCAAAAAACACTTCATATAAAACTACACCGACGGCTAATACTATTTGGCAGAGAATAACTCTTTTAGCAGCAACAAGGATGTCGCTACTTATCCCATTAAGCCTCATAATAAAACCCTATATTTAACAGTGTAAGTCAATATAAAACACAGTTTGAATATGTTTTGTTACTAGCACTTACTTGTTAATAGCAATTTGACTTGTTAATAAACCTTTACTTGTTAACAAAGAAATAATCTTTCTGGCTTTATATCTCCTGACGAAATTAAACGATAAAAACTAATTCGCTATCGTTTCGACAAAATATAAACTACGCCTAAAATTATGTGATCAAAACGACAAAAAGCGACATCAATAATTCCATTTTTGAAATGAATGTTTTTCATTTATGAAAGTAATAGTTGTATAACTTTATTCATGAAAATTTTAAATGCTTTATTTTCAGAGGAAAGGGGAGTTTTTGTATGAAGATTTTAGACGCCAATTTGGCAAGTTATGATCTTATCAATTACGTATATTCAAACACTTAGCGTCACTTATAAGTTGATTATTGCGTGCCATTTTACAAGTGGATAAAGCCAGTTTTAATCAGCGATGAAAGCCTTCGTGCATTGAGTGATTTATCTATACGGCGTTCTCTATCTGGAAGTGATTATTTTTCAAAATAGTTTGTCACGACTTCATTCTTAACGTCTTTCTGGCGATCCGAAACGAATAAGTCGGCGTTTAAGATGAATATGATGGAAGAAATTCAGCTCCTCACATGGATGTAAGGAGCTGAAGATAGGGCAAAAATCTGAAGGTTAGGGCACTAAGCTCAAGATAGAAAGGTCAAAAGTCTGGATATTAGAGCTGGAATTTCTTGATGTGTTGCTCTATCAACCGCTTTTTAAGAAAACAAACTCAATTATGTCCCTCTATTAGTCTTCATAACTTAGATATTGAATACATAAGTCATGAAAAGCCTGCGCTTGTGGCGAGATCGTACGATCAGACAATCTGAAAATACCGATTTGACGCTGTAAAGGTGGGTCAATCAACGGAATCCACACCAAGCGAGTTTCATTGGTTGGAAAAGCCAGCTTAGGCAGCGTGGTCACGCCTATCCCAAGCTCTAACACCGAAAACAGGGAAGTAATGTTCTCTACTGAATACAAAGCTTGTTCGCTGAGCATTCTTGCAGGTGTTGGGTCAAGTAGGGTACAAGTCCCGTTGCGAATGAAGGGTTGTTTTAACAAAGTTTGCCATTCTATTCCCTCCCGTTGAGAGGCGATAGGGTTGTCTTTGAGGCAGACCACACCAATAGGATCGGAAAGTAAAGGCGTGAAGTCGATGCTCTCTTCTTCTAAATGGGAGCTATTTCCGAGGGCAACGTCTACCTCTCCAGACAGTAATCTTGCTTCTACACCCGCCGCATTATCATCAATTAAGCTTACCTCAACATTCGGGTACTGTTCACAAAAAGCCCCTAAAACACTAGGGATTAATTTTGCCGCTACTGATGGCACGCTTGCTATTCGAACTCTTCCTTGTTGTCCTGCCGCGGCTGCGCGTAGGTCATTGTCTAATGCTTTGTAAACATTCAGGAATTGAATGATTTTTGGCAGGCATATTTCCCCGAAAGGTGTCAGCGTCGATTTGTTGCCCGTTTCAAACAGTGGTTGGCCGAGAATTTTTTCTAGCTCTTTTATCGACGTAGAAAGTGCCGCTTGCGAGCGATTTGCTCGGTGAGATGCCGCTCTAAATCCGCCTTCTTCGACCACTAAAACAAAATGTTTTAACTGTTGTAGCTTAATACTCATGACAGGAATCCTTCTCTAGGCCTTGCTATACCTTACTTTTTTAAAGGTGATAGATTTTATTTATCAAATGCACAAAATTTACCGTTAGATTTATCAGTCGTCAAGGTGCAGTATTTAACCATCTTGAAACATAGTTGTTACAAAGTTGGATGGAATCGTGAACGCACAAACTAAAAAATACCCAGTAAAAACCGAGCTTTTCGCTTCAAAAGCACCACTAGAGTGGGCAATCGTTAATAACGGCACTCTATACACAGCGCAGATTCCAATTGATGAAACTGGCGCAGTAGTAGAAGGTGGTATCGAAGCGCAAACGCGTCAGACTTTTAACAACCTTGTTCATACGTTGGAGTGTGCAGGCGAATCTATGGATTCAGTGCTGCAAGTTCTGATTTACGTGACAGACCGTGAATATCTAAAAACGGTCAACAGCGTATACGGAGAATACTTCAATGCACCTTATCCAAATCGTGCTGCGGTCGTCGTTGCAGGGTTAGCAAGAGAAGAAATGTTGGTTGAGTTCGTGGTTTACGCATCGGCGTCTCAACCTGAATAATTCGACTGTGAACTAAGGCTATTTGCGGATCAAAACTCTTTTAAATTGAAGTGGTTTATTGATACAAGCGACTTGGTTCACTTTAGAAACAAAATATACATCTTATTTTAGCAATTAATTACCTGAATATTAACAGTTTATTAATTAACCAGATGGTTGCCAGACTCAACCGCAACCTAACCGTTACAAGGACAGAATGATGACTCAATTACAGAATGTTCAAGCAGAAAACGCACTTTACATTGGCGGCGAATGGCAAGCGGGTGTAAGCACCGTTGCGAACATTAACCCATCAGATATTTCTGAAAACATCGGTAACTTCGCACAAGCAAGTGCTGACCAAGTTCAACAAGCGATTTCAGCGGCGAAGCACGCTCAACCAGAGTGGGAAAAAACGCCTATTGAACGTAAGCAAGCAGTACTTCAAGCAATCGGTGATGAGCTGATTGCACGTTGTGATGAGCTAGGTACGTTACTTTCTCGTGAAGAAGGTAAGCCTTTTGCTGAAGGTCGTGGCGAAATTTACCGTGCAGGTCAGTTCTTCCAGTACTTTGCGGCTGAAGTGCTTCGTCAAATTGGCGACAACGCAGAATCAGTACGCCCAGGCGTTTCTGTAGAAGTGACTCGTGAAGCGGTGGGTGTTATCGGCATCATCTCTCCTTGGAACTTCCCGACCGCGACTGCTGCTTGGAAAATCGCTCCAGCGCTTGCTTTCGGTAACAGCGTTATCTGGAAACCAGCAAACCTAACACCAGCAAGTGCAGTTGCGCTAACTGAGATTATCCACCGCCAAGGCATGCCAGCAGGCACGTTCAACCTTGTTCTAGGTAGCGGTTCGAAAGTAGGTGATGCACTGATCAACTCTAAAGAAGTGAACGGTGTGAGCTTTACTGGTTCTGTTGATACAGGTCGTAAGGTTGCGGCTGCTACAGCGCCAAACTTCGTTCGTTGCCAATTAGAAATGGGCAGTAAGAACGCACTTGTGGTTGCTGATGATGCTGATATCCAAACAGCTGTTGATGCGACTATCGCAGGTTCGTTCTCTGGCGCGGGTCAAAAATGTACAGCATCTTCTCGTCTAGTAGTTATGGATGGCATTCACGACCAATACGTTGAAGCACTGATCAAGCGTATGAGCGAGCTTAAAGTGGGTCACGCACTAGAAGACGGCGTATTCATGGGCCCTGTTGTTGACGGTAACCAACTTGAAGCAAACCTAGGTTGGGTTGAGAAAGCACGTCAAAGCGGCGGTGAGCTAGCATTTGGTGGTGAACGCTTAAGCATGAAACATGAAGGCTTCTACATGTCTCCAACGCTGTTCTTGAATACTAAGAACGATTGGGAAGTGAACCAAGAAGAAGTGTTTGCACCAATGGCAAGCGTGATTCGTGTAGCTGACCTAGAAGAAGCTATCGCGACAACAAACGATACTCGCTTTGGTCTAACGGGCGGCATCATTACTCAAAGCCTACGTACTAGCGCAATGTTCAAGCAACAAGCGCAAACAGGTTGTGTGATGGTGAACCTACCAACAGCAGGCACCGATTACCACGTACCGTTTGGTGGTCGTAAAGAGTCTAGCTTCGGTCCTCGTGAGCAAGGTCAGTACGCGAAAGAGTTCTACACAGTAGTGAAGACAGCTTACCAGCGTCCTTACTAATCAACTTCTATATAAGAATTGGATAGCTGAAGATATTAAGTCTCTAGCTATCCAGCTATCGAATTGGCCTGATTCACCGAGTCAGGCCAACATCCCAACCAAAGCAGCAAACGAATTAGACAAGTGATTTAACCCATTTTTGAAAACATGTTATTTGAGCGTGTTTTCAAAACCGAGCTAGAACACTGAGCTTTCAATAGGAGTGGTTATGTACCAGCAACGGATTGTTATAGATGGATTGCAATACTGCAATTGGAACAGAGAATATTTCCAAACACTAAAGGCGAGCGGCATTACAGCAGTTCACGCTACCGCGGTTTACCACGAGACAGCTCGTGAAACCTTATCTCGCTTTGCAGAATGGAACTTAAGATTCGAGAAGAATGCAGACATTATCATGCCGATTCATTCAATGGCTGATGTGGAAACTGCAAAAGCGACAGGCAAAGTCGGCATTTTTCTAGGTGCTCAAAACTGTTCTCCAATCGATGATGAGATTGGTCTTATCGAAGTAATGCGTCAGCAAGGTCTTTTGATCATGCAATTGACGTACAACAACCAGAGCTTATTGGCGACGGGTTGCTACGAGAAGAACGACACAGGCATCACACGCTTTGGTAAGCAAGCGATTGAAGAGATGAACCGAGTGGGCATGATCATCGATATGTCTCACAGTGCAGAGCGTTCAACGCTTGAGGCGATTGACCTGTCTTCTCGTCCTATTTGTATTAGCCATGCGAACCCAACGTTTGCTCATGATGCACTACGAAACAAATCAAATGATGTGATTAAAGCCCTAACCGCACGCGGTGGCTTAATTGGATTCAGCTTGTACCCATTCCACCTACCCAATGGCAGCCAATGTACGTTGGAAGATTTCTGCCAAATGGTTGCGACTACCGCTGACATGGTTGGCGTAGAACACCTAGGTATTGGTAGTGACCTATGCTTAAACCAACCTCAAGCCGTTCTTGAGTGGATGAGAAATGGTCGTTGGTCTAAAGCAATGGACTACGGTGAAGGCTCTGCGAACAACTCAGGTTGGCCAGATGCGTTGCCTTGGTTCTGTGGTAGTGCGGGTATGGAAAATATTTATAACGGATTGATGCGCCATGGTTTCAGCGAGTCTGAAGCTGGGCAAGTCTTGGGAGAAAACTGGTTTAACTTCTTGAAAGATGGCCTAGAACCTCAAAGCAAGGGTTAAGTGCTTTCTCACTAGTAATCATCGAATTGGCAGCCTTCTAATTAACCTTCATTTAGAAGTGCTGTTGTAACCAATTTAACTATTCAAAAGGAACAACGGTCTATTTCGCAACGCGGTAACCCAAACATGGATTAGCCTGCCCAACACAAAAAACAATAGGGTAGGTGTTAAATACACCTCTTGTAGTCATCATTAAAATGACAGC
The DNA here is from genome assembly GCF_024347315.1 of Vibrio atlanticus. Lineage (NCBI taxonomy): Bacteria > Pseudomonadati > Pseudomonadota > Gammaproteobacteria > Vibrionales > Vibrionaceae > Vibrio > Vibrio atlanticus. The sequence continues at coordinate 1,336,965 of NZ_AP025461.1, read as the reverse complement.
TGCAAAGAAACCTCTGGAGTCAGAGTATGTCTGATTTAACCAATAGCGTGAAATCTTCAAACGTAAATGCGGGTCAAGCACACACAGCAAGCAACAAAACAAGTAACACAAACCAGTCTGAATCGACTTCAGACAAATTAGGACTAACCAACCCAGCACTTTGGTACAGCGGCGGTTTTATCGCTCTGTTCGTAGCACTTGCTTTGTTTGATGGGGAGCTACTTTCTACCCTAGTAAACACGGGCTTTGCGTGGTCTGTAAAAGTGTTCGGCCCTTATTGGCAAATGCTTCTTCTTCTGACTTTTCTTATTGGTCTTGGCCTAGCGGCAGGGCGAACAGGCAAGGTTATCCTAGGCGGCATCGCGAAACCTGAAATGGATGGCTTCCGTTGGATGGCTATCATCTTCTGTACGCTATTGGCGGGCGGCGGTGTATTTTGGGCAGCAGCAGAGCCTATCGCACACTACGTTAACCCACCACCGTTGTATGGCGCACAAGAAAACGCCCAACAAGGTGCGGTGAATGCGTTATCACAATCATTCATGCACTGGGGTTTCCTAGCATGGGCAATTGTGGGCAGCTTAACGTCTATCGTGGTTATGCACCTTCACTACGACAAAGGCTTGCCTCTTAAACCTCGTATTTTGCTTTACCCAGTTTTGGGCGAAAGAGCACTGAAAGGCCATACCGGCGCACTGATTGATGCATGTTGTATTGTCGCTGTAGCGGCGGGCACTATCGGTCCGATCGGCTTCTTGGGCTTGCAAGTGAGCTACGCTCTGAATGAACTGTTTGGTATTCCTGATGGCTTCACAACACAGCTAATCATCATCTTGTTCGCTATCGTGCTTTACACATTGTCGGCATTAAGCGGTCTTAACCGCGGAATGCAAATGCTAAGCCGTTACAACGTAATTTTAGCAATGGCATTGATGATTTACATCCTAATCTTTGGTCCAACGAACTTTATCTTCAATGGCTACATCCAAGGTGTAGGCAGCATGATAGATAACTTCATCCCAATGGCAACATACCGTGGCGACGAAGGTTGGTTGAGCTGGTGGACAGTATTCTTCTGGGGTTGGTTCTTAGGTTACGGCCCAATGATGGCAATCTTCATCGCTCGTATCTCACGTGGTCGTAGTATCCGTCAGTTGGTGACAACAATCAGCTTGGTGGCACCGTTTGTGACTTGCTTCTGGTTCACGATTGTTGGCGGCTCTGGTCTTGCGTTCGAAATTGCCGATCCAGGCAGCGTAAGTAAGGCATTTGAAGGCTTTAACTTACCAGGCGCACTACTAGCGGTAACTCAGCAGCTACCTATGCCAATGCTTATCTCTATTTTGTTCTTGATCTTAACCACGATCTTCATCGTAACGACGGGTGACTCAATGACTTACACCATCAGTGTGGTAGTCAGTGGTGAGACAGAGCCTAATGCAATTATTCGTACGTTCTGGGGTGTGATGATGGGGGTAACAGCGTTAATTCTGATTTCCCTAGGGTCAGGCGGAATCTCTGCACTGCAATCGTTCATTGTTATCACTGCAGTACCGGTTTCCATAATCTTACTGCCATCACTTTGGAACGCGCCTCAAATAGCAGTCAAGATGGCGAAAGAGCAGGGTCTTTAAAGAAAAGAGCCTGTAGAGAAAACGCTCTCTAAAAATGAAAGAGAAACAAATCAGCCTTTGAAAGAAGGCTGATGCAAAAATTCCGAAAGGAAGAGAAACCCGTACTGGTGAAGATACACCGGACGGCAACTATTTAGGTGAAGAGACCTAGTCAGGACAAATAATAAGGGGTGAGTTCGCTTGCCTCGATAACACCAATAACGATTAAAAACGTGAAAGCTAACCAACATACTGTCGCAATAGTGCTTCAAATGACGGCAACGATCGGTTCTGAATGGCTAGCAAAATCCTATAACTATAAGGTGGTGAGCAAAATGGATGCACATCGTTCTACCTACACTGAATCAGCACTACGTGACGCAACTGTCGTCATGGCACCGGAAAGGCTAGGTGCAATGCACCAAACACGTATCAGCTTCGTTAGAACTCTGATTCGTAAAATGGCGCAACAGCAATGGCAAGTGACGAAACATGAGTGGCAATTAGATGCTCAAGGTTTTGGTCATGTTATCTATAAGCTAGCGACGCCAAACCATGTTTATCATTTGGTTGTTTTTTGCGATGAAATTGCAGATGACGAACGAAATGACCGTGTAATTGCTGAAAAGTGGGATGTAACGTTTGCGCTTGTTCTTGGTGATGTGGATGTCACTCTACTTGAGAAACTTCGTGCGAATGTACCGCTTCAAGAAGCAGGCCGTAACCCAAATAATGTGCTTGTTTTGGCGCGTGCAAATAAAAGTGTACGTGTGTTTGAACATATCGTTAGTCACTTGGCTAAAGGCGTTCAACCAACGGCCAAAGAACTGGCTGAAGTGGGCTATATTCTGCGAACGACAGCAGTCTATGGCAATGGCAAATTTGGCATTGCTGACTTTAAAGTTTTAGAGAAAAACGCAGATTTTAATCAGTCATTTAGCGCTCAAATGTGTGCGGTTTATATGCTGCGTGAATTCAGCCTTGATTGGGTTCATTACCTAGCCGAGCAACAAGGTGGTGAACAAGCGATTACGTTACACCGTGGATTGCAACGCTATCTTGGTGTCGGTAATGCGACAGGGTTAGGCATGGCGCCATACCTTATTAACCACCCAAGCATTGTCGATCAATGGATGACAACTCGTGAACAAGCATTGGCTGAAGTATTAGCCAATGCGACAGATACGTCATTGATTGAACCATTGCGGGCTTTAATGAATAAAGGTATTCGCCATTTAGAGCAAGTCGTGACCATCAATGAGCACCAGCAAGACTTGAATAAAGCTGCTGTTGATGAGTTGAAATACGCACAACAATCACTAGAAGCGTCTGTCAGCTTGTGTGATACATGGGCGCAGTTAGTCGAACAATCTAAGCACATGAGTATGGAAGCCCAAGAAATCCTTATCTCATGCTTAATGGAGTTGTACCCAGAATTAGTGGACGCCCATCAAGAGCAGATGAATTGTAGCGAAACGCTGTCACTTCCGAGTGGTAAGAAAATCCAAGATCTTTTGGTTGTGTTAGAAGAAAAGTACCGTTGGGCGATAACGACTGACTTTACGAAAGAAGAGAACAATTACTGGTTTTGGTATCGCTCTCAAGACAAAGAAGAGCCAAGGCTCGGTGTCCGAGGTGAAGAGCTGGGTGAAGAGCGTGAACTGCCGTTAGATATCGGCCGTCAAGCTTACCGTTTGTATCATTCGTTATTACAATTCGCACCAGAGCTGTCTTTGGCTGAGTTCCTTGTAAAACAGCCACAGTATCGTGCTATTGCACGTCGAGTGTGGACACTAGGTAATAAAGCGATGGGTGATATTCAAATGAATGTGCTGCACCAATCGTCACTACCAATGCACTTACTACGTTGCAAGTTAGCGGTATTTGGTGCGACTAAGTTTGATCCTCGCTCAGACCGTTGGGTTCGAGTGACGTTTTTCCAAGGTGCGCCACTGCTTGATGAAATTCATCAAGATGAATGGTTGTTCCCACTATTACCAAGTGAATCTGAACTGTCTGATTCGCAAAATGTTTCTATTCACGATACGACCTTGAAAAGCCAACATGGAGGTAAAGCGTTATGATCGTTTCTCACAATGAACTGGTAGCGGCCGTCAATAAAGCCTTTTTGGGTATGCGTCGTACATGTGGTGAAGCCGATGTGATTGCAAACATGGTGGCAGATTTACAGATGGTTGGTTTGGATGGTGTTCGTCACTTTAACAATGCAAGCAACTTCATTGGCTTAGAAGACGACTGCCCTGTAGATATTCAAGTGAGCAGTGACAATACAGTCGAAGTGGATCTACACAAGGCGAGTTTGGCGTGTCACCTGCCAGTAGTCATGGATTACGCCATTGAAAAAATGGTTGGCAAAAAGACGCTAAAAATAGAGTTAAACAACTGTCATAACCGTTGGTTAGCGTATAGCGAACTCGTTAAATTGGCCGCGAAAGGTATCGCGTGTACTGCTCGTTGGGACAATGGCTCCAACCCTAAGAGCACCTTGTATGTGCTTAACCGTGGTTGCGTTGCACCAGAACTGTTTTTATCAGATTTGCCACTGGCATCGGACGAACATATCCACAACATGACCATCGAACTTTCCGTCCAGGATTTCGATATCGAACGTTTGTCAGATGGCTACCAAACACACATTGAATCGGAAGCGCTTTTTAAAACTCAAGAGAAAGCGTGGAACGATGGAATTGAAGTTGATGATGGTGAGTGGGCGTCACTGAAAGAGACCGCGACAGCAATCCTAGTTCAGAGCAGCGAACGCTCGACTCAAGGTGCCGGTGAACTGACTGCTTCGCAGTAGCTAGGTCTATTCGAACTAACAGAATCGATAGATTATCGGCGAAGAAGCCAGTTAGTTTATCAACACAAGTAAAACCAAAGAGCTTAACGTATCCTCACCTCGTTAAGCTCTTTTTATTTGTCCCTCTTTTTTTGCTTCACTCTTTTGATCTCTCGCTGGATTTACCTATTCTAAATTGACTGTTTTGACACACGTTGTTACCCGTTGAGAGGTAATTGAACAATTAAACGAAGCACCTTCACATTCATGTAAAACAAACGGTTTCATTTACAAGCTAGTATGCGTATCTTGCTCACTGTAGGTGCCAACGGGCGCTGTTTTATTCGTACCGACGACTTTAGAAACAGACAAAAGGAATGAAGCGTGCAAACTAATTTTATTGATGGAACCACCCTGTATCGTCAGCACTCTTTTGAGTTGCCACTTGATTACCAAGCTAAAGATGGACAACAGATCCAAGTTTTCGCACGTGAGTTGGTTGATCTTGCAAAAGACGCGCAAGAGCTGCCGTGGCTCATTTACTTTCAAGGTGGTCCGGGCTTTCCATCTCCACGAGTGAGCGGTCAATCTGGTTGGCTAAAACGTGCATTACAAAACTATCGTGTTTTGCTTCTTGACCAACGTGGTACAGGCAACAGCACTGTTATCAGTCATGAAACGTTGGCACACTTATCGCCAGAGCAACAAGTCGACTATTTAACGCATTTCAGAGCGGACAACATCGTTCGTGATGCGGAAGCGATTCGCGAGCAATTCGGTGTTAAACAATGGTCAACGATAGGTCAAAGCTTTGGTGGATTCTGTACGTTGAGCTATTTATCACTGTTTCCACAAAGCTTACAGCGCTGTTATGTCACGGGCGGAATTCCGTCTATCGAGCGCGAAGCTGACGACGTTTATCGTGCGACTTATAAGCGTGTCGAAGACAAGAACAAAGCGTTCTTTGCTCAATTCCCACAAGCGCAAGCTATGTGTCGTGAGATCTCTGATTACCTGCTTAACAACGATGTCAGATTGCCAAACGGTCAGGTGTTTACGGTTGAGCAGTTCCAGTTGATTGGTATTAACCTTGGTGGCGGTGAAGCAAACCTTCCTATGTACTTCACACTAGAGAGTGCATTTGTTGAAGTGAACGGTAACAGGCAGTTGAGCTACAGCTTCCTAAATCAAATGCAGCAAGAGCAGGGCTACCTAACTAATCCTATCTATGCGATTTTGCATGAATCGATTTACTGCCAGGGTACAGCTTCGCAATGGTCTGCACACCGAATACGGGAGCAATATCCGCACTTTAACTACCAATCGGGCAGTGAGTTTTGGTTTACCGGAGAAATGGTGTACCCATGGATGTTCGACCAACTAGAAACGCTGCAGCCACTGCGTGAAGCGGCAAACATGTTGGCCGAGAAGTCGGACTGGGGCACTTTGTACAACGCAGAGCAGCTGAGTAAGAATACGGTTCCAATGGCATGCGCAGTTTACGCGGACGATATGTACGTAGAACTGGATTACAGCCGTGAAACGCTAGCGAACATTCCAAACTCAAAAGCGTGGATCACTAACGAGTATGAACACAATGGCTTGAGAGTCGATGGTGAACGAATTGTAGATAAATTAATGACGATGGTCGAAGCGTTAGAGAACCTGCCAAAATAGTCAAACTGTCTACGTTAGAAATAAGATTCGCTAGAAACAAGAAAACGCTGCATCCGTGCAGCGTTTTTTTTTATGTCATCAAACTCTGTTTTACTCAGTATCGTATTGATTACTAAAGCGAGTAAAACAGAGAGTTTAAGAACCGGGAGGGATAGTTCCTAAACTCATTATGGTTGGATGACGATATCTTGATTTTCAGTAGTCGATAAGCTGGCGCGGTTCTGTTCGATAAGTTGAGCCGCATAAGAGGGAGTCACAGCTTGAACTTCGCCTTTCGAACGAATTGTTAGTGCTTCCCACGCCTGATCACGGTATTTGCCTGTTTGTGTGTATTCAATAAGTACTCTCATGATTCTTCCATCTGATGCGTGGTTAACGTGCTACTAACATTAACGCTATTGCCAAGGTTGCACATCTGTTAAAAATGAAACATAAGATCAACAAAATGAAAGTGCGTGTAACTTGAAAAACAGACCTTATTGAACTTATCGTAGCGAACTGCATTTATCGTAATCGACTGAATCTATCTTAACCACTTGTACTTATCGTAAATGGCATCCATAAAAAACGCTGCACAGTGGCAGCGTTAAAGTTGAGAGCGGTTGAAGATTACTTAGCTGTTTTCTAAGCCAACAATCTTGCGTGCAGACATCACTGCGCTATCCAAATCGGTCAATCTACCAGCACTTGCTGGACCAAGAACTGATGAATACAAAGCCAACTGCTTCTCAAATGATAAATCTAATTGGTTATATAGATTTTGGCGGATTTGAGCGTGTTGCTGTGGCTTTGCGCTCGACAGACCTTCCAATGTATCGTAGATGAGTGTAGTTGTATCCATATCTGTCCTCTGCTGCACCTTTATAAAATTTTGCGTATTATGCACCTGGTACTGTATTTGTTCTGCGAGATTGATCGCATTGTGTGCAGCTCTGCTTAATTGTGTAATCAGTTAGTTATAATTGTGTTGTAGGGCAAATTGTCGAAAGTTAGGCTTTGAACAATAGAAAAGGAGACACATTGGTCTCCTTTTCTTTGTGAGACAGCGATAAAAGTATGGGCTATTCGCTGCTTGTTGAGCCAATCGGCCACGCACAGCTAGAGCGCCTATCGAATATTGATCGTGTTGTCTCTGCGATCGTACATGTCTGGCGTGGTGTGCAAGCCGCCCGCATAACCTGCAGCTTCAAGAGTTTCTCTTACCTCTCGAACGTGCTCTGCCGTTACTGGTTCCTCTCTATCTCCAAGGTGCAATCGCACGAAGGTGATCAACTCAGCCAATCTTTGATCCGACAGCACATCTTCAAAGCTTGCCATTGGCATGAAGTTTCTGTCTTTGTCGAGATAGGTGGGTTGCAAGCCTCTCACCGTTACCGCAATGGTGTTGAATGGGTCACTGTGCATGATAATGCCGTTATTCAACAGAGTAGGGGCGATAGGGTCACGTCCCTTACCATCGTCACCATGACAGGCTCCACATGTCTGGCGATAAGTGGTGTAAATGTCAGTCGCGTAAGAGTCTTCATCAAACCCTTTAGGTTGCAACGGAACGGCGTCACTGCTGATGGTGTTGTTGATGTCACCACTGAGTAGGTAATAGGACATCGACTCGATATCTTCACGCGTCATCAGGCTTAGACTGTTTTTCACTACGTCTGCCATGCCCGCAAAAGCAGTCCCTTTGTCTGAGTGACCCGTGTGTAAGAAATCGGTCAGTGTCGCTTCATCCCAACCATCGACATACAGCTCGTTTGCCGTGATATCGGGCGCATTCCAACCGTCAATCAAGTTACCTTGGAAAATACGTTCGGGTATCAGAGCTTGAGCAATGTTTCGCGGGGTATGGCACTCAGAGCAGTGTCCAAGGCCAGCCACCCAATATTTCCCTTGCTGCCATTTCTCAACGTTTTCGACTTCCGTCTTAAGCTCTTCGGGCACTTGATAGTCAATCGGGTCGGTATCCATGAACACAATGTTCCACCCGAGCAGACCTAGACGTATATTCGATGGGAACATCATGCTGTTGTTGTCATTGCGGCGAGGCACCGCGGTGATTGACTGCATGTATTCCCACAAATCGACCATGTCTTGGTCGGTGAGGTATTGATAAGAGGTGTAAGGCATTGCAGGGTACAGGTAACCATTCTTACCTTGACCTGCAACTAACGCGGCTCGGAAATCATCAAAGTCATAAGTACCAATACCTTCTGTTGTGTGGGGCGTAATATTGGTTGAATAGACGGTGCCAAAAGGTGTCACAAAAGGCAGTCCGCCAGCAAAAGGTTCGCCACCTTCGGCACTATGACACGCGACACAGTCACCGGCATAAGCGAGGTATTCACCCCGTTCAACAGACTGAGCCACTAGGTTCGCGAGTCTTTGCTGCTGCTCTGAGCCCGCATGTCGAATGTAAGCACCCAGTGCGAGTATCTCGTTTTCCGTAAGCTGTTTATCAAACGCAGGCATCAGGTTGTTCAAGCCTTTGTTGATAGTGTGCTGAATCTCTTCAATACTGCCGCCATGCAGCCAAATATCGTCGGAAAGATCAGGGACGCCGATCGCCGGATTCGCGATAGAACCATCGGCGTGACAAGATGAACAATATTTTGCAAACAGCTCTTTGCCGACTTTAACTTTTACTTCTGGAACATCGGTATGGCGCTGATTGAGCGAAGCTAAGTAGTAAGAAACCTTAGCCACTTCATCGGGGCGCATTATCTCGCTCCAACCCGGCATCGCGCCATTTCGCCCTTTGGCGATCGAATGAATGATCGCTTCATCACTACCGCCATATAGCCATTCTTGGTCAATAAGGTTAGGGAAGTGTTTCTGACCTTGAGCGTTGTCGCGGTGACAAGCCGCGCAGTGAGTTTGGAACAAGATTTGTCCGCTGTTTACTATTTCGGGTATGCCAGACAATCCTTCGAGGGAGGTTTCCGTTGTTTGAGAGAATTGCTCGTTTAACGTTGTGCTGGGTGAGCTGAGTTTGTCGTCACTTTGCTTCCAATCGACTAACCCTTCCCATTCACCAAGCCCGGGGTAGAGCACCAAATAGCCAGCAGACAATAGAAAGGCAATAGCATAGCTGACAAAGAGTAGTTTTGGCGGTGGCGCATCTTTTTCTTCAATGCCATCAAAAGTGCCAAGGGTGTGGTCGTGATCGGCTTGGTGATTGCTACGCCAATATTTAACAACAACAGACACCATAAGAACGAAAAAGATTAAGGTTAAAATTACCGCCCATAGATTCCAAAATGCACTCATTGTGATACCTCCTGTGACGTATCTTTACCAAGGCTTTGTAGATAGCGGATCAGAGCTTCACCTTTGGTTTTTCCTCTTACTTGTAATCGGGCGTCACCTATTTCTTGGTCAGTATAAGGAACGCCAAGTATGCGGAGGGTTTCCATTTTTTCGCTTATGTCGTCGCCTGACAGAGTCTGTTCAAATAACCAAGGGTAGGCGGGCATGATCGATGTCGGTACGACTTTTCGAGGATCAATTAAGTGAATAGCATGCCACTGGTCAGAATACTTTCTTCCTAAGTTAGTGAGGTCAGGCCCCGTGCGCTTAGAACCCCACAAGTTAGGAAATTCATAGATGTCGTCTGCTTCTTTGTTTGGGCGACCATTACGTTTCACTTCTGGTTCTAGAGGGCGAACCATTTGTGTGTGACACACATGACAGCCTTCACTGATGTAAATGTCTCGTCCTGCCAACTCAAGAGGTGTGAGTGGCATCGCTAAGCTGCCTTTGGCAATATCGTCTCCACGGACAATGCTAGGCACTACCCAAACCAACAGAGAGAAGGAAGCGACGACAACGGTGGTCAAAATTAAAATGACGATTGAATGTGTAAAGTCTTTACTCATCATTTAAGCTCCCTCATTAACGGCGTGTTTAGCGTTATGTGCTACTGGCATACGAACGGTTTTAAATAAGTTAAATGCCATTAGGAATAAACCCAGAACAAACAGCGCACCACCAAAGAATCGTAAGAACAACCAAGGTGCTTTAAAGTCCATAGCCTCTACAAAGCTATATATCAGTTCGCCATTTTCATTTTGAGCGAGCCACATATAACCTTCACCGATACCCGCGACCCAAAGCGCAATCGCATAAATGGCGACGCCAGCATGAGCAAGCCAGAAGTGCCACTTAATCAGTCGTCGTGACCAAAGATCGGTTTGTCCCCATAAGCGCGGAATGAAATAGTAAAAAACCGCTATCCCTGACATTCCCACCCATCCGAGTGCTGCGGAATGTACGTGGCCGATTATCCATTCGGTGTTGTGTGCCACCATGTTGAACCAGCGAATAGCAAGTAGCGGGCCTTCGAATGTTGCCAAGCAGTAGTAAAGAATCGCTGAGAAAAAGAATAAAAGAATGTAGTCGGACTTCAGCTTTTCTTTGTTTTGTAGAAGGGTCATTGCGCTATTGAAAGCACCCGCCCAGGAAGGGAGCCACAGAATCAATGACATCACGATTCCGATGTTCTGAATCCAGATGGGAACGGAAGAGTAGACTAAGTGGTGCGTTCCGGCCCACGTGTAAAAGCCGACCAAGCCCCAGAAATGGATCACAGACAAGCGGTACGAATAGATTGGTCGGTCCGCTGCTTTGGGTATGAAATAGTAATTCATACCGATCACACCAGCGGTCAGTAAGAAACCAACGGCATTATGTCCCCACCACCATTGAACAATCGCATCTTGAGCACCTGCGAATACGGAGTAGGACTTCATGGCCGAGACCGGCATCGCAAGATTGTTCACAATGAAAATCATGGCAACAACGATAATGAAAGCAGCGAAAAACCAGTTAGCCACAAAGATGTGGCTCACCTTACGCTTGGCTAGGGTGCCAAAGAACAACACTGCATAGAGCACCCACACCAGTACAATCATTAAATCGATTGGCCATTCAAGTTCCGCATACTCTTTTGAGCTAGTGTGGCCCCCAGGCAAGGAGATGACTGCGAACAGTAGAATAAGTTGCCACCCCCAAAAGACCATCCACGACAGGCTTTTATTGAACAGCTCGCAATGGCCAGTTCGTTGGGCAATATAGAGTGAAGTCCCCATTAAAATGTTCACCACAAACCCATAAATAACGCCTGAGGTATGCAGAGGGCGAAGACGACCAAATTGGAAATATTGAGAATCGAAATTGAGCACAGGCCAATACAATTGAGCGGCGAGGATCACGCCGATGATCATCCCCACAATCGCCCAGATTAAAGAGGCGATGATAAAGTACTTCACGACCTTAATGCTGTACTGCGTTGTCACTTGTTCCATAACAAGGCTCCTTGCCTACAGTTTTGAATTGCTGTCTGTTTTTGAGTCGCTAACTGAACTTGATTCCTTGCCGAGCATTGAATAGAAGTAGGAGATATCTCGGATGTCTTGATCTGAAAGTGTGTCGGCTTGTTGTTGCATGAGAATCGCTAAGCCACTGGTTCTTTCCCTTGTCTGATAATCTTTCAGTGAAGAGATTAGGTATCCCACTTTTTGACCTCGAAGGTTCGGGTAGGGATCTTGAGTTGAGATACCATCAACGCCATGACAAGTCATACACACCTTGGCTTTTTGTTTTCCTAACTCGAACTGCTCGTCGTTAGATTCTGCGTAAACTGGATTCATGACAGCCGTCATTAGCAGAATGGAAAGTGCTGTTATGGGGTTAAACTTTTGCTTATTTAATCTCATTACGTATTCCCTTATTGAAGAAAAGAGCGAGTGCTTGATGACCCTCAGAAAACACTCACCTTGGTGTAAAGGTTATGCATGCATAAGCGTTCTCGCTACTTACTGACTCATATTTATTGTCAATTTTGTTAGTCAGTACGTATTCAGTGGCAAGATTGGATTACTCATTGCCTTTAAAACGCAGGGATTACTTGTATTAACGCTAATTAAAGTCTTATTGAGATAAGGGGAAGGTGTTGTTCGCACCTGGTTATAGGAATGAAACATTATTTGAGAAAGATTCGAACTGCATCATTGAGAAAATAGGCAATGTCTAAGCAAGTCAAATGACTAATATGAACTAGACTCAAATTAGTGACCTTTTAAAATGGAGTTTAAAATGAGAGCTGCACTTCTGTTTATACTTTCACTGTGTTCATTTTCTATTTTTGCAGCATCGGAACTGACAATATTCGATCACTTAGGGCAAAAGCATCAATTCAGTCGAGAACAACTGTTATTGCTTCCTCAAAAAGAAATCACCACGTCATTACCTTGGCTGGATGGAGAGTTGGTTTATAGCGGTGTGGCCTTACAAACGGTGCTTGAAACTATGGATTTACCCATGGCCTCGCAGGTGACTTTTGTTGCACTAAACGACTATAAAATAGTGGTGCCCAAAGAAGACTTTGACGACTACCAGCCGATCATTGCGATTAAACAAAATGGCCAATTTATGTCAGTCAGAGAAAAAGGTCCGTACTGGTTGATATATCCACTTTCTTCGACTCCAGACATTGATAACACTGACTTCCATGCCAAGATGATCTGGCAGATACGCGATATTCATTTGTAAGGACTTAGTATGAAAAAGCTGTTGTCATTGACTGCAATTAAAGTCGTCGTGTTATCTTTAGCGGCAGTGGTACTCACCATTAATATCTACAGTGTGACCCGCATTAACGATATCAACAAGAGTTTTTCCACCCGACAAAATGAGGCAACGTGGTTCGTTTTTCAATTGGTGAAAGAATACGCCAATTTCTTAATGGTAAGCCGTTCTGAAACTATTGATTATGATGAGTTATGGTTAGCGTACGATATTACGTGGAGCCGTTTTGACATATTAATTAACAGTACTGAGTCCTCCAATTTCATCAAGTCAGCAAACTTTAAACCTTATTTTAGTGCGGAATTTGATAAATTTAAGAGCTTGGAATCCTCAATTAAACTGGTCAGCCAAGGGTTGTTGCCCAAGGAATCTCTGCAGAAAAAAATCGATATTTGCTACCACACTCTCGTCGATTTTATTAACGACAAGTTTCGATTACAAAGCCCTGTAATTGAAGAAAATACCTCAATGGTTGATAACTTGGTTACCGTTCATCGGATCAGTAGCGTTTTTCTTGTTGGCATCTTGTTATTGACTGGGATTATTTTTTATATGGATTTTTCTATCAAAAGAAAGCTCTACTCTACGGATTTTATTACAGGGTTTCGCAATCGAATTTCGTTGATGAAATTTGTTAAGAATAGCTACTCGAAGGACAAAAACTTTGATCTCTATTTTGTCCGAATCAGAAATCTTACCGAGATTAATCAAAAATATGGCCTTGAATATGGGGACCTTGTGGTGAGCTCGGCTGCTAAGTCTTTGACCACCAAGATCCCTGAAAGCACCATTTCATTCCGTAGCAGTGGAAGCCAGTTCTTATTCTTCATTCCTGATCATTTGTACGCGAGTGACGAAATTCAGGACAAGTTTAACGACGTCCTTAGTGATTACATCTCTGCAGGTAACTTAGAATTGATGATTGACGCCGTAGTGAGGCACAAGAAGAACATAAGCTCTAAAGACATGATGGAGCTGTTGACCTCGATGCAAGGCTAAGCATCTAAAAGGTTTGGTCGTGGTAAGGTTTGGTCGTGGTTATTAACTAGTCATGCTTTCCGAAATACGACTACTGTTTCTGATTAAGTGCCACAATCCTTTCGTTAGAGCTTGGTTCTAAAAGGGCTTGCTGATCCAGAATCGTTTGCGGATTGTGGTCACGAACAAATTCAATGAACTCAATGTAAGTGAGTGGTTGGCTGAAAAAATAACCCTGTATTAGGTCGCAGTTGGCTTTTTTAAGGTGATGATATTGTTCGAGAGACTCGACACCTTCGCCAACAACGAAGGTGTCACAAGAGTGTCCTAAGTTAACCATGGATTCGACCATCTTTCGGTCAGCTTTGTCGTCGACGATATTATCGATAAAGCTTTTATCAATTTTAAGCTCATCGACAGGGTAGTGAAGAAGTTGGTTAAAAGCTGTATAGCCAGTACCGAAATCGTCAAGAGACACTTTTAAACCTAAGCTCCTGATACTTTCGATAGTCTGCACTGTAAGTTTACTGCTTTTAACGTAACTGGTTTCGGTAATTTCTATAATGATGTTGGCTGGTGGTACTTGATAACGCTCGATTACCTTTCGAATATTGTCTGCAAAGTTACGATTGTAAAGTTCCATTGCTGATATATTTATTGATAAGCTACCTGTGTACTTGTGAATTTCAGAGAGCTCTTTATAGCTTTTTATTGCGGTACTAATGACCCACATGTCGAGTTTGGATATCAAGTTACTTCTTTCGGCGACCGGAATAAACTCATCCGGGCCAGCCTTTATATCAAATAGAGCAGGGCAGCGAATCAGACATTCTGCTCCGTCAATCTGAAGTGTCTTAGCATTGAAAATAGGCATAAAGCGAAGTTCAAAGTTGTCGCTTTCACAACACTCCAATAGCCTTTTTTCGATAACGTCATGTCTTTCTAGTGAATGAAGTAGTTCTTCGCCGTAAACGATTCGGCTTTCTCCATCACTGTGCGCTTTGGCATTAATCAGCATCTCATCGATGCATCGGTGCCATATCTCCTCGAACTTAGGGGTATCGACGGGTAGTACACCTGTTGCAATTGAAAGCCTGAAACCATAGTAATCGAGGAAAGTCGTACCCGTTAGGGTGTTGTTAATGTTCTCAATTTCTTCGTTTATTGATTGGTGCTCACCCATTTCCAATATGGCAATGAATTGGTTTCCTCCTAGCCTTGCAACTGAATAGTCGCTGCAACTGAAACCGAAAGAGGATTGTTGATTCTGCAGGGTTTCTCTTAGTGTTTTGGCCAGACTAACGAGTACATTGTCACCTACTTTCGCACCATATAAGTCATTGATTTTACGGAAGTCGATAATGTCCCAGCAAACCAGATAGCAATGAGGACTTATCGAGCTTTTTAGACGCACATCGAGGTGTCGGATGAACGAGCGTCGGTTGGCTAATTTGGTTAATTGATCAAATTCAGCTTCGAATTTCAATTCTGTTAATGAATCAATGTAGGCGTTTTTTAGACCATCAATTTCACTGTGCCCGGATGAACGTTTGAAATACCTCAGTTTAAGTCCGCCAATGGATATCTCGTGTAGTAGATCTTTGAGTGGACGTACTAATTGGTAGCGCACCACCATGTGTACGATGAGCATAATAATGAATAGTGTCGTCAAACCGCCAAGTAAGGTCTGCTGAGCTATGATAGATTTTTCCTGATTGAATTTCTTTTCGCGAATATTAACCTGAGCGAGGAAGTGACGGCTGTTCATCTCAACTTTGATTCTGTCTTTGGTTTGTTCAAACGATTTGATAACAAACTGCGTATTCTCTATGTGTGCAGTATTCGATGATGGCTCAATCAGAAGCTGCATATTGTCATCATCGTTGTATTTTATTAGTAAGTTGGATAGTTGTTTTAATGGACCATCTGCAATTAGTATGTATCGATTTAAGCTGTCGTTTGCACGTTTGTCTTGTGGGAGCAAGTAAGGGTCGATTGCAATAACGTAAGCGTATCTAAGTTCACCACTCACAGAGATATATGAGAAGCCTTTATGAGACAGCTCGTTTTTATTGATTAACGAGGTATAGATATCGAAGATTTTTTCATAGATGTTATCGGGGATCTTTAACCCTTCGAAAGGGTCTGCTCGTAACGTAGATAGCGTTAACTGAAACTTAGGATCAACGATATAGATGTTACGTTGACCAAATTGATTAACGTGACTTTGGTTTAAGACACGAAGCACTCTTTTTTCCAGCAGGGACAAGGTTGTGTAGTCACTAGGGTTTTGAATATATCGCAAGAACTGTAGCGATGAACCTATATCTTTTACAAGTAAAGATAGACCAAGTTGCTCGTATTCAGCCGCCACGAGCGCGGTGTTCACATCAGATTGTACTTCGTCTAAGTACATGTGTTTCGCGTGGTTAGAGGCTAAGTGGTAAGTAACCATTCCGCCTATTGCAAATACGAACAATAAAGTAGGAATGAGCACAAAGTAGAGCTTCTTTAATACTGGCATTAATTATCTCAAACTGTCGACAATGCGGTTACGAATTTGAATGCTATTGGGTTCGAGTTGCTGATACAGATAGCTGCGTTCTAAAACCTCTTTGCTAGGGAAAAGCTCCGGATCATTTTGGTACTCTTGTGTTGTTAAGGCTTTTGCTTTTGAACTTGGAGTTGCAAACCATGAATCCATCGCGTTTTGAGCGGCGATCTCGGGTTGCGACAAGAATGATAGAATCGTTGTTGCTTGTGCAGACAACTCTCCGTTATTAATCGCAGCAATGCACTCTAACCACAACGTTGTGCCTTCTTGAGGTACGATGTAAACCCAAGAGGCATCAGGCTCCAAATCATTGAGTACATAACTGTCACCAGAATAACCGTAGGCAAGGTCGATGTGAGCAAGACGTTCGGGTTGGCGAATATAGTCGATGACGTATTCGTTGCTTTCTAGGTGTGGCTTTTGAGCTTGCAGGGTTTTATAGGCAACGCGAAGTTCCTGCTCATTATTGGTGAATGGATCAAATTGATTTGCTAACAGTGCAGTACTCACCAAATCCGTAGGTTCGTAATACATACTTATGCGGCCACTGCTGTTGGTGTCTGGTTCGAGAATAGCGTTCCAAGAGGTGGGAGTGTTTACTTTGTCACTGCGATATAAGATTCCCGCAGTCCCCCAAGCGTAGGGAATGCCATACTCGCCACATCCTTCAACCCACCGTGAATCTATGTTACCAGCAATGGATTGTTGTAACTCACTTAGGTTATGGAACAGGTTGTGTTTGGCTAATGCGCTGAGCTTTACGCTTTCGATAATAACGAGCTCAAACGCCCCTCGACGTTCGCTTAGTAACACTTCATCTCTAATTGATTCGTCAGAGAAATATTGTTGTTTCAAAGAAATACCGTAGGTATCGCTTAATTGGGTAATCACACTATCGGATAAAAATTCATCCCAATTGTAGAGATAAATATCATTCTGTTGGCTAAACGCTGTGCCAGTTAAAAAGGATGATGACGCAAGAACTGAAACATAAAATGCTTTCACTGACGGATTCCTTTCCTACTTTGCTTAACTAAATCGTAGCCCAAATTTTGCGACATAGCTCAAATTTAGGTCTCTAATTTCAGTTCAACCTAACGCAATGCATCTAGGTGTGAAAATCCTATGACCTAATTGGAACTAAAAGTAAGCTTTGAGCACAAAATCACTATGTTAAATCAAGGGGGTATCAACCTTTGACCGACGAACGCCTGAAGAAGTGCACGAATGACTCATCTACTTCCGATTTGGCACGACGAAAACACGGGATTTGTTTGATCATTAGGTTGTTAGTAAATATATATTCATCTACTTGAGCATTTTTTCGTTAGTTATGCAATAGTAGAGCATTAATTGAACGACAGGAGGTTGGTTTATGGATGCAGGTTTAGTTGGGATTTTTGTTACCGTGGCGATTGCTCACTTTTTGGCGCTATTGAGCCCCGGACCAGATTTTGTGATTGTGGTAAAGAGTGCTGTTAAAAATAAGGGAAGAAAAGCACTCGGCGTTGCATTCGGAATTGCCAGTGCCAATGCGGTTTATATTGCTTTATGTTTGGTTGGTGTCGGCTCGATTCTAGCGGCATCCGTTTCCGTTATGATTGCACTTAAGATAATTGGTGGTGTATTTCTTGTTTATCTTGCCGTTCAAGCGATAAGAGCGAAGAAATGTAATTACAGTAATATGGATGTTTCCGAAGGAGATAGCTTCAATCAAACGACTTTTCTTAAAGAATTCGTCACGGGTTTTCTATCTGGAATCCTTAATCCCAAAAACCTATTGTTCTATTTGAGCTTATTCACGGTTGTGTTGAACAATGACATTGGCTTCATGTTTAAGCTAGGCCTAGGTATTTGGATGACGGTGGTTGTCTTTATCTGGGATGCGGCGATCATCTTCCTGTTATCAACGCCTAAAGTGCGTCAAGAGTTTACACGTGTTGCTTACTATATTGATAAAGTGACAGGAGTCATGCTGGGTCTGCTTGGCTTGACCATTGTGAAATCTGCTCTGGTACGTCAGTAGATTCACCATTGCTGAGTAACCTCACGTTTGTGGCACGATACAATACCTATGTGCCGCGAATGTGTGCTTGTTACCTACCAGGCTGATACGTCTTAGTTCTTATCTGCCCGATATTAAACCTTCTGCTTAATCCGCCTATTATTTTCGTAACTCTTTGTTTATCATTCCTTACTTCTCAAATAAGTATTAATTATGTTGCTGTTGAACACTTGTAGCACGGGGTGTTTGTGTTTATTGTAGGCAACAATATTGATCCAATATAAGAGCTAGGAACTATTGTGAATTTAGATATATATCAAGTTGACTCGTTCACAACTCAAGCTTTTAAAGGAAACCCAGCTGGGGTTTGTATTTCACAAGAACCTTTAGAAGAGTCATTGATGTATTCGATTGCTGAAGAGATGGCAGTATCAGAAACGGCATTCTTAGCCCTCAATACGATGACGTTGAAATGGTTCACACCAGAAGTTGAAGTCAAATTATGCGGCCACGGTACGTTGGCAACAGCGCATGTGATGAAGGAAAGAGGGTTAGTCAATGCGGGTGAGGTTGTGACGTTTGATACGCTTTCAGGGAAGCTATCTGCCACAGTTTGTGACTCCACAATCGAGCTTGACTTCCCAAGTACTGTGCTTGATCTTGGATTGGATGCTAATAAAGATTTGCTGGAATATTTAGGGCTGTATGAAGACCAAGTCGTGTCATACAGTGAGTTCGATACCAAGCAGTTTATTGAGGTTGTCAGCGAACAAGTTTTATTAGATTTAGCACCAAACTTTGATGCTCTAAAGCGTATTAAAGGTCGAGGCGTCGTTGTGACGGCATTATCGTCGAACTCTGAACTTGATTTTGTTTCGCGCTATTTTGCGCCGTGGGTGGGTGTTAACGAAGATCCCGTTACGGGTTCAGCGCATTGCGCTCTCACACAGTACTGGTCCGAGAAACTAAACAAAGCGCATTTCAATGCTTACCAAGCGTCGCGCCGCGGTGGGTATGTATCGACAGAGCTATTGCCGAATGGTCGTATAAAACTGATAGGGTCTGCAACCACCGTAATCAGTGGTTCTTTAAAAGTCTAAACTTCAATATCATTCATAAAATAGCAATGTCGTTATTTAGAACGGAAACGTCATAATTTAAACCTGCTAGGTCACTACTTAAGGAATAATCGTGTCAGCCTTTTATCTGTCTCAAGTACTCGTCGCGATCGCTATTTGTTTCGATTTGTTGTCATTCCAATTTAAGGAAAGGAAGAAAATCGTCACATGCTTGTTTTTTGCGGGCGTTCTTATCTCTAGCCATTTCATTTTGCTCGAGCAATGGACAGCGGCAAGTTTGATGATCATCGCGACCATTCGATATTTAACGAGCGTGTTTTCTACGTCACCCAAATTTAAATATTTGTTCTGCTCAATGTCGCTGGTTGCAACAGCCTTTACTTACTCAGGGCTGATCAGTGTCTTAAGTTGTTGTGCGTCGATGTTTCAAACGTTTGCGGCGTTTAATAAAGATGACCGTCGATTAAGAGAGTTGATGATCATCGGAACTAGCTTTTGGTTGGTTCACAATTATTTAGTTGGCTCGCCAACAGCGGTTCTGATGGAAGCGCTGTTTATCTGCAGTAACTTAGTAGGCTATTACCGTTTCTATTTCAGAAAAAGTGCTGTGGCTTAGGGTTTAGGGCTTATAGCTTATAGCTTAGGAGCTCAGGAAGCTAGGCTTTAGATAAAACGATAAAACGATAAAACGATAAAACACTGCACCATATTCATCTAACAAGGATTAGGAGAGAGCGATGTCAAATATCTACTCGGATGTGCCTTCGTCAATACCCGACGAAATCTTCAACGACATCATTACTACTGAGAATGTGCGGATTGAAAGAATAATATCTCATGGGCACAGTTCTCCAGAACAAGGTTGGTATGACCAAGATGAAAACGAATGGGTTATGGTGCTAGAGGGGCAAGGTGTTATTGAGTTCGAAGACGGACGTGTCGTTACCTTGTCTAAAGGGGATTACATCAATATTGCCGCGAGAGAGAAGCACAAGGTTGTTGGTACGGATAGAGACGTTGTGACTATTTGGCTGGCTGTGTTTTATCGTTAGTATTGCTATCAAGTAGTGAATAGACAATCAGCAATACATGAAAGGACTGTGTCGTGGTTAGAATTCGAAATTACCAAGTTAGTGATGCCAAAGCATTATGGGAGATCTATTTCCATACTGTCCGGAATATTAATGTTCGTGACTATTCTCAAGAACAAGTTGAGGCTTGGGCTCCAAGTGACTTTGACTCCGAGGTGTGGGAAAAGTGTCTGCATCGTATCCAACCTTTTGTTGCGGAGTTGGATGGCCACATTGTTGGCTATACTGACCTGCAACCAAATGGGTTGATTGACCACTTCTTTTGTCATCATGAATATCAAGGTAAAGGTGTAGGGCGAGCTTTGATGGAGCATGTATTCGAGATTGGTCGATTTCGTGGTGTATCGAGATACTTCTCTGAGGTGAGTATTACCGCTAGGCCTTTCTATGAGCACCTTGGCTTTAAGTTAGTGAATGAACAGGAAGTCGAAATACGTGGCGTTAAGCTGACTAATTACGTGATGGAGAAAACCACTAAGTAGCCATTAACGTTATGTCTAGTGTAGGTAAACTTGGATATGCTCAACGCTTAGCCCAGTTGGTTAAAAAGGGTGTGAATTGTCACACCCTCAAAGAGTTTGGTTTGCCTCAGACTTTATTTCTATTTGATTACTTCGGGAGCAAGACCGTATCAATTACGTGGATTACACCATTGCTTGCTTCCACATCAGCCGCAATCACTTTCGCATTGTTAATCATAACCGTGCCATCGCTTACGCTTATCATCACGTTTTGACCTTGAATTGTTGTCGCTTTGTCTATTTTCATAACGTCTGCCGCCATCACTTTCCCTGCGACTACATGATAAGTTAGCACGGCGACTAATTTGTCTTTGTTTTCCGGTTTCAAAAGCATATCGACAGTACCATCTGGCAACTTGGCAAATGCTTCATCGGTTGGAGCGAAAACGGTAAAAGGTCCTTCTCCTTTCAAAGTATCTACAAGTCCACCCGCTTTAACAGCAGCTACAAGTGTATTGAAAGAGCCATTTCCTACTGCGACATCGACGATATCTTTTTTCATCTCATGATGATTGGCGTTAGCGAATGCACTAAAAAAAAGTGCAGCGACAAGAAGAGATAGAGACTTGCTAATTTTATTAATCATGTTGGAATCCTTTGAGTTTGTCCGTTATTTTCGTCAGGTATTACGAAGGGCTCAAAGCGATGGATCAATTTATTATACCTTTGAGCTATTTACTTCGAGAGCGAATTTTACTCTATGAATAGGCGCACGAGGGGCCTCTATGGTGCATTTATAGGATATGAGTTTGATTGTTTAATGGGCTATGATGACTGCTTGATGGACAATAACGATTGTTCAATTATTTCTGTCACTTACGGTTGTAGCTGCTCGTTGCTATCCGTAATATGAAAATTAGCTTAAGGATAGAATTAGACAGTAAGGAAGCACTTTGGAAATACAAATGAGACACCTTGAAATAACCGACAACCAAGATATTTTTGATATTTATCGTCATCCATCAGTATCAGAAAACACCTCACAAAAGCCTTTCCTAAGCTCAGATCAAGTGGAGCGATTGTTTGGTCATTCAGACCATTTTACTTTAGTCGCAGAAGTGTCAGGTAAAGTCGTCGGGCACATTACTTTATTCATGACGACTAAGGTGAGAGACCGACACTGTGCTGGCCTTGGAATTGCGATTCACCCTGATGCACACGGCAAAGGGGTTGGAAAGGCCTTAATGAAAGAAGCGATTAATCAGGCTGATAATTGGCTTAATCTTGTTCGTTTGGAGCTAGAGGTTCATGCAGATAACCATGCTGCGATTGCTTTGTATGAACGAGTGGGTTTTCAGTTAGAAGGCACTAAAAGGCTGAGTACATTCAAAGGCGGGAAATACATTGATATGTTGTTGATGTCGAGGATTAGACCTGATTATCGTTGATTGTTAGACCTATAACGTCCTATTTAGATGAAATCAAAGAAGCTGGCAGTGTGCCAGCTTCTTTGGTTTGAACGAGATATTTTATAGACTTGTTCGTAATCGAATCTACTTGTTCACGTAATCTTTGAATTTCTGCTTCGTTTCAGCATCGGCTTTTTCGTACCAAAAATACAACATTTCTTCAGCTGTGTTAGCCGCATTTCCATCAATTTTTGCTGGAAGTTTTACAGGTTGAACAACCGCCGCTGTTGCGCCTGCTGTTGTACCTATAGCTAGCGCAGCAATGCCGCCTTTCTGGTTGTATTCTTTTGCTTCTTGAGGGTATTTACGTCCAATTTGCATACCGTCTTTAACTAGCTTGTCTTGCTTAACGCTGATTTCATTCTGGTTCTCATCAACAAGGCTCCACTCTAAGTTTTTAAACCCAGATTTTGCTTCTGCTGTGTTGCGGTATTTTGGCAGGTCGAAAGTCAGTGTGGTATCAGTCGCATCGAATGTTGCGATAACAGCGTCGCTGTCTACGAATTCACGATCGTTACCTTTATCAAATGCAAGTTGATATTGGAATACAATTTGGTTTTGGCCATCTGGTAACGTCAGTGTTTTATGAGAAGAGAATAAGCCGCCGTCTAAGTCAGGCTTAGCTTCGTTAACCGCTAGAATATCAACACTGGATGGAACTTGGATTTCAACGTCAGCTAATACTGAAGGTGCAGCAACGATAGCTGAGAGTAGGGCAATGCTTTGGATTGTCTTCATAATCATACAGTTGTTAGGGTGAGTTAAAATACAATCGCACGCATATCTCTGTATTTCAAGTGATGTCCGTGGGATTTGAAAAAATTTGCGTAATCTTAACGTAACGGTCATAAACGAGGCGAGTTACAAGGCTATGCGAGTAAATGTATGCGGATAACCTTGTTCGTCACTCGTTTGTTAAAGGCTTATGTGGGACAGTTTTCATTGTTGATATACTGAAAAGCCGTGATAGCACTTGAGCTATCACGGCTTTGTTTCGCTTTCCTAGGGTTGGTTAAGCTTTAGCTAATTATTTAGCTTGCGCTGCTGCCGCTTCTAGTTGCTTAAGTTTACCTTGAAGCATGTACGCATTCTGGTTGAAGTTACCAGGGTTCAACACTTGGCTTTGCTGCATTGGGTAGTCAGGTAGTGTGTTCATGAACTCTTGTACTTTGCCGCCTACTGGTACGAATAGCCACATATTGTCTGCCATCCAGCGTAGGTACATGCCCGATTCGTGTGGTGCTTTTTCGAATGGGTCAGCACGTAGGTGAACGACTTGAGGCCAGTTTGGTTGGAAGCGAACTGCATCAACAATGTTCCCGTCCATTACTGCGAAAGAAATCTTGAAGTCATTCCAACGTACCGCGTTTAACTCAGCGTTTGCAGAGAAGTAAAGCATGCTGTCACGAGGGCCTTTTTCTTCTTTACCTTCGAAGTAAGGTAGGAAGTTGTAACCATCTAGGTGTACACGCCAATTTTTGCCGTTGTAAGTCGCCCCTTTATCAGAAGCCAGTTTCTCAACCACTTTATCATCACCAGCGGCTGCTAGAAGAGTCGGGATCCAGTCTTGGTGGCTCATGATGTCGTTGATCTTAGTTCCCGGTTTGATCGTACCAGGCCAGCGAACTAACTGAGGAACACGCATACCACCTTCGTAAGTTGTACCTTTTTCACCGTGGAAGTAAGTTGCACCACCATCAGGCCAAGATACTGTCTCTGCACCGTTATCGGTAGAGTAGATTACGATGGTGTTGTCTGCGATCTTAAGCTCATCAAGCTTGTCTAGAAGGATACCGACTTGGTCATCGTGCTCTAACATGCCATCAGCGTAGATGCTGATACCAGATTTACCTTGGTATTTTTCTTGTAGACGAGTCCACACGTGCATACGAGTCGTGTTGTGCCAGATGAAGAATGGTTTGTCAGCTTTCACTGCTTTTTCCATGAATGCTAAAGATTCTTCTAGGAACTCTTCATCCGCGTGCTCCATACGCTTACGCGTCATAGGGCCTGTATCTTCAATCTTACCGTCAGAAGTCGACTTGATTACACCACGAGGGCCAAAGTTCTTACGGAATTCTGGGTCTTTAGGGTAGTAGTATGTTTCCGGCTCTTCTTCCGCATTTAGGTGATAAAGGTTACCAAAGAACTGGTCGAAACCGTGGTTCGTTGGGAGGTGCTTATCTTGGTCACCCATGTGGTTTTTACCGAACTGAGCTGTCATGTAGCCTTGTTCTTTAAGAAGGTCTGCGATAGTTGGAGCCCAATCAGGGATACCGTGGTCAGAGCCCGGCATACCGATAGTCAGTAGACCTGTACGGAAAGGTTCTTGACCGGTTAGGAATGCAGCACGGCCAGCAGTACACGATTGTTGACCGTAATGGTCAGTAAATAGTGCGCCTTCGTTAGCAATACGGTCGATGTTAGGTGTTTCATAACCCATCATGCCGTTGTTGTATGCACTGATGTTGAATACACCAATGTCATCACCCCAGATAGCAAGAATGTTTGGTTTTTCTGCTGCTGTTGCTGCTGAAGAAGCTGCTAATAAGCCAACACCTAATGCTAGTTTATTAATTTTAGTACCCATAAGGACTCCGATTCACTTTTAAGATTAATGCGTTAGAACAACACATCGATGAGCAAATGTTATTCTCAAAATTCCGTTCCGTCCTTTTATAGTGCTTATAACCAATCGTTATGATGTCTAGTTAACTTATTGATTCATATCATTTTCAGTGTGTTGCCAGAACAGCCTCTTAGTTTGTATGTGTGATCCTTATCATGTTTGTTGCCGTAAACCTTATCGATGACTTCTGTATCCATATCTCGATGAAAATGACAAAAAGATTAATAGCTTAGGTAATCTCGCGTATGCGCAAAAAATGAACTATACGTTGTAGGGCAGGATGCAAATAACTTACGAAGAGGTTTCTATGACAGCGAAGTATGGCGCTAAACGTCGATTAGCGATTTTGGGTACAGCAATGATGGCCGCGTCTAGCGCCACTTTTGCAGCAGAAAAGCCAAATATATTGGTCATTTGGGGGGACGATATTGGTCAATCTAATGTGAGTGCATACACCTTCGGTCTCATGGGTTACAAAACTCCAAATATTGATAGCATCGCCAAAGAAGGCATGATGTTTACCGATTATTATGCTGAGCAGTCTTGTACCGCAGGTCGCTCAACGTTCATCACGGGTCAAAGTGTTCTTAGAACGGGTTTAAGTAAAGTAGGCCTTCCAGGTGCAGACATTGGTTTGCAAGCGGAGGATGCAACGATTGCAGAAATGCTTAGACCTATGGGGTACATGACAGGTCAATTTGGTAAAAACCACCTTGGCGATAAAGATGAATTCCTTCCAACAGCACACGGGTTTGACGAATTTTTTGGCAACCTTTACCACCTGAATGCTGAAGAAGAACCGGAGAATGAAGATTACCCAACTGATCCAGAGTTTCATAAGAAATTTGGCCCTCGTGGTGTGATCAAATCATTCGCCGATGGCAAGATTGAAGATACAGGCCCACTAACGCGTAAGCGTATGGAAACGGTCGATGAAGAAACACTAGACGCGGCACTTGATTTCATGGATCGCGCAGTGAAAGCAGATAAACCATTCTTCGTTTGGTGGAACGCAACACGAATGCACTTTAGAACGCATGTGCAGCCAGATAGCAAAGGCGTAACCGGTATCAGTAATTACGCTGATGGTATGGTTGAGCACGATCGACACGTTGGACAACTATTGAAGCAAGTGGATGAGTTGGGAATCAAAGACAACACCATCGTTTTCTACTCAACGGATAACGGTCCACACATGAACTCGTGGCCTGATGCCAGTACAACGCCGTTCCGTGGTGAGAAAAACACCAACTGGGAAGGTGCATACCGTGTACCAGCAATGGTTCGTTGGCCAGGAAAGATTGAACCGGGCACTGTATCCAACGAAATCATGCACCACATGGACTGGATGCCAACCTTCGTTGCAGCCGCCGGTGATGATCAGATCAAAGAGAAACTACTGAAAGGTCATACTGCGGGTGATAAAACATTTAAAGTTCACCTAGATGGTTACAACTTCCTTCCTTACTTAACTGGTGAAGAAGAGAAAGGCCGTCGTTCGGAGATCTTCTACTTTACCGATGACGGTGACCTTGCGGCACTTCGTTACAACCAATGGAAAGCGGTGTTCATGGAGCAGCGTGCAACGGGTACCATGCAAATCTGGGCAGAACCGTTTGTAACGTTACGTCTTCCTAAGCTGTTTAACCTCCGTATGGACCCATACGAAAACGCAGATATCACTTCGAATACTTACTATGATTGGTTGTTAGACCATGCTTATATGTTCGTTCCTGCACAAGCGTATGTTGGCAAGTTCTTAGAAACCTTTGCTGAATATCCACCACGCCAAAAAGCAGCGAGCTTTAGCTTGGATCAGGTTATGGAGAAACTTCAAGAGAACCATAATAAGTAAGCTTTGGTTTATTGAAACTGATGTTTGATGAAACTGGTAACACGAAAGAGCTCTTCGGAGCTCTTTTTTATGAGCATATCGATGAGTAGATATCAGTCGTGAATATGAATCACAACTATCGAGCCCACTGCCACTAAATAATTGTAATTTCATTGTTTTTACGTCTACCTTATTAAGCATAAGGATGTATAAAAACAAGGAATGTTATGTCTGCATGGTTGTGCTCACTAGTGAACGGATTGAAACACCAGCGAGTTGCAGTATTATCCGCAATGTTGTCTTTACCTATGTTGTCGACACTCAGTATCAGTGTGAATGCTAATGAACAAGCTCCAACGATCACTGAAGCTACGCTTATTGGTTCAGGAACTTTAGATGCCAGCTCTCCCAAGGCTACGTATGTCGGTTCTGAAGCATGCGTTGACTGTCACAGCGAAGAAGTGGAAGCGTGGCAAGGCTCTCATCATGATATGGCGATGAAACACGCTACCGATGAGTCCATTTTGGGCGACTTCAACGATCAAACCGTGACTCATAAAGGAAAGCCCAACCGTTTTTTCCGCAAGGGCGAAGAGTTCTGGGTCAATATCGAAGGGCCAGACGGCCAGTTTAAAGATTACAAAATCAGCTATACCTTTGCCTTTGAACCACTACAACAATACATGGTTGAATTTGAAGATGGCCGTGTACAGTTGATTCCATTCGCTTGGGACTCTCGCACTGAAGGCGAAGGCGGTCAACGCTGGTTTCACCTCTATCCTGATACCACCAATACCGATGAATTCTACTGGACCAATAGCGGTCAAAACTGGAACTTCATGTGTGCCGATTGCCATTCAACGAATCTAGAAAAAAACTACGACAGCGCGAGTAATACCTACAACACCACATGGTCCGAGATTAATGTCGGTTGTGAAGCGTGTCATGGCCCTGCGAGTGAGCACGTTGAACAGGCCAAGCTAGCCAAAGCTAACGGTGGAAAGGATGCTCAAGTCTCGGCGCATTATGGTTTTGACCGTGACTTGTCGAAATCGGTGAAAGAGTGGATCTATCAAGAGGGTAATTCAACCCTGCAACCAAAAGACATCATCCATACCAATCAAGTTCAAACCTGTGCTCAATGCCACAGCCGACGTACTCAGTTGAATGAAACGGGTGACCACGTGAACGGGTCATTCTTTGATAAGTATCGCCTGAGCTTAATTACTCCTGAGCTTTACCATAACGATGGTCAAATCTACGATGAAGATTACGTTTACGGATCTTTCCTTCAATCAGTGATGGCTGAAAAAGGCGTCACATGTACTAACTGCCACGATCCCCATACCGCTGAACTAAAAATTGCGGAAGAAGCTGTGTGTAGCCAATGTCACATTGCATCAGAGTACACGCCTGAAAAGCACACCTTCCACGAGGCGAATACCGAAGCTTCACAATGTACCACTTGTCACATGCCTGAGACGACTTACATGGAGGTCGACCCAAGACGCGACCACAGTTGGCATATCCCGCGTCCTGATATTAGCCAACACATTAAAACGCCGAACGTGTGTACTAGCTGTCATGAAGATCAAACCGACCAGTGGGCAGATAAGCAAATCGGTGAGTGGTTCCCAGATTCTAAGTATCGTAATCAGCAGCATTTTGCCGTTGCCTTTTATGCTGACTCAATAGGGCACCGAGGTGCAGAGGATGCGTTGGCATACTTGGCTCAGGACTCCAGCTTAAGCAATATCATTCGTGCATCGAGCTTAGAACGTTTGGGCGGCAATACGGGTAAGAATACGCTTATCTCGCTAGCAAGAGCGGTGAAACACGACGATGAGATGATCCGTTTAGGCGTTGTGCAAGGCTCGTCTGGTTTTCCATTTACTGATCGTTGGCAGATTCTAGAGCCGCTACTGAAAGACCCTGTATTATCGATTCGTTCAGAAACCGCAGGTGCATTGGTACGTTATTGGGGAGAAATGAACCCTCTGCAGAAAGATCAAATCAAACCTGCATTGCAAGAGTACATTGAGATACAACAATTTAATGCCGACAGAGGGTTTGGTCGTACGAACCTAGGCAACGTTTACCGAGATTTAGGTCAGCACGATAAAGCGATTGAGTTTTACAAAGGTGCTATCGACATTGAACCTTACTTCGAGAACAGTTATGCCAACTTGGCTGATTTGTATCGAGCGCAAGGTAACGAAGCAAAAGCGTTGTCGACGTTGAAGCATGGTATTGAAGCTCAGCCGAAATCGAGTGTATTGCCATACAGCGCAGGATTATCTCTGCTTCGTGTGAAAGATTACGACCAAGCAACCGATTACCTTAAACAAGCCGCTGAAACTGCGCAAACCGACCCACAATATTGGTATGTGTACGGATTGGCTTTGGAGAAATCCGATGTGCTTGCGGCAAGTAAATCACTGCACAAGGCTTACCAATTTAGCCGTAACCCACAGCATCTGTATGCCCAGTGTGAAATCTTAGCGCGAAATTACAAACAACCCGATGTACCTAAAGCGTTTGAACAATGTGTTTTGTCATTGAGCAAAGTCGCACAACCGGAGGCAGTTAACCAGTTGAAAGCAATTGTCCAGTAGAGAGCAATTAGCAAGCCGTTAGTCAGTAAAAAGCACTTAGCAAGAAGAAAGCCATTAGTAAGTAGAAAGCTGGGCTGAAATAGAGCGCCAGAATTGACGTGGCTATGGCGCTTATAATTTATGGTGCTTATAACTAATAGTTATGGGGCTTGTGAGTAGGATGTACGCAGCCAGATTGAATTAAGGGAAGACCTATGAACCATGCGCAACAAGCAATTAACCAACTGATTGAACAAACAGAGAAAAGTGTTATCGGTCAGGGCCACGTCGTTCGGGCTCTGGTGATAGGGTTATTGACTAATGGGCATGTGCTTTTAGAGGGACTTCCCGGTACAGCGAAAACTCGTTCAGTGAAATCGCTGGCGAACCTACTGAACACCAGTTTTGGTCGAATTCAGTTTACGCCTGACCTGCTGCCATCAGATGTAACCGGTACAGAAGTGTATCAAGAGCTTGATGGAAAGCCTCAGTTGCACTTTCAACCGGGTCCTATTTTCAACAGTATTGTTTTAGCCGATGAAGTGAACCGTGCTCCTGCAAAGGTACAAGCGGCTCTGCTTGAAGCCATGGCGGAAGGAACGATTACGGTGGGTGGTCAAACTCATATCCTACCTGATCTATTCATGGTGCTCGCTACGCAAAACCCAGTTGAGCAAGAAGGCACGTATCCACTGCCTGAAGCACAGATGGACCGCTTCATTATGAAAGTCACGGTCGACTATCCAGAAGATGAAGCTGAACGCGACATCATTCGACTCGTGCGCAGTGAAGAGTTGGGTAGCGAAACGAGTTCAGAATTAGTCACTCCACAACATATTGAACCTGAATTGGTGCTTGAAGCGCGCCGCCAACTTCCAGACATTGCCGTTTCCGATTTAGTTGAGAACTACATCGTGGCTTTGGTAATGGCTACACGAAAACCTGAGCGTTATCCAGAATCAGACTTATCGAAATGGATTGAAATTGGTTCAAGTCCTCGCGCTTCTATTTCATTGGATAAATGTGCTCGCGCTTATGCGTGGCTGCAAGGGCGTGACTATGTCACGTTAGACGATGTGCGTGCCATGTTGCCAACCGTATTAGGCCACCGATTCTCGCTGTCTTACGACGCATTGGCCGATGGTGTTGACCATCAAAGAGTGGTTGAAGAACTGCTTGATAATGTTGAGATTGGATAACTAGGGGGCGTTATGGCGAAGCCAACACAAGCTCCCAAATCGCAAGGCCTTGATCCTCGACTGTATTGTGACTATTCAAGGTTAGTGCGAATTCAGGCTCAAGCTGAGTCGTTTTCTCTATTGCCTCACCTAAAGGCGGGCAGCGTGCTGTCGGGGAGGCACAATTCATTGTTCCGAGGTCGAGGTTTGAATTTCGAGGAGCTACGTCACTACCAACTCGGTGATGATATTCGTAACCTCGATTGGAAAGTCACGATGCGAACAGGTAAACCTCATGTTCGTAGTTATACCGAAGAGAAAGACCGTAATGTGATGATCTGTGTTGATCAGCGCAGCTCGATGTTCTTTGCGTCTCAAAATACCATGAAATCCGTTGTGGCCGCTGAAGTCGCAGCATTGTGTGGATGGCGAGTGCTGAAAGATGGTGACCGTGTCGGCTTCGTTTTAGCCTCACATCAAAAGCTCTTTCATACCAAAGCGCAGCGTTCACAGTCTGATTTACTGGCTCAGTTAAAGCATCTTACCAAGGCTAATCAAAGCTTAGACGTGAGTGTGAGTGACAGCGAGGGTGTTGGTTTTAGCCAGTGGATTGAACTGATCAAGCGAATGAGACTCAAGCAATCAACCTTGATATTCATTAGTGACTGGCGAGACTGCCGAGAACAACATCTCGATCGACTAAAGCAGTTACAGCAACACAACGATATCTTGGCCATTATGGTCACCGACCCATTAGAACAGTCATTGCCTCAAGATCTTGCCAGCGCAAACTGGGTGGTGGGTGATGGTCGCTTTCAACTTAATCTGGATAGCCAATCTAAGGTAAACCTCGCGAGTGAAAGTCTTGCTCAGAAAGCGGCACTTCAGAAACAGTCCCTTGCTAAATTGATGGCGATGAAAAACCTCCCTTATATTGAATTAGACACGTCGGGCAATCACATATCACAGCTGCAGAAGCTAGTGGGAGGGCGCTAAATGGCTGTTGAACATACTCCCCCAAGCACTTATATCCTTCGTGAATTGCACGATGTAGCGATTCCTGACAGTGTGACCTGGGCTCCTCAAACGATCGGCTGGAAGATCCTTGGCGTTATTTTGTTATTGGTCGCTATCTATCTGGCTTATCGTTTGGCGCAGAAATGGTGGAATAACCGTTATCGCAAAGAAGCGCTTCAAGAGCTCATGATATTGGATGCACGAGACAAAAATTCAACAGAACGAACCTTCAAAGTACTGAAAGTGGTGCTTCGTTACCTAGACAGCAGTAATGCAAAGCTGTTTGGACAAGCCTATGTAAACCGTCTGAACGCTTATCTGCCTGTTAGCGCTAACACAAGTGAAAACAGCAATGCGTTCTTTGCCGATGAAGTTTCGGAATTATGGATGCAAAGCCTAATTGACCCTAATGTGCGTTTGAGCTTTGAACAGCGTTTAGAGGTAATTCAAACCGCGATGATGTGGCTAAAACTTCACAAACCAGATCTACAAGCGAAACCGGATGTACAAGCAAAACCGGATGTACAAGCAAAACCAGAGGGGCAAGATAATGTTTGATAGTTTATCTGCCAGCTTTGAATTTGCGCACCCACTGTGGTTTATCGCTCTACCTTTGCCTTTACTTGTTTATTTTGCCGTACCTGCTTATCGCACTAAACAAATGGCCATCAAGGTGCCATTTTTCAGTGAGTTGGTTGAAGCGATTGGCGAGGCTCCATCAGAAGGAGCAAGCCAGTTAACACCAAGCTGGTGGCAACGAACCACGCTCATTATTACTTGGGCATTAGTGGTGTGCGCGCTCGCTAAACCAACCATTCTTGGTGAGCCGCAAGTTCGCGAACAATTAGGTCGTGACGTGATGGTAGTGGTCGATTTATCTGGCTCAATGGCAGAACAAGACTTTACCTCTAAGCGGGGCGATAAAATATCTCGTTTGGACGCGACCAAAGAAGTGCTGGCTGATTTTGCGACTACCCGAAAAGGGGATCGACTCGGTTTGATTCTTTTTGGTGATGCAGCGTTTGTACAAACACCGTTTACAGCTGACCAAGATGTGTGGCTTGAACTGCTTAATCAAACCGATGTCGCTATGGCAGGGCAAAGCACGCACTTAGGTGATGCAATTGGCTTGGCGATTAAGGTGTTTGAACAAAGCGAAAAGCAAAGTGCTGCCGTTCAAGATTCAAGTGTTGATGCCCACGAAAAAGAGAAGGTCGTGATCGTACTAACCGACGGTAATGATACGGGAAGCTTTGTTGAACCGATTGATGCAGCCAAAGTTGCGAAGGCGGAAGGCGTTCGTATTCACGTGATCGCCATGGGTGACCCACAAACCATTGGTGAAGTGGCTTTGGATATGGAAACCATCAATCGTGTGGCGCAAGAGTCTGGTGGTGAATCTTTTGAAGCACTTAACCGCGATGAATTGACTAAAGCCTACGCTCAAATCGGTGAACTAGAACCACAGTTATATGAAAGTACCACTTATCGTCCTAAACAGGGGCTGCACCATTACTTAATGGCGATTGTTGTTGTGATGTATCTGACTGCCTTTAGTCTGGCGACTTTACGTAGAAGGTCGCTTTTGGCTTCTAAAACTAAAAAATTGAAAGGAGAGGATGATGCCTGATTCTCTCACTCTACAACAGTTCTTTACCCAGTTTCATTTTATCCGACCTTTGTGGTTGTTGGCCTTTATTCCGATGTTCTTCCTGTTATGGGTTCGTTGGAGAGAAGAGACCAAACCAACGTGGAAAGACATTCTACCTTCACACTTACGTGATGCTTTGACGATTGGCGAAACAGGCTGGCGCAAGCAACTGCCGTTGAAGCTATTGGTAGTGATTGTGACTATCGCCATCATTATCTGCTCGGGCCCAACATGGCAACGTGAAGCATCGCCTTTTGGTGAAGACAAAGCGTCGATGTTGGTTGTGCTTGATAACAGTGAATCTATGCTCGCTAAAGACTTACCACCGAGTCGCTTGGAACGATCTAAGCAGAAGATTAGAGACTTATTAGCAGCTCGGAAAGGTGGTAATACGGGCTTAGTGGTTTATGCAGGCAGCGCACACGTCGCGATGCCCGTCACTCAAGACAGCAAGGTATTCGAACCGTTTCTAGCGGCTATCACACCCGATATCATGCCGGTATCAGGTAAGTCAGCAGAAGAAGCACTGCCATTGATTAATCAGCAACTGTCTGGCGAGTTAGGTTCGTCAGTGTTGTTGGTATCGGATGGTGTAAATCCAAGTACCATCAGAGCGTTCGAGAACTTCTTTAACGACAACCCGTATCAGTTGTTTATTCTAGCCGCAGGAAACAGTAATGTGGTGAGCGATAATCCTGTCGACCTCGATTCATTGCGCAATTTAGCAAACAAGACCGGTGGTCGAGTAATTGAGGTGACCGTTGATGATTCGGATATTCGACAACTGAATCAAGCGGTTGAAAGAAACATGCAGCTTAACGGCGAATCTTCAATGCCTTGGAAAGACATGGGCTATGGCCTGCTTATTCCAATGGTGATCATCATGTTGTTGTGGTTCAGAAAAGGATGGTTGGTGCAGTGGTGTGTCGTTGGTTTAGTGATTTCGGGCAGCATTTATTCACCAAACACTTTGGCGAAAACAGTCAACTTAACTGCTGAGAAACCCGTTGTGGTGGAGTCTCTTACAGCTTGGGATAAGACCACTCAATGGTGGTGGGACTTATGGCTAACGCCCGACCAACAAGGTCAACGTTTGTTGAACCAGAAGGAGTACCTTCAAGCTGCAAAACATTTTACTGACCCGATGCGAAAGGGCGCGGCTTATTACTATGCTCGTGATTTTAAGCTCGCTCACAGTGCGTTCCTGCAAACCAAAACTGACCTTGGTTTGTACAATGCAGCCAGTGCGTTAGCTAGGCAGCGTGAATACCTTGCGGCGCGAGACCTCTTGAAATCCCTAAGCGAGAAAGAGGATCTGTCACCAGAACTAAAAACGGATGTGGAAAATAACCTTGCAGTGCTTAGCGGGATTGTCGAAGAGGTAAACCGAACCAGCGAAAGCCAGTCTGGAACCACAGATGGCCCTGAAGAATCTTTAGAACTCGAAGACGATCAGCCGCGAACGGGTGATGGCGCCGAAGAAGAAACGGTAGCGGAATTGATGCTCAAGGAAACGCTTAACGCCAATGAAATCTTGGGCAGCCAAGAGCTTGCCGACAAGTGGTTAAAACGCGTTGAAGCGGATCCTAAGTTCTTCTTGAAATCCAAATTCCAAATTCAGTTAAGAGATCCTGCGCCTTCGATAGAGCAGATGCGAAAACAAGAACAGACGCCAAAACAGGAGCAAACACAATGAGTCGACATGATTTAGCTCTTGAATCGATTCAAGTAAAGTTAGGATGTTCAGAGTCCTTTAAACTAACCAAGACCTTGCTTGTGTCGATGGTTCTATTGATTAGCACTGTTTTCCCTACTCTTGCTTCTGCGGCTGATATCTATGATCTGCAGAAGAGTGGTGATGTTGAACTGATCGCTTGGGTTGGAGAAAAACCGAAGTCAGGCGATAAGATAACGCCAGCGAAAGTCAGCGTTAATGAGCAAGTGATTTTGAACATTGAGGTTGCGACCCCTCGTTGGCTTACGGGTGGTACGCGAATTGGGAGCATCGAAATCCCCAATGTAATTGCAAAGCAGCGTAACCAATTGGCGACGAATTACACTGAACGAGTGGATGGCACGACATGGTCACGCCAGCGTTGGGAAGTGACGCTTTATCCGATGACCTCGGGTGAATTTGTGATTCCAACCGTGCCGGTTCGTATCCAAGTTTCTGCTCCTGATGGTTCAAACGTTGGCGGCACGCTTTACACGCAGCCGATTAAGTTTGAAGCTTCGTTGCCTTCAGGCTTACTCGATAATGAAACGCCTTGGTTTTCTGCGACAGAAGTAGATGTAGAGCAGCAATGGCAACGTTCAAATGAAGAGCTAAAAGTTGGCGATGCCATTACTCGAACTATCACGATTAAGGCAAAAGACAGCCTTTCTGTGTTGCTGCCAAACGTGCTAACCAATGAGTCCACTCAGCAGTTCCAAGCTTACCCACAGCCCAACCGTTTGGATGATACACAAGAACGTGGTGATTATCGCTCAAGCCGAGTTGAAGAGACGGTATATGTTATTCAGCAGGGTGGTGAATTTACGTTGCCAGAGTTTTCATTTCAGTGGTGGGACAGCAAAAATCAACGGCTTGAAAACGTGGTGATAAAAGGAGAAGTATTTGAAGCCAAACACACAGTCCAATCTTTCATCAAAGCCTACATGTCGGTGTTTATTACTGTTGGTTTGGCGTTATTAGTCTGCATTGCGTTGATTGTTTCCGTTAAGCGTTACTACGCAAATCGTCCAACACCAAGTTGGTTGGTATTACGTCGTTTACTCAAGCAAGGTAATTGGCCTGCATTGAGAACCTTTATCTATCGTCAATTAAGAAACCAAACCTCTCAGCTAGAGCTGGATAAAGCGCAGCTAAGTAAAGAGCAACTGGGTAAAGCGAACGAACAAAAGCGTTGGCTAGAAGATAGCGAAGCCCTTCAACAAGGAAGTGAAGATAGAAACGTATTCACTCGTTTATGGAAAGGCTTACGTAACTTACCTAGCGACAAAGCAAGCCATAACAATTCTCGTTCAATTTTCGACCGCTTGAAAATCCCTAAAGCCTTGCCAGACTTAAAAGATAGAACTAAGTAGCAAACTTTAGTCATTCGCATCGAACAAAATCGGCAGGCTCTCTACTATAGGGAACCTGCTTCTTTAATATGGAACTGTATGAAAAGCACCGAACTCAATTTAATTCCTATATTTGTTGCTATCTATGAAGAGCAGAACTTATCTAGGGCTGCCAATCGCATGGATATAAGCCAACCTGCTGTGAGCAAAGCGCTTGCTAGGCTTCGTGATATTTATGATGAGCCACTGTTTCACCGCACCACATCAGGCGTAGAGCCAACCACATTCGCTATTGATATCTATCCGGCAATGGCCGCTGCGCTTAAAAATTTTACTTCTACCTTATCTGCATCAAGAGATTTCGACCCCAAAACTTCAGGGCGCGTGTATTCAATTGCCTGCGTCTCGGCGGCAAGCTACGAAATGATGCCAAGAGTGATGCAGTTAATCAGCCAAGTTGCACCTGGTATCGCATTAGAAGTTCACCCTCTATTTACGGAAGATTACGAGTCTGATTTAAGGCTTCAAAGACACGATGTTATTATCGATATGACACCTAAAGGAAGAACCATGCTCAAGCATGAGGTGATTTCTAAAGAGGAACTGGTGGTGGTGTGCCGTAAGGACCATCCTACAATTGGTGATACGATCGATATGGAGCAGTTCCTATCAGTTGAGCATGTGGTTGTATCTCGTTGGCATGCACGTAAAAGCTTATTGAGTTCTGAACACTACAGTGACCTTGAAAAGCGCAGAATAGTCTATCGCGCTGCGGGTGTTGTTGAGATGCTGCCAGTTATTGAGGGCTCTGATTACATCGGAGTGTTACCTATGTCATCGGTGCGTTGTTTTTCTGAAAAGTACTCGGTTAAAACACTACCACTACCATTCGAATTGGAAGACCTCGATATGTGTATGATTTGGCACCCGAGTCGCACTAATGAACCTAGCCACAAGTGGTTGCGCGCTAAGATCAAAGCGGCAGCAAAAGACATATCAAGTTAGCCTCTAAAGGGGGATTAATGGAAAATGTTTGTGCGAATAGCCGTTATTCCCAGCGCTGACATACGTTGATTGGATTTCGACCTAACTACAGGCAATCAAAAAGAGCCGCTTATCTGTTTTGACTGAGTCAGTCTGAATTGATAAGTGGCTCTTTTACTTGGTGTGGGTTTCGACATTAAAACTAAGAAACCTCAATGACATCTATTATTCGGTAATTTCTTGCAGAACTTCTCCAATTGAACCACTTGGTTGAGTGATACCCAGTTTGTTCGAAAGCGTTGGTGCAATGTCGTATGGCGTGACTGGACGTGAGATTTTCTGAGCTTCAACGTCGTAGCCTGCGAAGATGACAGGGACATGTGTATCGTACTTCCATGGCGAGCCATGAGTCGAGGCGATTTGAAGGCCTTCCATGTCGTTAATGTAGCTACGTGGAGCAAATACCACATACACATCGCCAGAACGAGCTGGGTGGTAGTTGTTCTTAATGAGCTGCATTACATGAGTATCAGGTACTCGGTTTGCCGCGATATCACTGCTCGATACGGCAAACGCAACGCCTTTTACTTTGGCAATCTCATCAGCAATCGCTTCCTGCACTTTCGCTAGGTCAAGTTTCTTTTCTGCGATTAAATCGTGATTCAGATAAATATAAGGCTGTGCGTACAAGCGTATTGCGTCTTTGGATAAACCAAACTCATCCTTCAACCTTTGCTCTACGCCACTCGAGAGCAGTGTGTCTTTATTGAAGTATTGAGCTTGATTGAAGCCAAGCGCATTTGCCGCAGGTGAAGATTCAGGTACACCGTGGTCGGCAGACAACACAATTAGTGTATTCTTTAGTCCGACTTGGTGATCAACGGTTTTAAGAAGCTTGGCGATCGTCTTATCGAGTCGAATTAGGTTGTCTTCTGTCTCTAGGCTTTCAGGGCCGTATAAGTGCACCACGTAGTCGTTTGATGAAAAACTTACAGACAGGTAATCGGTCACGTCACCTTGACCTAGCTTCTCTTGCATCAACAGTGTGCTTGCAAAGTTTTCTGTGATTTCATCGCCAGCCGGGCTAACGGTTAGCGTTGTGCTGTAGTACTTGTAACTCGCGGGGCCATAAGGGTGAGGGAAGGTGCGTTGGAAATCACCGAGTTTCACTTTGTGTTCGGTATCGTGCTCTTGCAGCGTGTAGTTTTCACGTGGTAATGAGAGCTCCCATTTCTGTTTCGAGTACTCTGCAGCAATCGCTTTCTCGTTCCAACGTGATACCCAATCTGGATACTCGCCGTAGTAATAATTGCTGGTGACAAACTCAGATTGCGCTTTGGAGAACCAGAAGGCTTTACCACTGTGTCCTGCCAATGAGATTGCGCCGCGGTCTTTCACAGACACACCGAACACTTTTGATTTGCCACTATTGGAAATTGTCAGCTCGTCACCAAACGTGGTGGAGAGTATTGGCTCAGGAGAACGGCCATCGCCCTGTGCTGTCTTCTGCGTTGGGTCGATCTCAGTTGCTTTGTCGACACCCGCGCCAGAGGTCAACATTTTGTAGTTGCCATCTTCTACGTTATACACCAAACGTTCTTCGCTACGGTCATACCAAACGTTACCTACCATGCCGTGTACGCTCGGTGGAGCACCGGTTGCAAGCGACACATGGCCCACGATCGTTTCCGTGTTGCCATGTTGGTAGTTCGCGTTGGTGTAGTAAGTGCCGTCATCCATTAAGTAGCGGAAGCCACCTTCACCGAAGTTGTGCTTATATCGTTCGATAAGATCTGCGCGCAGGCCATCTACCGTGATTTGAAGAACTAGATCTGGCTTTTCCGAAGCCGAAGTTGGGAGAGCACAGAGTAACGCGAGTGTTACTCCTGAAAGCTTGGTGTATTGCATAGAAGTTCCTTATTCAGCGTTGCCGCAGAGTTCTAACGTTTGTTCAAATTTCTAGGGCGTGTTGATCTTTGCTGTACATTTTGTGTTCAACAATACATCGGTAGCCACATTAACATGAATGCCAGCGATAACATGCTGGCATAATTCCTTTCTAGCTTGTCATATCTACTTGAAATAGCTCGATAATGCTTAATTCTCCCAAAGGCATTTTCGACCAAGTGACGATACTTGTATAGACACCAATCCATACTGTCTTTGTCTATATCTTGTCCGTAATTGCGTTTAGCAATTACCGTTTCTCCGCCACGTTCCTTAACAAAAGTACGGAAAGGTTCGCTGTCATATCCTTTATCACAAACGATAGTATTAACTTCATCGAGTTGTTCAACTAAGCTTTCGGCATGCACTATATCGTGGCGTTGTCCTTCTGATAAATCAAAGCAAATCGGCAGACCACCACTATCTACGGCTAAGTGAATTTTGGTTGAGTTGCCCCCGCGACTTTTTCCTATTTGCTCTGAGCTTTCAGTAGCTGCACCTGTACTATGCTGATGCGCTCGAACTATAGAGCCATCAAGAAAGACCCATTCAAAATCAGCCATGCTAGATAAGCTTTTGAAAAGTTTATCTAAAATCCCTTTCTTTGACCAAAGATTAAATCGTCTGTAAACGGTACTCCACTCTCCGAACTCAGAGGGTAGATCTCGCCAAGGAATACCTGTTCTCATTCGATAAAGTATTCCTTCAAATGTCATTCGATGTTCAGTTTTATCGTAAATACGACCTGTACTTTTCATAACTTGGAGTAGCAGTTCCCAGCGAATATCAGTTAGCATTGTTCTTGGCATGGTATTGGTTATGGTTTTACTTTTGGCGAAGCAAATTATAACTCTTTACCATGCTGTTCAAAAAACACTCACGAAAGATCAACACGCCCTAATGTTTGGTCAGATTTTTAATGTGTGTATAGTGCAAGTCGTATTTAGTATCGCTAGTGAAGATTGTTGATTCATAACCGTTGGCACCTTTAATTAGTTCATCTCTTTAACTAGCTCACAGCTTTAGCTAGTTCGTGTCTTTAACTAAACGCAGACCCATATCTGACATAGTGATCGATTGGCTTGCGAAGTCGCGACGGTAACTTTCAGATTCATCTTCGTCATAAGCAAAGCTGCCACCGCGCACTGATTTGTGTGATAAACCAACGTCGCTGTGTTTTGCGTTGTTAGGATTGTCTGTTGGACCGAATCGGTAGAAGGTGTCATCGAAGGCATCAATCACAAACTCACCCACGTTTCCGGTCATGTCATATAAGCCTAGTTCATTTGGCTTCTTTAGCCCGACTGGATGTGCGCTATTTTTAGAATTTGCTGAGTACCACGCAACATCATCTAAGTTATTGGAACCACTGTAAGTATAGCCTTTGCTTTTGTTGCCACCCTTCGCAGCAAATTCCCATTCAGCTTCAGTCGGCAGGCGGTATTCTTCACCAGTAAGTTCGTTCAATTGATCAACGAAGTAGTTCGCTTGCTGCCAGCTAAGGTTATTGACTGGAACTTGTGGGTTTTGGAAATAACTGAGAGATGAACCCATCACTGATTCGAACAATTCTTGAGTCACCTCAAACTTCGCAATGTAGAAACTATCTACAGTTATATTTCGTGCTGGTCGTTCTGCTTTGGTCGCTTCAGGATCGTTCGAACCCATGGTGAATGTACCACCTTCAACTAGCACCATTTCTTGGTCAATTTGTTGGGCGATGGGGTGTGTAGGCACGCTCGCACAGCCGCTTAGGAAAATAGTCATGGTGACGCTGCTGATCGCCGCTATTTGTTTGTAATTAAAAAATTTCATCACGTGCCTCGAATGTTCGAAATAGAGGGCAATTTTAACGTTTAAGGTCATTCCTATTGGTTATAAAGGGTATAACATGCCACTGATTGAAATAGGCATTATGATGGCTACAGACACTAAGATAGGTAGATAAATCATGCACATTACTCAAGGTCCACAATACAATGGTAAAGCGTCTAAACGCTTGCATGTTATGGCTAAGCCAATTGGCGCAGCGTGCAACATCGACTGTAAATATTGTTATTACCTAAGTAAGCAAGATTTGTTGGAGTACAAGAAAGGCAGTTCTCCAAGAATGGATGATGAGACGTTAGAAACCTACATCCGACAATATATCGAAGGTCAAAACACGCCTGAAATTATCTTCTCATGGCAGGGCGGCGAGCCGACTATGCTGGGTTTAGCGTACTTTGAAAGAGTGGTTGAGCTACAAAAAAAGTACCAGCCTGAAGGTGTGTTGATTTCAAATGACCTACAAACCAACGGCACACTGCTGAATGACGATTGGGGCCGATTCTTAGCAAAGAATAACTTCCTGATCGGCTTGAGTATTGATGGCCCTGAAATGCTGCACAATGCGTATCGTGTTAACAGAGCAGGCCGTGGCACATTCAAACAAGTGATGGCGGCGGTTGAGTTGCTGCACAAACATCAAGTTAAATTTGCAACGTTGACTTGTGTGAATAACCTCACCAGTCAAAATGCACTTGAGGTGTATCGCTTCCTACGTGATGTGGTGAAGTCTCCACAAATGCAGTTTATTCCTATCGTTGAACAGAAAACCTTTAGAACGGTTGCGCCACAAACATCCCAAGTGAGTGAGCAGCTAAAACAAGGCGACAAACGCCTGATCCCCGGCCATAAAGATTCGATCATGGAATCGTGGTGTGTGTCGGACTTGGCTTGGGGTAACTTCCTTATTTCTGTATTTGATGAGTGGGCGAAGAACGACATCGGTAAAGTGTTCGTTCAGTATTTTGAAGCAAGTTTAGAAACATGGATAGGGCGTCCTAACCCGCTTTGTACCTTGAATGAGATATGCGGTAAAGGCCTCGCGATGGAGCCAAACGGTGATGTGTTCTCTTGTGACCACTACGTTTACCCTGAATACAAAATTGGCAATATCCACCACGAGAAGCTTGATGATTTGGCGTACAGCGCAC
The DNA here is from genome assembly GCF_024347315.1 of Vibrio atlanticus. Classification (NCBI taxonomy): domain Bacteria; kingdom Pseudomonadati; phylum Pseudomonadota; class Gammaproteobacteria; order Vibrionales; family Vibrionaceae; genus Vibrio; species Vibrio atlanticus. Next base: position 1,294,778 of record NZ_AP025461.1, on the reverse strand, counting down.
CACAGCAAAAGTTTGGTTTCGCTAAATCACGTACAATGACCAGTCAATGTCAGCAGTGTGATTACAAGTTTGCTTGTCATGGTGAATGTCCTAAAAACCGCTTTATCAAAACTCGCGCAGGCGAACCGGGCTTGAACTACTTATGTGCAGGTTGGCACAAGTTCTTTTCTCATGTCGACAAGTCGATGGCTTATATCGCTCGTGCGATGGGGCATCCGGTTGCTCATGGCAAATTCAGTGATTCAGTATTAATGGCACATCGTGCAAAACAGGCGCAACAAACTACGTTCGAGACCAAGTTTTAACTCGTTTTTTGGGTCAACAGGACCAAGACAAATTTAATCAGATACGAGTCTAAGGACAGGCTAAGTTCTCCAGTTTAAGGTAATACTATGAAGAAGAGTTTAGCGACGGCTGTTGCTTTGTTGGTTTCAACGTCCGCATTGATCTCAACGTCTGCATTGATTTCAACGTCTGCATTGATTTCAACGTCAGCAATGGCTGCCAATAGCGTTCAACAAACCGTTGACGCACCGGCACAAAATATCAATCAAGTGCTCGAAATGACGGACACTCAAACCCGCATTCAACAGTTGTCTTACATGGCACAAGATCAAAATCAATCTGTTGAAAATCGTACTGGTGCACTGCAAGAGCTTGCTTCATATCCAAGCCAGAATGCGCTGGTGGCGGTGGCAAGAGGTTTGAAAGATCAAAACCCTGAAGTTCGTGAGGCTTCGATTATCGGTTCTTCGCCATATCAACTTGAGCATCGTTGGGCGTTAGTTTCGCCTTTGCTGAGCGATACAGACTCTATGGTTCGTCATTCAGCAACATCGAACTTAGTTCGTGATTACAATACGTTAGATAAAGAACAGAAAGCACAAATCGAACAACCTGTCGCTGAGTTAATAACATTCTTGGAATCACAAGAATCTGAAAAGTTTCAATTGTTGTTCGCTGACGTGCTCCGTTGGCACAATGAATGGGATAAAGCGGAAACGATTTATCTTGAGTTGATTAATACTCACCAGAAAGACCCTCAAGTTTGGCTGAGCTACGCGGATAACTTCCGAGCTCAGAATAAAGATCAACAAGCGGTCGAGGTGTTGGATCGTGGTTTGAAGAACGTGCCGGACAATGCAGCGATGCACTATTCTAAATCATTAACTTTGGTTCGCCTTGAAGATAAGGCAGCAGCAGCCAAAGAGATTGAAGTAGCAGCAGAACTTGCAAAAGATAACAGCTATTACTGGTATCTCAATGGGGTACTACAAGAAGAGTTGGATATCGACAAGTCGACTAAATCGTTCGAGAAAGCGTATTTGATCTCTGGCTCTCCAGAACAGTTATACGCGGTATGCGATATTTATGTACGCTATGGCAATGAAAAAACCGATGATTGCTTGGGTGAGCTAGGTAAAGTGGCTCCTGATTATGTTATTGAACAGTTGAAAGAGAAACGAGTTGCGCCAAGCTCGTAAGCTTTAGATGGGTTAATGGTAAGCTGATAAACCGTTATTGAGAAAGCCAGTCGAATATTCGACTGGCTTTTTTTGATCTTAATTGCTGCAAGTGACCATCGATTTGAATTCGAGCTAAAAAACAAAACTCAACATGATGGTGTAGAGCAATGCATCTTTATCGGTTTTAGGGGCGTCAATAAAGGCACCGTTTGACCTACGAGCTTCGAAGAATTGCATTTCACCATTGATAGATATATTTGACATCAAGTCGTAATCTACACCAACTAAGTAGCTATTCCCTTCTAAGTGCTCATTGGCGTTAAATTGCGCGCCGTATACTACGTAAGGTGTGAATGCTCCTAAATGGTAACCTAGGCTCGCGTACATGGATGAAGAAACGTCACTGATTTGACCTTCGCTCGCCAATACAGCTTGGCCAAATTCATATTCAGCGCCTAGCGACCAAAGTTGGATGTGTTGGTTGTCTGCTGTTGGAAGCGTGCCAACGTTTTTAATTTTTGTCGTTTGATCGAAATTTGAATCAAGGAAAGATAAGTTCCAACGATAGTCATCACCACTCAATTGTAGATTGGCTCCGAACATTCGATTCGTTTCAAATTCCAGCTCGGTTGTCGAATTGAAGTCGACTTCATTCTTATCTTTGATTCCGACAAATGGAGAGAGTTGTAGGGTAGCTTCATCGCTTACATCATGAGTCCAACTCACTTTGACACCGTTGAAAGCGGTAATACCAAGAACGCTGTTATACACCTCTGTTGGTGGTCTTGCCGTCATATAGGCTTGGCCAACATAATAGTATTCAGAAGCTAGAAACAGGGGAAGCCTTAGACGACCAATACTCACATCAAAGTTATTAAACTCATAGCCAAGATAAGCCCACTCGAGTTGTGGGTCACTCCAATCATATTGGGGCGGTTTGACAACTTGCACGGAAGCCTTAAATGAGTTGTAGAAGTAGTCAAGCTGGACCCCAAAGGTGGTATCACAGTCATAACAATTTTCATCGGTAAAACCACGGTTGATGATTAAAGGGGAATCATTATCTGATGTTGCCCAAGAAGTAGAACCAAATCCGCTTAACGAAAAATTATCTGTAAGTTCAATAATAGCGAAAGCCGGAGAGGCAATTGAAGCACATAGCACTGACGTGATTATTTTTTTCATATTATTTCTCCGAGCTTATAACGTATAGAACATTGGCATTTTCAGGGAGCGTCGAGAGCGGGGCGTACCCAATTCGATTGGGCTTGTCATCAAGCCAGTCAACCAAGGTTTCGGTGGACGCCGATTTAATCTCTCTTGGATAACGAGCCTTACCAGAGAAGGATAAGCTCGCCCAATGGGCATTCATTTGAGCTGCGTTTTTTCCAAGCAGTTGTTGGTAAAAAACTTCACGTTCGCTGCTGTTTTCAGGCCAATCAGAAAGTTCTACACGTTTACCATCGAGTCGTTTTGTTTTTCCTCTATACAGCTTCCTTGCTTTGTTTATCGATATTTCTTCAAATCCTGAATCTAAAGAGAATATGGCGTAATCTTCTGCGGCATGAGCTGGGCTGAGAAGAAGCAAGTTTCCTAATAGCCCTACCGCGACTGGCAATATGACTCTGCGTGGAAGTGTTTTTATTGTTTTAATCCAATCCATGGGTTTCTCCTAACAAGTCGCACTTTCTATTTGATGGAATAGCTTTTCTTTTCTTACGGGCTTCGCTACGTATCCATCCATGCCTGAATCAAAGCACTTTTGAATGTCATCATCGATAACACTGGCGGTTAACGCGATGATAGGAGTTTTGCTTAAGCCTAGATTTTTCTCATGCTCCCGAATTTCCTTAGTTGCTGTGAAGCCGTCCATAACGGGCATCATGCAATCCATTAATATAATGTCGAAACTACTGTCGTTTTGGTACATATCAACGGCAATTTGACCATTCTCTGCAATTTCAAAAGCGTAACCAGCCCTTGTTAGCATGACCGAAGCGACTTTTTGGTTAACTCGATTGTCTTCGACGAGCAGTATTCTTTCAGATTTGCTCGGAACCGCGTTTTGTTCTATTTCCTCCGGCACTGTCCGCTTAGCTGCAGCATTAAGAGTCGGCGTTACGGTCGCAGGTTTTTTCGTAGGTTTAGTTTTGTAGGCAACAGGAAGTGGCATTGCTTCAACGGCGGCAAGTACTTTTTCTTTTAACATTTCAAATTTGAATGGTTTTGGCACGTAGTCGTCCATGCCTACGTCGAAACACCTTTGAATATCGTCATCAATCACACTGGCGGTCAGGGCAATGATAGGGATACGACGCGTGGCATTGGTCTCTTTTTCAACGCGGCGAATATTACTTGTCGCTTCAAAGCCATCCATAACCGGCATCATGCAGTCCATGAGTATTGCTGCGTAGTGAGGGTTCGAGCTGAACATGTCCACGGCTTCCTGGCCATTATTCGCAAACTCGAATTCAAAACCACTTTTACCAACATGAAGTCCGGCAATTTTTTGGTTGACCTTGTTGTCTTCGACGATCAGAATTTTGTGTTGTATCTCTAGAGAAGGCTGGTTCGCCTCTGAAAGCTCAACCCGACCTTGTGTATCACAGAGCTCAACCGCTTTAATCAAACGTAAACCGAGTAGGGGCTGTGATACTTGAGCCGTAACACAATTGCCGATGTCAGCCGGCTCGCTCAAAAATGATCGAATCAAGCAGATAGTGATGCCGTTTTGGTGGAGCTTATCTAAGTCACTGGTATAGTCACTGGCTTGGAATGTGTCATCTTCAGCAAAGACAACTGTGATTGGGTTAGTGTGCTTTTTAATCGTGAGTTGTTGTGTAAGCTCAACTGTATCTCTCGTTCGTTGGGTTATTTCTAAACCATAGAGGTTAAGGTCCCATTCTATTCGTTTAGAGAGCATGTTCGCGTTACCTAGAACATAAATGTCGGCGGTTGCTGTGCTTGGTTTTGGCAACATTAAATCAATGGGTAATTCTAGATCGAAGTAGAAACAACTGCCTTCACCTTTGACGGAGTCGAGTTGGATCTGACCACCCATAAGTTCAACAAGCTGAGTACTGATCGCAAGGCCAAGACCAGTACCACCGAATTGTCTGGTCGTTGAATCATCTTCTTGAGCGAACGGTTCGAATATCTGTTTCTGTTGCTGTTTATCGATACCAATCCCCGTGTCTCGCACAGAAAACCTTAGGGTGACATTGTTTTCTGCTTTGTTTAGCGTTTGGATTGACAGGGTAACGCCACCTTCTGCTGTGAACTTCACCGCGTTCGACATAAAGTTCATCAAGATCTGTCTTAATCGGTGATCATCGATCATCACGCGTGCAGGTGTGTCTGGGCTGATATCAACGTTCACTGATATTTTTTGCTCTTTAGCTTTTGGCGCGACAATAGATGCGATGTCGTAAATGGATTCTCTAATCGATGCCGAATGCGGGCTGATTAATAGCATGCCAGATTCAATCTTAGAGAAGTCTAAGATGTCGTTGATCAGGCTTAGCAGTAGTTGAGATGAGGTCTCGATCGTATCTACATAATCACGTTGTGTTGGTGTAAGTGGTGTGTCTGACAGAATCTCCGAAATACCGATAACGCCATTCAGTGGGGTTCGAATTTCATGAGACATATTGGCCAAGAAGCTACTTTTCGCTTTGCTAGCTTGTATCGCGTGGTCTTTGGCTTCTTCGGCGTCTTCTTTAGCTCGCTCTGCGTCTTCTTTCGCTATCGTTAACTTCTCTTTTGCATGTTCTCGTTCGATGGTCAGTCGCTCTACTTGCTGAGCAAATAGGCTGAGTTCGTCTTTGCCTTGAATCAGTTTGTCCAAAGAAGGGCGGGTATCATCATTTTCACTTTTTAAGAACCTAAGAACTAGCCCAAGATTGTTGGTGACTTGTTTCGCTAAACTGAGGGTTAATCCCATAACAGTTGCTGCAAGCAACGTGACGATGGAAATAAATAGCGTTCTTTCTGTTTGAGCATCTGAGATCGCTTGAGCTACTTCGGCTTGGAACTCTTGTTTGATCACGTCACCTAAATTCTGCAACAGGCTTAGGCGAGCACTCATCGCATTGAGTCCGGTAGTGATCTCTTGTGGAGTCAATGCGCTTATTGTGGATGAACTATGAAGTGCGTGACGTATCTCTTGGCTTTTCATAAAAGCCTCATCTTTAAACACTTCAATCATGAGTGAAACTTGATGTGTATTGGCATTCAAGGACACAAATCTTTCTAAGAACAAAACTTGCCTAGCATTGAGGCTTTCAACCAACTCGGCTAGTTCAGAATCATACTCTTGATGATTTTGGTAAATATCGAAGAGTGAAGCGCTGAGCTTAAATTCTTCATTTGACCAAAACATCAACCACTCTAGTTGATGCAAGGCGGTGAGGTGCTGTTGAATCTCACGCTTGGTGATATCAAAAGGGACTTTCTCAATGGCTAGCAACAATTGTTGGTACAAGTCACTTTGCCACTCAATCGCATCCAGCTTATCGAAACTGTCGGTCGTTTTCATAGTCGACAAGGTTGCCTCACTGAAGTCGGCCAGCAGTTGGTTCACTTCTTCGGAACTGTTTAGAAATATGCTAGGTGAAAGTGCTTTGAGCTCGGCATTTACCTTAGCACTTCGATTAACGAACTCTTCAGTGTTTGGTGCCAAAGTACTTCGATACAAGACAGAGATATCTTCAAGGTAAATTGCTAACTGATTGGTTCGCTCAAAATCGTTTAACTGCGTCGTCAGAAAGTAAGCTTGTCTACCGGCTAAGAAAAGGAGCAATGAGATTGGTAGTAGAACTAAGCCAAAGAGTTTATGTTTAACTGAAAGGTTATTCCAGACCGTAAGTGTCGACATATTAAGGATCCATCCAACTGGTTTTATATAAAAACAGTAGAATAAAAATGCCGATATGGAAACTTTGAAACTGTAAATTTAATGGAAGTGTGGGAGGGGTATAAGTTCTTGTGATTCCACAGCTTATTTTGAAATGGCTTCTCTTGCTAGCAATTTATAGCGTTTGGCGGTCGGTTTGATTTTGATGCTTATTGATGAGTATCTTAAAAAGCGAGTTAATTAGGGTGATTTTTATCGAGACTTAGTTCAAATAGAAGTTGCTCTAACATCGTTTTTGCAGAAGGTTCTAGTGCCCAAACACCGAGCATTCTGTTCAGTGCAGCGCGGTACACTCTGTTTTTGAGTAGGAAAGCGAGCGTACGCGTATCGTTGCTCAGAACATTTGATTGTACGACGGTTAACTCAGCTTTGTTCTCGATATCGATTTTCTGAAGATTGAAAGCGGGTAGAAAGGCACACTCATACCAAACTTCTATGATCTCTCGAAGTTCGATTTCCTCTTCAGGCACATCGCAGCCCTGAAGTTGATGGTTTTCAGGAATTGCGGATAAGTAAGCTACATCAAGCTTGTCTGCAACGAATGTGTACATTTGCTTCCTTTTTATCGGTGATTTTAGAGCGAATCATCTCTCTCACTTATGTTTTTGTCAATTACATCCATTTATCTAACGAGTAATTTGTGAATAAGCATCGTCGTGTTTAACTCAAGCTGTTTAAGTATTTGTCTGTTAAGCCAAAATATTTCAAGTTGCCATCAGGTTCTAGAACCAAACTCATATTGGAAGTAGCGATCAAACCGGGATCATTGGTCGAAAAAATGACGGTTTTATTCAGCAACTTATCGCTGAACAGTCGGTTAAAATACTGGGCGTTTTCATTTTCAGCCCCGTTGAACGGTTCATCAATGATTATCAGAGATTGCTCACAGTTGCCTAAACCAAGTGCCAAACGCAGCTTTTGTTGAATGCCATTGGGAAGACCTTTGCATTTATCGACACTCAATTGAGTCGCCAAGCCTTCTGGCAGCCATTCGTCTAGCTCGAAGAAGCTCACCATCTCCTGCATTTTCTCTGTCGGAATCAATCCATTGTGTAAAATGAAATTGGTCTCCAAAGAACCTTCGAAAATGTGCAAATTGAAAGGGATGTAGTTAATCGACGTGCGATAGCGATAACTGTTGAATTGCTTAATGTTATAGCCATCGACAGACACCGCGCCCTGATAACGATCTTCTAAACCAGCCATGATTGAAATGAGCGTGGTTTTTCCACAGCCAGTCGGGCCACATATGACGACTTTTGCACTGGGAGGTATCTTGAAACCAAGGTTGGTTAACCCTGTTGCTGCCCCTGTGTAACGGTGGCTGACACCACTGCCCACAATATTTCCTTGGAACAGCCGAATAGGCGGGCTTTTTTCTAGCGTTAGCTTGTCGTCATTCATCGACATTAAATTGTTTATCTGTGCCGATGACGCCTTGATGGATTGAAACTTAGAAATTGAGTTATAGATCCCCATGATCGGGCCTAGTGCTTTCCAAACGAGAATAACGGTTGCAAGCATCGCACCCGCATCAGAAGTGCCTTCCATGACTCCGATTACTGCGGTCACGATACTTGCAGTACCAATCACCTGAATCAAACTACCGCCTGCAGCCTGAATTTTACTGTTGGTTACAGCAACATTCTCCGCATCACTTGTGCTTTGCATATGGGAGGCACTAAAACGAGATTGAACCACGCGCAACAAAGGCAAGCCTTGAATGGTCTTGATACCACGAAGGATTTCATTCCATTGATAAGAGACCATCGCATTGGCGCGAGAGCTTTTAGATGTGGCTTGTGAGTAGATGTAACGAGAGTACACACAGAACACCAACATCAATATTAAACCACCCATCACCACTAATGCCGCTGTACCAGACATCAGGGCAATCGCGATGATAAATACAATCACAAACGGCATATCAAAGTAACTAAGGGTCGATTCTGCGGTCACTAAGCGGCGGAAGGTATCGATATCTTTCAAACGAGCCAACTGAGACGAAACCCCTGCGGTTGAAGTCATTGCGTAGGGCAGCCAAAGCAGTTTCGATATTACGGCTTGGGATATGTGAACCGCGAGATCTTTACCGGAGGTGGCAATGATGTTGACTCGCATCTTTTTGAAGAAGTATTCCGAGAAGCCGACGATCACGGCAAATAGGGTCAACCAATAGAGCGTGGCTTGAGAGCTCGAAGTCAGTGCGAAGTTATAGACACTCATGATGAAGAATGGCTGCAATGCACCGAGAATACTGATGACGAAGCTAAGAATAATCAGGCTTTTAAGTTCATTGTTGTAACGGTAGAACGCGTATTTAATCCAATTGCTTCTGTCTTGCGACTCCGGCGGTGGTTCGCGGAACAGACGAGAATATTCGCTAATAGAAATCAGCAAGCAGGGCTTTTTACACATTGGGTATTCAATGGTGTTGTTGTTCGTGTAATCAAACAGCAGCAACTTCCCATCTTTTGTCCCTAAGAAGATGGCACTGAGGTTTTCTATCTCAATAAAGCACGGGTGAGGATATTTATCGATATTCTCGAGTGTCTTTAGTTTGGTCACATCACAGCGGTATCCAAGGCGTTCTATGGTTGCTGTAAAGCTATCGCCGTCTTTGGGTTTTGGAATAAAAGCATCGCTGAGTATAGCGGGCGTGCCTTCCCATTCGAGCGCTATCAAGGTGTAGGCCAAACCACGAATAAGTGGCGATTGACTGTAACGTTCGTCGTATCCACTAGATTCAAAATCTAAGACACGTTGCGGCACATTATTGAAGTCTACTAGGATACTCATTGGTCACCTCCGGTAAGTTTTACGCGTTTGAGGCGGTGGTTAAGTTTATCCATCTTGTTGCTAGCGATAATTAAGATCTTGTCATTGGCACGATAGGCGGTACTCGTGAGGACGACGCGTGCGAACTCTTCATCAAAGACACAATCAATGTCATCGAATATCAATACACGTTTACTGGCGAGCAGGGCTCGGACGAGTAACAGCGCATAGCCAACTTGGCGTGAGAATGGGTTACGCATGTGACCTTTGAGCTCGGTATAGAAACCTGCAGGCAACCCGTCAATTTGAGCCTTGATGTTCATGGTTTCACATAAGGCGAAAGCCGTATTGTTCAAGCTTGGGCGGAAACAGGTGAGGTTATCGATAATCGTCCCTTCTACGAACGAGCTGGTCTTATCAACCATCAGTACACTGTTACGCCAAACGTTGTAGTTTACGTCACTCAGAGGCGTGTCATTAATCACGATGTCCAGTTTGTTATCATTGTTCTGACGTGTAATGCAGTTGGCAAGGTGGGTTTTACCCGAGCCACTTTTCCCGGTAAGCAAATAGGTTTGTCCGAGTTCAAATTCGATACGCTGCTTTTCAGAATATTTAACAGAAATACGTTCTACTTCGGTCGTCTCATGTTGATGTTCAACCGACGCGGCCAGTTCAAGAAGTTCGGCGATACGTTGTATATGAAGCTTGTTTAGTTCCCAGCGGCTCGCGGTACGCATCACTTGTTGGTAGGGCGCAAAGTAACGGTTGGTCAACATGATTATCGCGGCCATGATGCCTTGGCTTGACTCCATATTGATAACGGCTGTTGCCAATACCACAACAACACAAGCAATCGAGAGTTGTTGGATGAGCGCTAAGATCAAGCCAAAATTCGATTCAATCTGTTCGTATTTGATGTTTTCAACTTCACGTTCCTCGACCATTTGTGTCATCAGGCTTTCAACGCGGTATTCCATGTTTCGCGCTTTGATATCCAGCGGGCTTGAAATGA